>NZ_JBEYWW010000056.1:0-46954 GCF_040644635.1 Microbispora sp. NPDC046933 | reverse complement strand
AGCGGGCGGGAGGGAGGACCGCAGCGAAGGCCCAGCGGAGCGGGCTTCGCGAGGACCGGACCTTCCGACCGGCGCAGTGACGTCCCATCGCACCCAACCAACACGCGCCGCACAAGGCTCTCCGCCAGCCGACCAACACGGCCGCACCACAGGTCTCCCCGCAGCCGACCAACACCCTTCACCGCGAGACTCCCCGCCACAGACGCAGTGACGTCCCACCCCAGCCGGCCAACACACCCACCACAAAAACGCCCCGCCCCCCGGCGCGTGACGTCCCGCCCCACACGCCCCACTGTGAGACCTTCCGCCCGCGTGTGGATCACCCGGGCTCATATCACCCGCACCGCGCACCACCTCGTGAAGGGGTGGCCATGGGTTCCCGTACGCTGAGGGTCGTGGAATATCGAGCCGTCGAGCAAGCGATCATGGCACGGGGCGTGGAGTGGGATTTCAGCCCCACTCTTGACCGGATCACCGCGCTGATGGAGATCCTCGGCGACCCCCAGCATTCGTACAAGGTCGTTCACATCGCGGGCACCAACGGAAAGACGAGCACCGCGCGGATGGTCGAGGCTCTCCTGCGCGAGCGTAACCTGCGGGTGGGCCGCTACACGAGCCCTCATCTGCAGTCGATGCGTGAGCGCATCTCGATCGACGGCGAGCCCCTGTCGGAGGAGCGGTTCGCCGAGGTGTACCAGGACATCGCCCCCTACCTTGAGATGATCGACGCCAAGGTGGGCAAGCTGAGCTTCTTCGAGGTCCTGACGGCGATGGCGTTCGCGGCGTTCGCGGACGCTCCCGTGGACGTCGCGGTGGTGGAAACCGGAATGGGCGGCACCTGGGACGCGACGAACGTCGCCGACGGGACGGTCGCCGTCATCACACCGATCTCGCTCGATCACACGGACTACCTCGGTCCTGACATCGCGACGATCGCCGGTGAGAAGGCCGGAATCATCAAGCCGAAGGCGACGGCCGTGCTGGCGCAGCAGGCGCTGCCCGCCGCCGAGGTGCTGATGCGGCGAGCGGCCGAGGTCGGCGCGGTGGTCGCCCGCGAGGGGCTGGAGTTCGGCGTGCTGCATCGCGAGCTCGCCATGGGCGGCCAGATGCTCCAGCTCAGGGGCTTGAAAGGCGTGTACGAGGACGTGTTCATGCCGTTGTACGGCGCGTACCAGGCGGGCAACGCCGCGGGCGCCCTGGCCGCCGTGGAGGCGCTGACGGCCGGTGACGACCCGCTGGGCGAGGAGGTCGTACGGCAGGCCTTCGCCCAGGTGAGCAGCCCCGGGCGGCTGGAGATCGTGCGACGTGGCCCGACCGTCCTGATCGACGCGGCGCACAATCCCGGGGGCATGGAGGCGACGGTGGAGGCGCTGACCGAGGCGTTCGGGTTCACCCGGCTCGTCGCCGTGGTGGCCGTGATGGCGGACAAGGACGTGGACACGATTTTGGACCTGCTGGAACCGGTGGCCGAGGAGATCGTGGTCACGCGCAACTCCTCTCCTCGCTCGCTGAGCCCGGACGACCTGGCGGCCCGGGCGGAGGCCGTCTTCGGCCAGGACCGCGTCCACGTCGAGGACCGGCTGGACGACGCCATCGACACGGCCGTCGCGCTGGCCGACCAGGGCGACGAGTTCGGCTCCGGCGTTCTCATCACCGGTTCGGTCGTGACCGCGGGCGACGCGCGCGTCCTCCTCAAGGGCGCCAAATGAGCAGCGGCGTGTTCGAGGTGACCCCCGGCATGCGCCGGTTGTGCGCGACCGTCCTCGGGATGCAGGCGATCGTCGTCGCGCTCATCAGCCCGGTTGCGATCACGATCAACCATGTGTCCGCACCGCTCGCGCTGACCGTCGGGCTCGGGCTGGCCGTCCTGTGCGTCCTGGTCGCCGGCATGCTGAAACGCCCGTACGCGTACATTGCGGGCACTGTGCTTGAAATCCTGACAATCGCCACAGGGTTCCTGGTCCCGGTCATGTTCTTCCTCGGGGTGATCTTCGCCGCCCTGTGGATAACGGCTATCTTCGTCGCTCGCCGTGTCGAAGGGACGACGAAGCGCTAAAGTCGGCAACCATGGCCGTCCCTCCCGTACCGCAGGCTCGGACCGCCGTGCCGGTCCGTGCCGTGCGCGTCCCTCTGCTGGTCGACGTCGTCATCGGGCTGCTCACCCTGGTGGCCCTTCCTCTCGCGCTCGTCGCCATCCCGAACACGATCTCCGTGGTGGCGGCGCTGCTGCCGCCGGGCGTGTCGCAGGTCGACATGATCCGCGCGCACGGCCTGGCGTTGCCCGCCATGCTGGTGACCGTGCCGCTCGCCGCGGTCGCGGTGCGCAGGTTCCGCGCCGCGCCGATCCTCGTGGCGGGGCTCACGCTTCTCGCGCTCGCCGACGTCGCCGGGGGGTACACCGACACCGTCGCGCTCGTCGGCGTGCTGCGCGTGCTCCACGGGATCGGCGCGGGCATGCTCGTGCCGGCCACGCTGGTCGCGGTCGCCGAGCGTCCCCGGCGCCGGGTGCTGCTGCCGATCTGGGCGGGCACGCTCGCCGCCTCGCTGCTGTCGGCCCAGGCCCTCGCCCTGTGGGCGATCCGTGACGTGTCCTCCTGGCAGGTCACCCTCCAGCCGTACCCGCTGCTCACCGGGGTGGCGCTGGCGCTCGCCGCGGCGTACCTGGTGCTCTGGATGATCTCCGGCGACGGCGGGACGCGGGCCGAGGGGGAGATCATGCCCGCGGGCCGGCCGACGTCGGCCGAGCGCGGGCGGCTCGCGCTGGCCGTCGTGCCCGCCGCGGCCATCGCGGTGCTGGGCGTCGGGATCACCTTCGACTGGCCGCCGCGCCTGGTCGTCGCCGCCGCGGCGGTCGTGGTGGTGGCGATGCTGGCCCTCGCGGCGCTCGGCACGTTCGAGGGGCCAGGCGGCCGTACGCTCGCCTTCGTCAACGTCGCGGTGGGGCTGGTGGTGCTGCCGACCGCCGCGCAGATGACCTACATCGAGCTCGGCGGCCCGCTGGGCGGTCCCGGTCTCAAGGGCCTGTGGGTGCCGTTCCTGGTGGCCGCGATGGCCGCGCTCGTGGGCGCCGTCCTCGCGGGGCGAGCGTCCGAGGCGTTCGCGGCCCGGATGACGGTCCTCGGTCTCGCGGCCGTCGTCGCGGGGCTGGCCGCGATCAGGCTGCTGGTCCCGGCGCCGTCGGGTACGCCGCTCGTGGTGCCGTTCGTCCTGCTGGCCGCGGGGTCGGCGGTGGCGTTGGTCGGCGCGTTCCGCACGGCGGGCCTCGGATCGGCGATGCTGGGGCTGTCGCTGTGCTTCCCGGCTGTGCTCGCGGGCTTCCTGCTCGGCACCGGTATCCAGGTGAACCGGCTGCGCGACGCCGCCGTGACCGCGCGAGGCGACGGGAACGCCCTGGTCGACGGGTTCATCGACGCGCTGCACATGTGGGCGCTCGTCGGCGGTTTCGTCGTGGTCGGAGTGATCGTGCTCGCCTCCGTCCTGACCCGGCGGGCCGCCGCCGCGTCGGCGGACGGCGCGGTGGTGATCCCCGCGCCGACCCCGTCGCCGGAGGAGGACGACGGCATTCCCGGGGACACCGGCCCCGCACGCTGACACCGCCGCGCACGCTGACACCGCCCCGGACGCTCCGCCGGAGACCCGCCGGCGGAGACCGGCCGGCTCCCGACTCGTCCGATCGGAGTGGCGTTCCCGGACCGGTAAGCTGCCGTTGCGTCGGAGCTTTCCAGCCGGAGCTCCCCAGATGCTTCACGGATGCGCCCGCGATCCGCCGGGTCACCGTGTACGGCGAGTCAAACGACCTTAGGAGAAGAGACCGTGTCCGAGCGTACGCTTGTCCTGATCAAGCCCGACGGGGTCCGTCGCGGCCTCATCGGGGACGTCATCGGCCGCATCGAGCGCAAGGGCCTCAAGATCGTGGCGATGGACCTGCGCACGCTCGACGCCGAGACGGCCAAGGCCCACTACGCCGAGCACTCCGAGCGTCCGTTCTTCGGTGAGCTGGTCGAGTTCATCACCGGCGGCCCGCTGGTGGCGATGGTGCTCGAGGGCCCGCGGGCCGTCGAGGCGTTCCGCGCCCTGGCCGGCCTGACCGACCCGGTGAAGTCCGCGCCCGGCACCATCCGCGGCGACCACGCCCTGGAGATCGGCGAGAACGTCGTCCACGGCTCCGATTCGCCGGAGTCCGCCGCCCGGGAAATCAAGATTTTCTTTCCCGACCGTTTCTAGCTCTTGCCACACGAGAGGCCCCGGTTTAAACCGGGGCCTCTCGTGTTTTTCCAGGTGGTGACCGAGCTTAGGCCGGGGGACGCCGGTTTTTCCGGGGGCTTGAGAGCTCGATGTGCCCAGTGATGAGCACATGCCGTTACGATTCGAATGCGATGCGTCATCCCGCACTCCCGCTGAACCCGGTAACCGCTAACCACCTGAAGGAAGGCTTCCTTCCGCATGGGCAGCAAGCTGACATTCCTGGGCCGTGACATGGCTGTCGACCTTGGCACGGCGAACACTCTCGTCTACGTCCGAGGGCGCGGCATCGTCCTGAACGAGCCGTCCGTCGTCGCCATCAACGTCACGACAGGAAAGATCGTGGCAGTTGGGATAGAAGCGAAGCGGATGATCGGGCGGACGCCCGGAAACATCGTCGCGATCCGTCCCCTGAGAGACGGTGTCATCGCGGATTTCGATGTGACCGAGCGGATGCTGCGGTACTTCATCCAGAAGATCCACAAACGGCGGCACTTCGTACGCCCGCGCATCATCGTGGCCGTGCCGAGTGGCATCACCGCCGTGGAGCAACGCGCGGTGAAGGAAGCGGGCTACCAGGCCGGAGCCCGCCGTGTGTACATCATCGAGGAACCCATGGCGGCCGCGATCGGAGCCGGCCTGCCGGTCCACGAGCCGACCGGGAACATGGTCGTCGACATCGGCGGCGGCACCACCGAGGTGGCGATCATCTCGATGGGCGGCATCGTGACCAGCCAGTCGATCCGCGTCGGCGGCGACGAACTCGACCAGGCGGTCATCGCCTTCGCCAAGAAGGAGTACTCCCTGATGCTGGGCGAGCGCACGGCGGAGGAGGTCAAGATCGCCGTCGGGTCCGCCTGCGTCACGGGTGAGGACTTCCATGCCGAGGTGCGCGGCCGTGACCTGGTCAGCGGCCTGCCGAAGACGGTCGTCATCAGCGCCGAGGAGATCCGCCGGTCGATCGCCGAGCCGGTCAACGCGGTCGTGGACGCGGTGAAGTCGACGCTGGACAAGTGCCCGCCGGAGCTCTCCGGTGACCTCATGGACCGGGGGATCGCCGTGACCGGTGGCGGCGCCCTGCTGCGCGGCATGGTCGACCGGTTGCGCGAGGAGACCGGCATGCCGGTCCACCTGGCCGAGAACGCGCTCGACTCGGTCGCGCTCGGCTCCGGGCGGTGCGTGGAGGACTTTGAAGCCCTCCAGCAGGTGCTCGTGCCGGAGCCCCGCAACTAAGGAGCGTCAAGCGTCATGAGAGACACCCGCCGTGCCCGTCTCACGCTCGGACTTCTCCTCGCCGTGGCGCTGATCCTCATCACGGTGGATCACCGGGCCGGGAACGACCACGTCCTCGGCCCGGTGCGCGACTTCGCGGGCGCCGTGTTCGGAAAGGTCGAGCGCGTCGGCGCCGCCGTCACCCGGCCGATCACCGGATTCGTCGGCATGCTGCGCGACGCGCCCTCCGCCCAGCGCGCCATCGCCGACCTGCGCAAGGAGAACGCGCGGCTGCGGGACGAGGTGTCGGCGCAGCGGCTCGACAAGGCCCGGGCCGAGAAGCTGGACCGCATGCTCGGGCTGGCGGGCCTCGGCCGCTACCGCATCGTGCCGGCCCAGGTCGTCGCGCGGCGTACGGTGGCCGGTTTCGAGGACACGGTCGAGATCGACGCCGGCACCGGCGACGGGATCCGGACCGACATGACGGTGCTCAGCGATGTCGGGCTGGTCGGCCGCGTCGTCCAGACGGGCCCGGCCGGCTCGACGGTGGCCCTGTTGACCGACCCGGCCCTGTCGGCAGGGGCCAGGCTGGAGGGCGGCAGCGAGCTCGGCGTCGTGAGCGGCCTCGGCGAGGCGGGCGGTGGCGGCAACCTCGTCAAATTCCGCCTGCTCGACTCCACCGTGCCGATCGGCGTGGGCCGCCGGATCGTCTCGTTCGGATCTCAGCAGAGCAAGCCGTACGTGCCGGGCGTGCCGATCGGCGTGGTCGAGCGGGTGGACAACACCCCGGGTGAGGTGACGAGGACGGCCTACGCGAGGCCCTTCACCGACTTCTCCTCGCTGGACGTCGTCGGCGTGGTGGTCGCGGCGCCGAAGCGTGATCCGCGCGACGCGGTGCTCCCGCCGAAGCCGCCGCCGCCGAAGCCGCCGCGTGAGGACCAGCGGCGCGGCGACGACAGCCGCGGGCAGGGACGCGCCTCGCTGGAGGCCGAGTGGGGGCTCGGCGACCGGGGCCGCGGCGCGGGCGACGAGTCGGGTGCCGCGACCGAGCGGCAGGCGCGCGAGGGCCGGCCAGAGGCCGCGCGGGAGCGGCGCGGCCGGCACGGCACACAGGCCGTGGACGGAGAGCAGTACGCCGACGACCAGTACGCGCAGGACCCGTACGCGCAGGACCCGTACGCCCGAGAGCGGCACGCCGTCCGGGAGCCGCGCGACGCGCCCGCGCGAAACGCCCCTCGGCAGCACGACGGCGCCGCGGCGGACGACGGCCGCGGTGGGAGGAACTGACCGATGGCCCGCAACCTCATCGCCGCGCTGCTGCTCTTCGTCGCTCTGGTGCTCCAGGTCAGCGTGGTGAACCGGCTGCTGCTTTCGTGGGCGCCCGACCTGGTGCTCCTGACGGTCGCCGCGCTCGCGACCAGGCGCGGGCCCGTGCCGGGCGCGGTGATCGGCTTCTGCGGAGGGCTCGCCTACGACCTGCTGCCTCCCTCCAACCACACGCTGGGCCAGTACGCGCTGGTCCTGTGCGCCCTCGGCTACGCGGCCGGACGTGTGGGAGAGCGCGTGCCGCTGGCCGCGGTGGCGGCGTGCGCGGTGGTCGCGCCCGGCCTGCTGGCCGGTCTGGGCGCGCTGATCGGCGCCCCGGGGATCACCTGGCCGGTGCTGGCCACGGCATGGCCCCGGGCCGCGATCTGCAATCTCGTGGCCGCTCCGCTGGTGCTCCGGGCGGTCAAGGTCACGCACGGCGGCCACCGGGGGCGCGCAGGCGGTGGCGAGCTCGTGCCGAGCTGGAGACGGGGGACGGCATGACACGTTTGCGCGGACGCCTGCTCGTCCTGCAGGTGCTGGTCATCGCCATGATCGTGGTGCTCGTCGTCCGGCTGTGGCAGGTCCAGGTGGTGCAGGGGTCGCGGTTCGTCACCGTCGCGACGGAGACGCGCACCCGCGAGGTGCGGGTCCCCGCCCTGCGGGGGGCGATCCTCGACTCCTCCGGCCGCCCGCTCGTGCGCAACCGTACGACGCTGGTGGTCTCGGTGGACCGCGGCCGGCTGGAACGGATGCCGGACGGCGGCGACGCGGTCCTGCGCCGGCTGTCCGCCGTGCTGAAGGTGCCGCTGTCGAAGCTGAAGCAGGAGATCAGGGCGTGCGGCCCCGGCGTCAGCCGCCCGTGCTGGCCCGGCTCGCCGTACACGCCGATCCCGGTCGCCAACAACGTCAACCCGCGTGCGGCGCTGCAGATCCTGGAACGCCAGGAGGACTTCCCCGGCGTCACGGCGGACATCCAGGCGATCCGCGACTACCCCAACGGCAAGGACGCCGCCCAGCTCCTCGGCTACCTGCAGCCGGTGACGCAGAGCGAGCTGGAGAAGCGGGAGGGTCTCAAGGCCAACTATTCGGGCGTCGACCTCACCGGCCGCGACGGGCTGGAGCGCACCTACGACTCCGCGTTGCGTGGCACGCCCGGCCTGCGCAACGTCCAGGTCGACCGGATGGGCAAGGTCATCTCGGTCAACCAGCAGTCCGATCCGGCCCCTGGCGACATCCTGGTGACCAGCATCGACGCCAAGGTCCAGCGCGTCGTCGAGCAGTCGCTCGACCAGGCCATGCGGGAGGTGCCGAACTCGGACGGCGCCGCCGGTGTGGTGCTCGACGTGAAGACCGGCCGCGTGATCGCGATGGCCAGCCGGCCGACGTACGACCCCAAGGTCTGGACGGGCGGCATCGCGGAGAAGGACTACCGGCGGCTGCTGTCGGACAAGTCGGGCAAGCCGCTGGTGTCGCGGGCGATCGCCGGCGAGTACGCCCCGGGTTCGACGTTCAAGATCAGCTCGGTGTCGGCGATGGTCGCCGACGGCGAGCCCCTGCACGGCACCTACCAGTGCCCGAGTTCCTACAACGTCGAGGGCCGGTCGTACCCGAACGCGGGCGGCATGAGCCTGGGCGCGATCTCGCTGCACGAGGCGCTGGTCAAGTCGTGCGACACCGTGTTCTACAAGGCCGGCTACGAGGAGTGGCTGCGCGACGGCGGCAAGACGCCCAAGGCCAAGGTCAAGGAGCCCATGCCGAACATGGCCAAGGCCTACGGCTTCGGCAAGCGCACCGGCATCGACCTGCCCGGCGAGTCCGCGGGCCGCATTCCGACCCGCGCCTGGAAGCTCGACCTGTACAACTCCACCAAGTCGGAGATGTGCAAGCGGGCCAAGATCGGCTATCCGGAGATGAAGGACCAGAGCCGCGCCGCGTTCGCCAAGCGGCTGGCCAACGAGAACTGCCTGGAGGGCATGATCTTCCACGCCTACGAGGCGGTCAACCTCTCGATCGGCCAGGGCGACGTCCTGGTCACCCCCCTCCAGCTCGCCCGGGCGTACGCGGCGCTGCTGGGCGACGGCAACGTGCGCAGCCCGCGTGTCGGCTGGGCGCTGATGCGTCCGGACGGCACCCTTAAGCAGGAGATCCCGGTCCCGGTCGTGGCTCACCTGCCGGTCAACGACGAGACCCGCACCTACATCCGCAAGGCGCTCAGCGAGGTGCCCTCGGACGGTACGGCGGCGGGCGCCTTCCG
The DNA here is from genome assembly GCF_040644635.1 of Microbispora sp. NPDC046933. Lineage (NCBI taxonomy): Bacteria > Bacillati > Actinomycetota > Actinomycetes > Streptosporangiales > Streptosporangiaceae > Microbispora > Microbispora sp. NPDC046933. Next base: position 37,938 of record NZ_JBEYWW010000056.1, on the reverse strand, counting down.
CGGGTTCCCGATGAACATCGTCAAGATCGGTGGCAAGACCGGTACGGCAGAGGTCTACGGCAAGGAGGACACGTCATGGTTCGCGTCCTTCGCGCCCGCGGACAATCCGCGCCTGGTCACCGTGGTCATGGTGGCGCAGGGCGGCTTCGGCGCCTCGACCGCCGCGCCCGCGGTGCGGCGCATCTGGGAAGGGATCTTCGGCCTCGGCAAGGGGGAGGACGGCAAGCCGCTCAAGCCGGCGCTTCCGGACGGCAAACCGGTGACGCGGCTGCCGGCCATCAGCCGCGAAACGCAGTGAGGCGGTCCTGCCATGACTGAAGCCATCGGGGTACGGCGGAGGTCGTTCGCGAGCCGCGTCGTCGGCCGGGGATCGGTCGTGCGGCGGATGGACTGGGTGCTGTTCGGCGCGGTGGTCGCGCTCAGCGCGATCGGCACCCTGCTGGTGTGGTCGGCCACCCGGACGTGGTCGTCGATCGAGCCGACGGGCATGGCCAAGAAGCACGTGCTCAACCTGCTCATCGGCCTGGCCCTCTACAGCGCGGTCGCGGTGAGCGACTACCGCTGGCTGCGCACGTACGCGCCGGTCCTGTACGGCATCGCCGTCATCGGGCTGATCCTGGTCATCAGCCCGATGGGATCGACGATCAACGGCCACCACTCGTGGATCCTGCTGGGCGGGGGATTCGCCCTGCAGCCGGCCGAGTTCATGAAGCCGGCGCTGGTGGTGATGCTGGCGCGGCTGCTGGTCCCGACGTCGGAGAAGGGGAAGACCAAGGACCGGCCGAGGGCCGGCGGTCTCGCGCTGTCACTCGCGGCGGCGGGCGCCGCGGCGGCGCTGGTCATGATGCAGCCCGACCTCGGCACCACCATGGTGCTGATGGCGACGACCGGCGCGGTCATCGTCTTCGCCGGGATACGCAAGCGCTGGGTGGTGGCCGGGGTGCTGCTCGCGGCCCTCGCGGCGGCGGCGGTGTGGTCGCTGGGGCTGCTCAAGCCCTACCAGGTGGCGCGGTTCACCGCGCTCATCGACCCGTCGAGCGACCCGCGTGGCGTGGGCTACAACAGCACGCAGGCGCTGGTGGCGATCGGGTCGGGCGAGGTGTTCGGCAAGGGCCTGTTCCACGGCGGTCAGACGACCGGACGCTTCGTGCCCGAGCAGCACACCGACTTCATCTTCACCGTCGCCGGGGAGGAGCTCGGCTTCGTCGGGACGGTCACCGTGGTGGCCCTGCTCGGCGTGGTGCTGCTGCGCGGCGTGCGGATCGCCCGGATGTGCGGCGACCGGTTCAGCGCGCTCGTCTCCGGCGGCATCGTCGCGTGGCTGGCCTTCCAGACGCTCGTCAACGTCGGCATGACCATCGGCATCATGCCGATCACCGGCGTGCCGCTGCCGTTCGTCTCCTACGGCGGCACGGCGACGTTCGCGAACATGACGGCGGTGGCCATCCTCCAGGCGATCCATCTCAGGTCGCGGCCCGTCTGAGGTGTGACGCCCGCATGAGAGCCGTCCGCAGGGTGGCGGACGCCCGCTCTCACTGGTGCCCGCACCACGCGGAGAACATCATGGGAACGGAACAGGTTCGGGGGTTGAACGAACCATTACGGAGGAACGGTGACTCCGGACGACGAGGTGCGGGAGCGCCAGCGCGCCCTTGACCTGCTGCGCACGGCCTTCCCCGACTACAGGATCGTGTACGGCGGCGGGAGGTGGGCCGCCGCGGCCGCGGGCGACCCGCCGACGGTGTGGTTCGCCGAGACGCCGGCCAGCCTGTGCGGCCAGCTGTTCACGGCCCAGTTGCGCCGCGGAGGGACGGTTGTTCCTCTCCGCCTGGAGGAGAGCGACTCGCAGTGCGCGAGGTGACCGGTTCGTGACATGTAGGGCGTTAGCGTGCGGGTGTCACCACTGGGAGAGCCGATGACGACACCCTCACGCGGCGGGGACCGGTCCGCCATCCAGATCGCCGGCGGCATCCGCGAGCGGACCCTCGCCGCTCTCGGAGAGCCGCCGACGACCGCGGTCTTCCATCAGATCGCCGACGAGATCCACCTCTGCTGCCCGCAGCTGACCCGTTTCAAGTGCCTGCGCCTGGCGTACGGGTGGACGGTGGAGGAGGCGATCGAGCGCTTCCACGCGATGTGCGACCGCGAGCAGATCAAGCGCAGGGGGCTGAGCGAGCGGTCCTGGCGGGAGTGGGAGGCCGGGGCCCGGCCCGACCGCGACTACACCGACCTGCTGTGCCGCCTGTTCGAGACGGGCCCGGTGCAGCTCGGGTTCGCCCGGGACTACACCCCCCCGGAGATGCGCCGCCCCGAGACGTGGCGGCGCCCTGCCGCGCCCGACCTGATCAGCGCCGCCGCGCAGGAGGCGAGCGAGCACGCCGAGCGGGTCGAGACGAGCGAGGTCGGCGACAGCACGCTGGAACGGCTGCGCACGCAGGTGATCTGGCTGTCCCGGCGGTACGTCTGGGAGGCGCCGCTGCCGCTGTTCGTGGAGATGCGGGCGCTGCAGGAGCAGACCCGCCGGGCGCTGGAGCGGCGCGTCCATCCGAACCAGGCCGGCGAGCTGTACTTCCTGGCCGGGGCGCTGTGCGGCCTCATGGCCAACGCGAGCATGGACATGGGCCGCCGGGTGCCCGCCGACACCCTCGCCCGCGCGGCGTGGACGTACGGCAGGATCGCCGGTCACCGGTCGCTCATGGGCTGGGCGCGCGGCATGCAGGCGTCGGTGGCCCTGTGGGACCGGCGGTACGAGGACGCGGCGGGCTACGCCGAGGACGGCCTCACCCAGCTTCCCCGAGGCCAGGGCGGCGCGCGGCTGCACATGCTGCGCGCGCGGGCGGGGGCGATGCTCGGCTGGACCCGCGAGGCCGAGGACGACCTGCTCAAGGCCGCCGACGCCCGTGCGTCGGGCACCGGGGACGAGCTGCACGACGGGTTCGCCGGGGAGTTCGCCTTCCGGCCCGCCAAGCACGCCTACTACACGGCGGTCACGCACCTGCACCTCGGCCAGCCCGCCCAGGCGATCGAGCAGGCCCGCACCGCGCTCGACCTCTACGAGCGGGAGGACCGGCAGAACAGGTCGTACGGCTGCGAGGCGATGGCCGGGGCCCACCTCGCGGTCGCGCACCTGATGGAGGACGACCCCGGCGGGGCCGAGCAGGCCCTGACCCCGCTGCTGGCCCTGCCGCCCGAGCGCAGGATCGACAGCCTCGCGGAGACCCTGCAGACCACCCGGCCGATGGTGCGGGGCCCGCTCGCCGAACGGCTGGAGTCGTTCTGCGCGACCGGCCTGCCCCAGTCGGCCGCCCGGGCGTTGCCCGAGGCCCTGCCGGAGGCACTGTCCCAGGCACCGGGAAGCGAGGGGGACCCGCGATGAGTCTCTCCACCGTCGCCGGAACCCCGCCCGCGCTCGCGGAGGCGTGCCGCCAGGCGGGGCTCAGCGCCGACGGCGCCCGGTTGCTGCGCAGTTTCGCCAACACCGTGTATCACCTGCCGGGCGAGGGGGTCGTCGTCCGCCTCGCGGAGGCCGGCACGCCCGGCAAGTACGACCGCCTGGTCACCTCGCTCAAGGTCACCCGCTGGCTGCACGAGCAGGGCTTCCCCGTCACGCTGCCGCTCGACGTGCGCCAGCCGCTGGCCGTCGAGGGCTGCCTGGCGACCTTCTGGCACTACGAGCACGGCGCGGACGACGGGGACCCCGTTCCGCTCGGCCTGCTGCTGCGGTGGCTGCACTCCCTGCCGCCGGTCCCGTTCGCGCTGCCGACCTACGATCCCTTCGGCCGCGTGCGGCGGGCCGTACGGGCCAGTCTCGTGCTGGACGGCGAGGAGCGGGAATGGCTGCTGGGCCGGTGCGCGGCGCTGGAGGAGGCGTACTACGAGCGCGTCGAGTTCGCCCTGCCGTACGGGCTGGTCCACGGGGACGCGCACCGGGGCAACCTGATCCGCACCGCGGACCGGATCCTGCTGTGCGACTGGGACTCGGCCAGCGCCGGGCCGCGCGAGATCGACCTGGTGCCCACCCTGCAGGGCGCCAGGTTCGGCCTGTCCGACGCGCAGCGTGACGGGTTCGCCCACGCGTACGGGTGCGACATCAGGGACTGGCCGGGCTATCCGGTGCTGCGTGACATCAGGGAGCTGCAGACGCTGACGGCCGTGCTGCGCATCGGGCACCGGGACGCCGCGGCGCACGCGGAGCTGCGCCACCGCCTGGCCTCGCTGCTGGCGGGCGACGACCGGATCTGGCACCCCTTCTGAGGCCGGAAGATCCGCAGGTGCCACTCCGCGGAGCCGATACCCTGGATGCATGTCTGTCGAGTCGTTGTTTCCCCGCCTGGAGCCGCTGCTGCCCAAGGTGCAGAAGCCGATCCAGTACGTCGGGGGCGAGCTGAACTCGACGGTCAAGGACTGGGACGAGGCGACTGTCCGGTGGGCCCTGATGTACCCGGACGCCTACGAGGTCGGCCTGCCCAACCAGGGGGTGCAGATCCTCTACGAGATCCTCAACGAGCTGCCCGAGACGCTGGCGGAGCGCACCTACGCGGTGTGGCCCGACCTCGAGGCGCTCATGCGGTCCGAGGGCGTCCCGCAGTTCACCGTGGACGGGCACCGGCCGGTTCGCGCGTTCGACGTCCTCGGGGTGTCGTTCGCCACCGAGCTCGGCTACACGAACCTCCTCACCGCGCTCGACCTGGCGGGGATCCCGCTGGAGGCGGCCGACCGCACCGACGAGGACCCGATCGTGCTGGCGGGCGGCCACGCCGCGTTCAACCCGGAGCCGATCGCGGACTTCCTCGACGCCGCCGTGCTCGGCGACGGCGAGCAGATCGCCATCGCGATCTCCGAGGTGCTGCGCGAGTGGAAGGCCGAGGGCTCGCCCGGCGGCCGCGACGAGCTGCTGATGCGCCTCGCCTCCACGGGCGGGGTGTACGTCCCGAAGTTCTATGACGTCGAGTACCACCCGGACGGCCGCATCAGGCGCGTCGTCCCCAACCGCGACGGCGTGCCGACGCGGGTGTTCAAGCACACGGTCATGGACCTCGACGAGTGGCCGTATCCGAAGAAGCCGCTGGTCCCGCTCGCCGAGACCGTGCACGAGCGGTTCAGTGTCGAGATCTTCCGGGGTTGCACCCGGGGCTGCCGCTTCTGCCAGGCGGGGATGATCACCCGTCCGGTCCGGGAGCGGTCGATCACCACGATCGGCGACATGGTCGAGGCGGGGATCAGGGAGTCCGGCTTCAGCGAGGTCGGGCTGCTGTCACTGTCCAGCGCGGACCACTCCGAGATCGCCGACGTCACCAGGGGTCTCGCCGACCGCTACGAGGGCAGCCAGGTCGGCCTGTCCCTGCCGTCCACCCGGGTCGACGCGTTCAACATCGACCTGGCGAACGAGCTGTCCAGGAACGGCCGCCGTTCCGGGCTCACGTTCGCGCCGGAGGGCGGATCCGAGCGGATGCGCAAGGTGATCAACAAGATGGTCACCGAGGAGGACCTGATCCGCACGGTCACCACCGCCTACTCCAACGGCTGGCGGCAGGTGAAGCTCTACTTCATGTGCGGGCTCCCGACCGAGGAGGACGAGGACGTCCTCGGCATCGCCGACCTGGCCAAGAAGGTCATCAAGGCGGGCCGCGAGGCGACGGGCTCGCGCGACATCCGCTGCACGGTCTCCATCGGCGGGTTCGTGCCCAAGCCGCACACCCCGTTCCAGTGGGCCGCCCAGTGCGACCACGAGACGGTGGACCGCCGGCTGCGCGCGCTGCGCGACGCTCTGCGCTCCGACAAGGAGTACGGCAGGGCCATCGGCTACCGCTACCACGACGGCAAGCCGTCGATCGTGGAGGGGCTGCTGTCGCGGGGCGACCGCCGGGTGGGCAGGGTCATCCGGGCCGTCTGGGAGGACGGCGGCCGGTTCGACGGCTGGAGCGAGCACTTCTCGTTCGAGCGGTGGATGGCCGCGGCCGAGCGTGCCCTCGCCGACGAGCCGGTCGACGTGGACTGGTACACGACGCGCGAGCGGGACGAGCACGAGGTGCTTCCGTGGGACCACCTCGACGCCGGTCTCGACCGCGAGTGGCTGTGGCAGGACTGGCAGGACGCGCTCAACACGGTCGAGGTCGAGGACTGCCGCTGGACGCCCTGCTACGACTGCGGTGTCTGCCCCACGATGGGGACGGAGATCCAGATCGGCCCGACGGGCAGGAAACTGCTGCCACTCACCGTGATCTGACGGTCACGGCCTATCCTGAGAAAGACCATCGACCGACAGCGGAAGGACGACGGAACTCTGAAACCCGTTCCCGACGGGCCCGCGCCCGAACCCACCGTGCAGCGCCTTCGCGTGCGCTACGCCAAGCGGGGCCGCCTGCGCTTCACCAGCCACCGCGACATCTCCCGCGCCGTCGAAAGGGCGGTGCGGCGAGCCGGCATTCCGGTGGCCTACAGCGCCGGCTTCAGCCCCCACCCGAAGATCTCCTACGCCGGCGCCGCCCCCACCGGAGTGGCGAGCGAGGCCGAGTACCTCGAGATCGGGGTGAACCGGCCGTGCGACCCGCGGCGGGTCCGCGACGACCTCGACGCCTCGCTGCCGCCGGGGCTTGACGTGCTCGACGTGGTGGAGGCGCGGGACGGGAACCTGGCCGACCGGCTGGAGGGCTCGATGTGGGAGCTGCGGCTCCCCGGGGCCGATCCGGGCGAGGCCGAGCGGGCGGTGAAGGAGTTCCTCGCGGCCGACCTGGTGGAGGTCGAACGCCTGACCAAGAAGGGAATGCGGCGGTTCGACGCCCGCCAGGCGGTGCGTTCGCTGGCCGTCGTGGAGGGGCCGGGAATTACGGCAGGTCAGGAGACCGTTCAACCGTGTGTCATACTTCGTATGGTTGTTCGGCACGAAACACCTGCCGTCCGGCCCGATGACGTGCTCATGGGTCTGCGTCTCGTGGCAGGCTTCGCGCCGCCGTCACCCCCAGCGGTGACCAGGCTGGCGCAGGGGCCGCTCGACGCGATGACCGGTGAGCCCGCCGACCCGTTCGCCTTCGACCGGGCAGGCGGAGACCGATAAGACTTGCCGCCGAGGCGCCGACAGGAAGCCCGGCGGACCGCGAGAGACGAGAGCCTCCGCGCGGCGCGGAAACGTGCCCGGAGGCTGACGGGAGAGCGCCCGCATGCTCGAAAACGAGCCCACTGACGGGGCTGTGAGCCTTGACGGTGACACGACAACAGAAGAACGCGGCCAGACCGGGGGAGACGCGGTTTCCTCCGGTCCGTCCGGCGTGTCCACGACGCCGCGCCGCCGGTCGGCGAGCCGCCCGGCCGGGCCCCCGCCCGAGCCGGACGACCTGCCCCCGCCGGTGACCACGGTCGCCGCCGCCAACATGCCGAAGGCTGAAGAGAGCACTGTGCCGAAGGCTGAAGAGAGCACTGTGCCGAAGGCCGCCGAGCCCGCCGCCGAGACCCCCGCGCCGCCCGCGCCGCCCGCGCAGGATGAGCCGGTGACGCAGGAGGAGCCGGTCGCGAAGGAACGGCCCAAGCGCGTCACGCGCCGCCGCACCAAGACGGCCGAGACGCCGGTCGCCGAAGAGCCCGTTGCTCCGGCGCCGCCGGTGCCGCCGATGCCGGCCGAGGCCGCGGAGACGACGCCGGCCGCGGACGACGAGCCGGCCGCGCCCGCCCGGCGCCGCCGGACCCGAAAGAGGACCGACGAGACCGAGCCGTCCCGGCAGCCGGAGCAGGCGGAGGAGACGGTTCAGGCCGCGCAGGCCGAGGAGCCCGCCGCCCCAAGGCGGCGGCGTCGCGTCCGCGCAGAGGAGCCGGCGCCGGAACGATCCAGGGCGATGAGCGCCGCCGAGGCGGAGGTCGCCGCCGCGCTGCGGCTCAACCTCCCCGACGAGGAGCCGTTGGACGACGAGCCGCTCGACATCGAGGACGTCGACATGGAAGACGTCGACGTCGAGGAGGACGCCGGGCGGCCGGACGTGGTGGCCAACCCCTTCGGTCTGTCCGCGCAGCAGGCGTCCGTGCCCTCCGTGCCCTTCCAGGCGCCGTCGGCGTTGTTCCAGCCGCTCTTCCAGGCCCCCGACCCGTTCGCGGTGCCCGTGCAGAGGCCTGCCGCGCCCGAGAGGCCTGCCGCGCCCGTGAGCGCGGAGGACGAGGAGATCGAGGCCGAGGAGCCGGAGGAGACGGTCGAGTCCGGCGAGGAGGAGGCCGAGGGCGAGGGCGGCGCCCGCCGTCGCCGGCGCCGCCGGGGCGGCCGGGGCCGCGGCCGTGCGAGGGACGGCGAGGACGGTGAGGAGTCCGAGGCCGAGGAGCCGCAGGCCGCGTCGGCCGAGGAGGAGGACCGCGAGCAGGCGGAGGACGACTCCGAGGGCCAGGCCGGCACCCGCCGCCGTCGCCGCCGTCGCCGCCGGGGCACCGAGGAGGCCGAGCTGGCCCCCGACGACCCGCCGAACACCGTCGTCCGCATCCGGGCGCCTCGCGCCACCAGGTCCACCTCCGTGGACGAGGTCCAGGGCGTACGGGGATCGACCCGGCTGGAGGCGAAGAAGCAGCGCCGCCGCGAGGGCCGCGAGCTGGGCCGCCGCCGGCCCCCGATCATCACCGAGTCGGAGTTCCTGGCCCGGCGTGAGTCGGTCGAGCGGATCATGGTCGTGCGCCGCCACGGCGGCCGCACCCAGATCGCGGTGCTCGAGGACGGCATCCTCGTCGAGCACTATGTCGACCGGGAGTCCAGCCAGTCGTACGTCGGCAACGTGTACCTCGGCAAGGTCCAGAACGTGCTGCCCTCGATGGAGGCGGCGTTCGTGGACATCGGGAAGGGCCGCAACGCCGTGCTGTACGCCGGCGAGGTGAACTTCGACACCGCGGGGATGGAGGGTCAGCCCAAGCGGATCGAGGCGGCGCTGAAGTCCGGGCAGTCGGTGCTCGTCCAGGTGACCAAGGACCCGATCGGCCACAAGGGCGCGAGGCTGACCTCCCAGATCAGCCTCCCCGGCCGCTACCTGGTCTACGTGCCGGACGGCTCGATGACCGGGATCAGCCGCAAGCTGCCCGACAAGGAGCGAGCCCGGCTCAAGCAGATCCTGCGCAAGGTCATGCCGGAGAACGCGGGCGTCATCGTGCGCACCGCCGCGGAGGGCGCCTCGGAGGAGGAGCTCAGCCGCGACGTGGCCCGGCTGTCGGCCCAGTGGGAGAACATCCAGCGTAAGGCCAAGTCGGCCAGCCCGCCGGAGCTGCTGTCCGGCGAGCCCGACCTGACCATCCGGGTGGTCCGCGACGTCTTCAACGAGGACTTCAGCTCCCTGGTCGTCGAGGGCGACGAGGCGTGGACGACGGTGGACGAGTACGTCCGCTACGTCGCCCCGCACCTGGCCGAGCGGCTGACGAAGTGGGAGGAGGGGACCGACGCCTTCTCCGCCTACCGCGTCGACGAGCAGATCGCCAAGGCCATGGAGCGCAAGGTGTGGCTGCCGTCCGGCGGCTCCCTGGTGATCGACCGGACCGAGGCGATGACGGTCGTCGACGTCAACACCGGCAAGTTCACCGGGCAGGGCGGCAACCTCGAGGAGACCGTCACCCGCAACAACCTGGAGGCGGCCGAGGAGATCGTCCGCCAGCTCAGGCTGCGGGACATCGGCGGCATCATCGTGATCGACTTCATCGACATGGTGCTGGAGAGCAACCGCGATCTGGTGCTCCGGCGGCTGCTGGAGTGCCTGGCGCGGGACCGGACCAAGCACCAGGTGGCGGAGGTCACCTCGCTGGGCCTGGTGCAGATGACGCGCAAGCGGGTCGGTCAGGGCCTGCTGGAGGCGTTCTCCACGCCGTGCGACTGCTGCCACGGGCGCGGGATCATCGTGTCGACCGAGCCGGTCGAGGCGAAGCCCGAGCCGCGCGGCACGCAGGGCAAGATGGCCATCGAGAAGGCGGTGGCCGAGAAGCTGGCGACGAGCGAGGGCTCCGTCGCCGCGGCGTCGGGCTCGGTGCGCGAGAGCGTCACCGACGCCATCGACGCCGAATCCCCCAACTCCGACGAGAGTGACGGCTCCGCGTCGTCTTCCCGGGGACGGCGACGTTCCCGCAGGAAGACGGCGGAGTAACGACCTCGTCACCCGGCGGTCCGCTCGGTTCGACCTGGGTACCGGATATCCGGTACCCTAGTCAACCGGTGCGCCTGGTGTCGGCGTGCCTGGCTTCGCGCGCCTGCCCGGATCGCCGGTCGTGTATCGACAGCAGCTGGATGCGGGGCGCGGCATCTCAGCATTTAGCCAGTAGAAGGGTTCCGCGGTGTACGCGATCGTTCGTTGCGGCGGCAGGCAGCAGAAGGTCTCCGTCGGGGACGTCCTCGAGGTGGACAAGGTCGCCGGCGAGGTTGGCTCCTCGGTGTCGCTGCCGGCGGTGCTCGTCGTCAACGACGGCGATGTCACCACCGACGCCGCCACGCTTTCCCGGTTCCAGGTGACCGCCGAGATCCTCGGCGAGACCAAGGGACCGAAGATCCGGATTCTGAAGTACAAGAACAAGACCGGATACAAGAAGCGCCAGGGTCACCGCCAGCGGTACACCCAGGTCAAGGTCACCGGCATCAACCCCGGACAGTAGTTTCCCGGGGGACGACCCCCGCTTACCCCCGAAAGGGAGTGAATCATGGCACACAAGAAGGGCGCCTCGTCCACCCGGAACGGCCGTGACTCGAACGCTCAGCGCCTCGGTGTGAAGCGTTTCGGCGGTCAGCTGGTGAACGCCGGCGAGATCATCGTCCGTCAGCGCGGCACGCACTTCCACCCCGGCGACAACGTCGGCCGTGGTGGCGACGACACGCTGTTCGCCCTGGCCGCGGGCCGGGTGCAGTTCGGCACCAAGCGCGGTCGCCGCGCGGTGAGCATCGTCCCGGCCGCGGAGTAGATCCGCCCCGGACACTTACAAGCAGCGCGATGAGGCGGATCGAGCATTCGGTCCGCCTCATTCGTTTTTCCATACAGCAGTGAGGGGGAGCGGCTGATGGCCGACTTCGTGGACCACGTCGTCCTGCACATCAAGGCGGGTGACGGGGGCAACGGCTGCGCCTCCATCCACCGGGAGAAGTTCAAGCCGCTGGGCGGGCCCGACGGCGGCAACGGCGGACGCGGCGGCGACGTCATCCTGGAGGTGGATCCCAACACCGCCACCCTGCTGGAGTACCACCACCGGCCGCACCGCCGGGCGGGCAACGGCAAGCAGGGCATGGGCTCCAACCGGGACGGCGCCAACGGCGAGGACATCGTCCTGCCGGTGCCCAACGGCACGGTCGTGAAGGACGCCAGGACCGGCGAGGTGCTGGTCGACCTGGTCGGCGTCGGGACCCGCTACGTCGCCGCGCAGGGCGGCTTCGGCGGCCTCGGCAACGCCGCGCTGGCCAACGCCAAGCGCAAGGCCCCGGGTTTCGCGCTGCTGGGCGAGCCGGGTGACGAGGCCGAGATCGTGCTCGAACTCAAGACCGTCGCCGACGTGGCGCTGGTCGGTTTCCCCAACGCGGGCAAGTCGTCCCTGATCGCGGCGCTCTCCGCGGCCCGCCCCAAGATCGCTGACTATCCGTTCACGACACTCATCCCCAACCTCGGCGTGGTGACGGCGGGCGAGACGGTCTTCACGGTCGCCGACGTGCCGGGGCTCATCCCCGGGGCGTCCGAGGGCCGGGGTCTCGGCCACGAGTTCCTGCGGCACGTCGAGCGCTGCTCGACGATCGTGCACGTGCTCGACTGCGCGACGATCGAACCGGGGCGCGACCCGGTCACCGACGTCGAGGTGATCGAGGCCGAGCTGGCGGCGTACGGCTCGCTGCAGGACCGGCCGCGGCTGGTCGCGCTGAACAAGGTGGACGTCCCCGACGGCCGGGACCTGGCCGACATCGTCACGCCCATGCTGGAGGAGCGCGGCCTGCGCGTCTTCGAGATCTCCGCGGCCAGCCACGAGGGCCTCAGGCCCCTGGCGTACGCGATGGCGGAGATGGTGGCGGCGGCCCGGGCGCAGGCCCCGGTTGAGGAGCCCACGCGGCTGGTCATCCGGCCCAGGCAGCTCGGCGAGACCGGGTTCTCGGTGCGGCGTCTCGACGAGAACCGCTTCCAGGTGACCGGTGAGAAGCCCGAGCGGTGGATCCGCCAGACCGACTTCTCCAACGACGAGGCCGTCGGCTACCTGGCCGACCGGCTCGAACGGCTCGGCGTCGAGGAGGAGCTGATCAAGGCCGGCGCGACGGCCGGCGCCGAGGTGATCATCGGTCCGATGGAGGGCGGCTACGTCTTCGACTGGCAGCCGTCGCAGGGCACGGAGGCGACCATGGGCCCGCGTGGCACCGACGCGAGGCTCGGCTGATCGGGGGGCCGGAGTGGGAGATGGCGTGACAGGCAGGGAGCGGATCCGCGAGGCCGCGCGGCTGGTGGTCAAGGTGGGATCGTCGTCGCTGACGACACCCCGGGGCACCATCGACGTCGACCGCGTGGACGCGCTGGTGGACGTGCTGGCGGCCCGGCGCAAGGCCGGCACGCAGATCGTGCTCGTGTCGTCCGGCGCCATCGCCGCCGGGCTGGGGCCGTTAGGGCTGCGCGACCGGCCCAAGGACCTGGCCACCCAGCAGGCGGCCGCGTCGGTCGGGCAGGGCGTGCTGGTCGCCCGCTACACCTCGTCCTTCGCCAGGTATGGCCTGCGCGTGGGGCAGGTGCTGCTGACGGCCGACGACATGATGCGCCGCTCGCACCACCGCAACGCCCAGCGGACGCTGGCCCGGCTGCTCGAACTCGGCATCGTCCCCGTGGTCAACGAGAACGACACGGTGGCCACCGACGAGATCCGGTTCGGCGACAACGACCGGCTCGCGGCGCTGGTGGCCCACCTCACCCACGCGGACGGCATGGTGCTGCTGTCGGACGTCGACGCGTTGTACGACGGAGATCCCCGCAAGGACGGCGCCACGCGGATCGCCGAGGTCCGGGGGCCCGAGGACCTGGAAGGCGTCGAGCTGGGCACCTCAGGCAGGGTCGGCACCGGCGGCATGATCACCAAGGTGGAGGCGGCCCGCATCGCGACCGGGGCGGGCGTCCCGGTCGTGCTCACCGCTGCGGCGCACGCGGCGCAGGCGCTCGCAGGGGCCGACATCGGCACCTGCTTCCACCCCGGGGGCCGTCACCCAGGCACCCGGCTGCTGTGGCTGGCCCACGCCACGACCGGCCGGGGCCGCCTGCACCTGGACGCGGGCGCGGTCCAGGCCGTGGTCGAGCGGCGCAAGTCGCTGCTGCCCGCGGGCGTCGTGAAGGTCGAGGGCGACTTCGCCGCGGGAGACCCGGTCGACCTGTGCGCGCCGTCGGGCGCCGTCGTCGCCCGCGGTCTGGTCAACTATGACGCGGGGGAGGTCCCCGAGCTGCTCGGTCGCTCCACCCGGGAGCTGGCCAGCACACTCGGCCCGGAGTACGAGCGCGAGCTGATCCACCGGGACGACATCGTGATATTGGAGCCTGTTCACCACCACAAGTGACGGAGCGCGAGGCAATGTCTGAGGCAGAGGAATTTCTGAAGGTCGCGCGGGCGGCGAGGGACGCCGCGACGCTGCTCGCGCCGATGCCGCGCGCGCCAAAGGACGCGGCGCTGCGCGCAGTGGCCGACGCGCTGGAGGCGGCCACGGACGAGATCGTCGCGGCCAACGCCCTCGACGTGGACCGGGCCAGGGAGAACGGCACCTCCGAGGCGATGATCGACCGGCTGCGGCTCGACGCCGGCCGGATCGCCACGATCGCGGCGGCCGTCCGCCAGGTGGCCGACCTGCCCGACCCGGTCGGCGAGGTCGTGCGCGGCAGCACGCTGCCCAACGGCCTGGAGCTGCGGCAGGTGCGGGTGCCCCTCGGCGTCATCGGCATCATCTACGAGGGCCGGCCCAACGTGACCGTGGACGCGGCCGCGCTGTGCCTCAAGAGCGGCAACGGCGTGCTGCTGCGCGGGTCGTCCAGCGCGTACTCCTCCAACACGGCGCTCGTGCGGGTCATGCAGGAGGCCCTCGCGGCGACCGAGGTGCCCGCGGACGCCGTGCAGCTCGTGCCGGGCCAGACCCGCGAGTCGGTCAAGCACCTGATGCGCGCCCGCGGGCTGGTGGACGTGCTGATCCCGCGCGGCGGCGCCTCTCTGATCAACAGCGTGGTCGAGGAGTCGACCGTGCCGGTGATCGAGACCGGGGTGGGCAACTGCCACGTCTACGTGGACGCCGACGCCGACGTCGACACCGCCCTCAAGATCCTGGTGAACGCCAAGGCGCAGCGGCCCTCGGTGTGCAACGCGGCCGAGACGCTCCTCGTGCACGCCGCGATCGCCGACGAGTTCGTCCCCAGGGCGCTGACGGCGCTGAAGGACGCCGGTGTGACCGTCCACGGGGACGAGCGGGTGCGGGCCTACGGCGCCGACGTCGTGGCCGCCGCCGAGGAGGACTTCACCACCGAGTACCTCTCGCTCGACATCGCCGCCGCCGTGGTCGACTCGCTGGACGACGCGGTCGCGCACATCCGCAGGTACGGCTCGGCTCACACCGACGCCATCGTGACCCGTTCCCAGCAGGCCGCCCGCAGGTTCGTGGCGACCGTGGACTCGGCGGCGGTCGCGGTGAACGCCTCCACCCGGTTCACGGACGGCGGGGAGTTCGGCTTCGGGGCGGAGATCGGCATCTCCACCCAGAAGCTGCACGCCCGGGGGCCGATGGGGCTGCCGGAGCTCACCTCCACCAAGTGGATCTACACCGGCGAGGGCCACGTACGGGTGTGACCGTCAGACGCGGGTGAGCACGGGACGTGAGCCGAGGCCCGCGTCCCTGGCCCGCAGGGCCGCGTCCACCCGGGTGGGCGCGGCCAGCTTCGTCAGCACGTTGCTCACGTGGTTGCGCACGGTCTTCGTCGCCAGGCACAGCTCGCGGGCGATCTCGGCGTTGGACCTGCCGTCGGCCAGCCGCTCCAGGATCTCGTGCTCCCGCTGGGTGAGGCCGGGGAACGGGCTGCGGGCCGGCGGCGTGGTGAGGCGGTCCAGGAGCCGGGGCGCCAGCCCGCCGCCGAAGACCACCTGCCCGAGCGCCACGGACCGGACCGCCGCCGCGATCTCCGCAGGCCGCGACCCCTTCAGCAGGTAGCCGTGCGCGCCGGCGCGCAGCGCGCTCACGAAGCCCGCCTCGCCGTCGTCGGTGCCCAGCGCGAGCACCCGTACGGCGGGGCAGCGGCGGCCCAGGGAGCCGAGGGCGCCCAGCATGCCCAGGTCGGCCAGCAGCACCTGCGGTGACAGCCGCACGCACAGGCGGAGGGCGTCGAGGTCGTCGCAGGCGGTGCCGCCGACAGAGAGGCCGGTCGCCTGCTCCAGGGCGAACCGGATCCCCTCGACGAACAGTGGGTGATCGTCGGCGATCACGACGGTGATCGCGCCGGAGGAGTCAGTCATCGTCATCTGTCTTCGTCTCGCCGGTGGTCAGCGCGGGCCGGTGGTCCGGCCGGCATCGTCGTGAACAGACTGCCGGGGCGCTCTTGTGGGCCGGTTGGCATCCGCTTGTATGCGATGCGAACGGCGCGCCTCCGCCGATTCCGGCGACGGGACCGCTATGGTTGGCGCTCCTATGGCTGGACGTCTCGGGCGGGTCGGCCCCTACGCGCTGCTGGAGCGGCTGGGCCGGGGTGGCATGGGTGAGGTGTACCTCGCCGTCGGCCGCCGGGGCGAGCGCGTCGCGGTGAAGATGCTCCGCGATCCCATCGAGAACGACCCCGACGCCCGATTACGCCTCGAACGCGAGGTCCGGGCGCTGCGCCGGGTCGAGAGCCCGTACGTCGCCCAGGTGCTCGACGCCGACCTGTCCGGCGACCGGCCGTACCTCGTCATGGAGTACATCGAGGGGGAGAACCTCCTTGACGCCGTACGGCGCGGCGGGCCGCTGCCGGAGTCCCGGCTCATCGAGCTGGCGCAGGGCCTCGCGGCGGCCCTGGCGATCATCCATTCGGGCGGGGTCGTGCATCGTGACGTGAAGCCGGCCAACGTCCTGCTGGGCGAGGACGGGCCGGTGCTGATCGACTTCGGCATCGCCCAGGTGCTCGACGCGACGCGGCTCACGTTGACCGGCACGTTCCTCGGCACACCCGGCTACTGCGCCCCCGAGGTGTTCTCCGACGAGACGGTGGGGGAACCGGCCGACGTCCACGGCTGGGCCGCCACGGTGGCGTTCGCCGCCACCGGGAGGCCGACCTTCGGCCGGGGGACCGCCCAGTCCCAGATGTACGCGGTGCTGAACGGCAAGGCCGACCTGGTGGGGGTGCCGGCCGCTCTGCTGCCGCTCGTCCGTGCCGCGCTGCACCGCGACCCCGCCCGGCGCCCGACCGCCGCGTTGCTGGCCGACCGCCTGTCCCGGCTCGCGCGGGTCGCCGGGGAGTCCTCCCGCGCTCCGGGTGAGCCGTCCGTCCCCGAGCCCACCACGCGTGCCGCGGCCGACGCGCCCGCTCGTACGGCGGCGAAACCGGTCGCCGGCTCCGCCGCACGTCCCCGCCGGGCGAGGGCAGCCACGGCCCTGGCCGCCGCGCCTCGGGGGGCGCCGGAAGGGGCGCTCGGCATCCCGACCGGGAACGCGGCCCTGGTTCTGGTCGCGCTACTCGCCGTTCCGTGCGTGGTGGCGTCGGTGGTCTACCCGCTCGCCACCTTCGCGATCACGGCGGCCCTCGCGGTGGTGATCAGGGCCGTGTGGACCAGCCACTGGCTGGTGCGGAGCCGTAAACCCGGCCGCGCCCGCGCCTGCCTGCGCGCGCTGGCGTTCCCGCTCACGCTGGCCGGTTCGGCGCTGTCGGCCGCCGCGTGGCCGGGGCTGCCCGCCGCCGCGGCGGGGTTCGCGGCGCTGTGGGTGGGCTCCGGGGTACGCCTGGAGCCCGAGTGGTGGTCTCGGCCGGTGCCCGTCACGATCGCCGGCGTCGCGTTCGGCGTCGTCAGCGGAGCGATCATCGGCCGGGAGATCGAGCGCGCCGGAGCGGCCATCCCCGGCCTGCGGCGGGAGGGCCTGCGCGCGCTCGCCGTTCTGGGCGGCTTCGTCGCGCTCTGTGCCGCCGCCGTGCGTGCCGTGGCCTTCTTCTTCTAGGGGTTTCTCGCGGCTCAGTTCTCCCGCCGGGCGAAGCGGTTGAAGATGCGCTCGCCGGCGTTGACCGCGCCCTCGGCGACGTCGCGCAGCACGCCGATGAACGGGTCCTGCGACTGCGCCCAGGACTCTCGGTAGGAGTTGGCCGCCGCCTTGATCTCGTCGGTGATGCTGGCGTTGGCGTCGTCCTCGCGGCGGGGGTAGTCGCCGGCGATGATCCGGTCGTACTCTCCGCCGCGACGCCAGCGGTCGAGTTCGGCGACGCGGGTCACCGCGAACGGGTGGGTCGTGCCGAGCATGTTGAGGACCTTGAGCAGGCCGTCGCGCACGTCGCCCGCGGTGTCGTACTCCCTGGCCTGGTCGAGGAACGCCTCGATGTTCATCTCGTGCAGGCGGGAGCCGCCGGCGAGCTTCATGAGCGCCCGCAGCGCGGCGTCGGGGTCCTGCCCGGCGAGCAGGCCGCCGCGGTCGGCGGACATCTCCGCCTTGCGCTGCCATTCCTCCAGGGCGGCGACGATGACCCGCAGGCCGATGTAGCCGAGCGGGATCCAGGCCACCCGGGTGGCCAGGCGGGTCAGGATCGCGAGCATCGTGCCGTAGACGGCGTGGCCCGACAGGATGTGCGAGGTCTCGTGGCCGATGACGAAGCGCAGCTCCTCGTCGTCCATGAGGTCGAGCAGCCCCGTCGAGACGATGATGAACGGCTCGTCGAAACCGATCGCCATCGCGTACGCCTTCGGGTCCTGCTGCACGTAGATCTCGGGGATCCGGTGCAGGTCGAGGATGTAGGCGCTGTCGCGGCCCATGTCGTGCAGGGCGCGGAACTGGGTGTCGGTCGTGCGCACCGCGGAGGCCAGGAACATCAGACGGAGCCTGCGCTCGCTGAACAGGCCGGACGTGCGCTTGAGCACCGCGTCGAATCCGGAGAGCGAACGCATCGCGACCAGCGCGGAACGGTCGGCGGGGTGTTCGTAGGCTCGCGAGCTGATGCCGGGCAGCTGCACGCGATTGCGATCGGGAGTGGTCATGTTCCGCATGCTATGTCTCACGGGCCGGACGCGCGCGGACGCGGCGGAGAGCCCGGGCCGTCACCCGAGGGCCGGTTTCCGGTGTGGTCCGGTAGGGGCGTTATCGTCCGTTCCATGCGAAACGGGACGGCGATCCGGCGACTGGGCGTGATGGGCGGGACCTTCGACCCGATCCACCACGGCCACCTGGTGGCGGCCAGCGAGGTGGCCCACCACTTCAACCTGGACGAGGTGGTGTTCGTCCCGACCGGCCGGCCATGGCAGAAGGCCGAGCAGACCGTGTCCTCGTCCGAGGACCGTTACCTGATGACGGTGATCGCCACCGCGTCGAACCCCCGCTTCTCGGTCAGCCGGGTGGACATCGACCGGCCCGGCCCCACGTACACGATCGACACGCTGCGTGACATCGCCGCCGCGTACGGACCGGACGTGGAGCTGTACTTCATCACCGGCGCCGACGCGCTCGCGCAGATCCTGAGCTGGCGCGACGCCGACGAGCTGTTCACCATCGCGCACTTCGTCGGCTGCACCCGGCCCGGTCACACTCTCCAGGACCCCGGCCTGCCGGCGGGCAAGGTCAGCCTGATCGAGATCCCGGCCCTGGCGATCTCCTCCTCCGAGTGCCGCGACCGGGTGGCCGCCGGGGAACCCATCTGGTATCTGGTCCCCGACGGCATCGTGCAGTACATCAACAAGCGCGGCCTCTACCGCGATCCCGCCGACTGAAGGCCGCACGCCACGGCGAGCGCGCCGGCGAACGCCGCCGCGTACAGCACCGGACGGTAGGAGGTCAGGGCGAGGAGCCCGGCGCCGAGCGCCATCCCCACAGCGGTCGGGACGAACAGCGCGGTGTTGGCGGTCGCGGACACCGTGGCCAGCAGGTCGCGGGGCGCGATCCGCTGTACGGCGGTGAAGGCGGCGACCAGCACCCAGGGCAGCCCCAGCCCCGACAGCAGGCTCGCCGCCGTCACGACGGGCTCCCAGGGAGCCGCGCGCAGCGCCACCGAGGCGGCGAACAGGAGCCCTCCGGCGGCGGACAGCCGCGCCTCGCCGGCCCGGCGCAGCAACGGCCCGGCGATCAGGCCGCCGAGGACCGTGCCGCCGCCCTGGATCGCGGACAGCACGCCGGTGAAGCCCGGCTCCCGGTGCAGGCCGTGGTCGACCACGGCGAAGACGGCCGCCCCGTTGACGCCGGAGACCAGCATCAGCGCCGCCCCGGACAGCACGAGGCGGCGCAGGAGCGGGTCGCGGAACAGGAAGCGCGCCCCCTCCGCCGTCCGGGCCGCCCACCC
Organism: Microbispora sp. NPDC046933; assembly: GCF_040644635.1. Lineage (NCBI taxonomy): Bacteria > Bacillati > Actinomycetota > Actinomycetes > Streptosporangiales > Streptosporangiaceae > Microbispora > Microbispora sp. NPDC046933. The sequence continues at coordinate 18,526 of NZ_JBEYWW010000056.1, read as the reverse complement.
GCGCGTCGCGCGGGCGCGCCGTGCGGAGGCGGCCGGCAGGCGCAGTGTGCCGAGCAGCCAGGCGCCGGCCGCGAAGGTGGCCGCGTCGAGCGCGACCACCGCGTCGCCGCCCGCGGCGGTGAACAGCCCTGCGCCCAGCAGGGGCGCGGCGAGGCGGGTGCCCTCCGACGCGCTCATGCGCAGCCCGTTGACCTCGGCCAGCAGCGCCTCCGGCACGGCCGCGGGCAGGACGGCCGCCTCCGCCGCGTCGAGCACGACGAAGCTCACGCCGTACAGCAGGAGCACCGCGAACAGCAGCCAGACCTGCGCGGGGGAGCGGACCAGGAAGAGCAGGCAGAGCGCCGCGCCCATCACGACGTTGGTCCAGACGAGCACGGGCCGTGGGCCGAGGACGTCGGCCACCGCGCCGAGCACTGGTCCGGCCGCCGTCGGCGCCCAGAAGCAGAAGGCGGTGAGGGCGGCGAGGCTGTCGGAGCCGGTCAGCGACTTCACCCAGATGCCCGCGACCAGGGACATGGCCATGGTGCCGAAACCGGAGACCACGACGGCGCTCAGATAACGGCGCGCGTTGCGGTCGGCGAGGGCGGCTCTCATGCCGCACGATCATCGCGGCAGCCGACCCCCAAGTCAATGCTTGGGGGTTGTGGTGGTGTTTACTTGCCGCCATGGCGGAGGCGGATCCCAGGCTGAGGGCGCTCGCGCATCCGGTGCGGCTGCGCATGATCTCGCTCATGTGGGGCGCGCCCATGTCGGCGGCCGAGCTGTCCCGCGAGCTGGGCATCTCGCACGCCCTCGCCAGCCACCACCTGCGCTGCCTGGACGACGCCGGGCTGGCCGAGCTGGCCGACGTACGGGTCCGCCGCGGCGGCCGGGAACGCCGTTACCGGGCGGTGAGGGGCACGCCGCTGACCGAGCAGCGGGACGGCTTCCCGCTGCTCGCCGAGGCGCTGGCGCGGTCGCTGCGCGAGCGGGCCGGGCGGCGGCGCGCGGGCGAGGAGGGGGTGACGGCCGACGCCGAGCTGTGGGTCGAGCCCGAGCTGTGGCACGACGTCCGCGGCAGGATCCTCGCCGCGATCGTCGACCTCCACGACGGCGCGGCGGCCCCCCGTACGCCCGGCACGATCCAGGTCGGCGCCACCGTCGCGGCCTTCCCTTTGACGGAATCCACGGACCCGGAAGGACGTTGAACTCCCGATCCCGGGCATAACTCCGGAAACGACAAGGTGTGCCGGTAGGGTCTCCCCGGGAAAGCCGGTTGTAGGGGGCACGCGGATTGTGCACCCTGGAAGAGCCCGTCAACGGAGGACAGAACCGAATCGTGACAGCATCCGAGAGATCGATCCAGCTCGTGCGGGTGGCGGCCGAGGCCGCCGCCGAGAAGCTGGCCGACGACATCATCGCCTACGACGTGAGCGAACAGCTCGTCATCACCGACGCCTTCCTCCTCTGCTCCGCGTCCAACGACCGGCAGGTCCGCGCGGTAGTCGACGAGATTGAGGAGCGTCTGCGCGTGGAGGCCGACGCCAAGCCCGTACGCCGTGAGGGCGAGCGGGAGGGCCGCTGGGTCCTGCTCGACTACCTCGACATCGTGGTGCACGTGCAGCACGAGGAGGACCGCAACTTCTACGCGCTGGAGCGCCTGTGGAAGGACTGCCCGTCCATCGAGCTGCCGGAGAGCGTCAAACGGGTCGCCGCCCAGCGCGGGCACGGAGCGGCCCGGTGACGAACGCCATCATCGGGGCGGCGCGATGAGCCGTCGCCTCGTCTGCCTGCGGCACGGGCAGACGCTGTGGAACGTCGAGAAGCGCTTCCAGGGACACACCGACATCGCATTGGACGAGACCGGCGTCGCGCAGGCGGCCCGGGCGGCCTCCCTGCTCGCGGCCCTGCGGCCGACCATGCTCGTCTCCTCGGACCTGCGGCGCGCGTACGACACCGCCGCGGCCCTCGGCCGGCTCACCGGCCTCGACGTCGCCGTGGACAAGGACCTGCGTGAGCGCGGCGGCGGCGAGTGGGAGGGTCTGACCCGCGACGAGATCAGGGCGGGCTGGCCGGTCGAGTACGAGGCGTGGGAGGCCCCCGGCGGCGAGGACGTGGCGCACGTCGCCGACCGCGTCGCCGAGGCGATCGGGCGCTGGGCGTCCCGCCTCGACGAGGACGGCCTGCTGGTCGTCGCCTCGCACGGCGCCGCGCTGCGGCTCGGCATCTGCCGGCTGCTCGGGCTGCCGCAGGAGCTGTGGTCGGCGCTCGGCAGCCTGGGCAACTGCTCGTGGTCGGTGCTGGAGGAGGGCCGCCGCGGCTGGCGCCTGCTGGAGCACAACGCGGGCACGCTCCCGGAGCCGATCAGCAGCGACGACAGCCCCGCCGCCACCGCCGACGGCTGAGACGTGTGTGGCCGGTGACGATTAGGTAAACGGAAGGGCATACCTATATGCTCTCCGAGCGCCGCGCCGGGAGCACCCGGGGCGGTGGCAAGGGGCTATAGCGCAGCTGGTAGCGCACCTCCATGGCATGGAGGGGGTCTGGGGTTCGAGTCCCCATAGCTCCACCCACCACGGCTGGAACTTTCACGCTCGTCTCTCGCATGACCTGCGGTCCCACTCAGGGCCGGGACGCGGACGTTGACTCGCCTCCAACCGCTGCCTGACTCTCGTCGTCGGATGCCTGGATCCCCTGCGATTGGACAACCGGCATGAGACGTCACAGTGCTCTCCTCCTCGCGGCCGCCGTGGCGGGCTCGACCGTCACCGCCGTCACCGCCGTCACCCCGGCGCAGGCGGCGGCGTGGGAGACGGTCGTCGACACCGGGTCGTTCTCCAGCTACTCCGCTCTGGAGTCGGAGTGGAACTACCTGTATCCGTGGGGGTCCGACCACAACGGCTCCGCCCGGATGTACGGCTCGTCCAGTGACCACAACCACATCTCGCTGTCCGGCGGGGTGCTGACGCTGACGGCCACCAGGATCACCTGGGACGAGGGGACCAGCACCGCGAACCCGCACCCGGCCATCCACTACCACTCCGGCGCCATCCACGCCCGCGATCAGGTCGTGGTGAACGACCAGTTCCCCAACTGGGAGGTCAAGGGCGACTTCCAGGCGCCGTCGGCCCGGGGGACCTGGCCGGCCTTCTGGCTGACCGGCGTCAACAGCTGGCCGCCGGAAAGCGACATCCTGGAGTTCAAGGGCGACGGCCGCAACTGGTTCAACACGTTCCGCACCTCGTCCGACGTGGACAGCACGGTCGTGGGCGTGTCGTCGCCCGGCTCCTGGCACACCTACCGCGCGTGGATCACCAAGGTGAGCGCCACGGACGTGGACATCCACTACTACATCGACGGCCAGTGGAAGGCCGTCCACCACGCCCGTGGCTTCGTCGGCAAGCCGATGTGGCTGATCATCAATCTGCAGATGGAGGGCTCGTCCGGCTCCCCGGGCCCGAGCGGGAGCACCTACTACCGGGCCCGCAACGTCTACGTCGGCCGCTCGCGCGCCTGACGCGGGCGTCGGAGGATCACAGGCTCTTGAGGTAGGCGAGCGAGGGCATGAAAAAGTACTCGCCGCCCTTCATCGTCACGGTCTGGGGCACCTGGTGCTGGGGGCCGCTGAGCTTCGTGCTGCCCCACGCCTTCGGATAGCGCACCTTGACATCCCGCTTGCCCTGGCCGATCACGGGGTCGTGGCCGGTGCCCCCGGCCGGGAAGTCGGCGTTGTCGGCCCAGGTCTGCTGGGTGAACTCGAACTGGCCCTGCAGGCTGGAGTTGAACGCCATGAACAGCAGGCCCACGCCGCCGGTCGGCCGGGTCGTCGCGGGCGCGTCGTCCCACGGCTTGTCGGTGCGCCTGCCGTACGTCTGGCCGCGCCGGGCCATCATGACGCCGAGCGTGCGCTCCAGGCCGCCGTCCCGAGAGTCCCGGGGGTTGGCCTTGCGGATGTGCGAGCTCACCGGGCACTTGGACCCGGGGTCGTCGCGGTAGCTGAAGTCGTTCTGCACCGGGTGGCCCTCGGAGCTCGGCTTGCCGTGCAGCCGCAGCGGGGTGCCGTTGCGGAACCGGCCCACCAGCATCGCGCCCGCGAGCGGCCGGTCGTCTCCCTTCAGGCCGAGCGCGTCGGCGAGGGCCTCCTCGGCCTCGCGGAACGCGCGGACGTTCTGTTCCAGCTTGCGCAGGACGAGGTAGCTGCCGAAGTGCCGGCTCGGGTGGGGAGCGAGGGGGTCGGGGACGAGCACGTGGCTCAGCGGGAAGAAGGGGTTCCAGTTGGTGCCGGACTCGGCGGCCACCTGGTCTGCGAGGAACAGCGGCTGGCTGCGGCCGTCCACGTAGCCGAAGTGCTCGATGCCCCGGCCCTGGGCGTCGCGCAGGCCCTCGCCCTTCTCCTCACCGACGATCTTCGCGGTCTTCGGCAGCAGCGCGAGGACGCGCTCGCGGGTGGTGGCGACCGGCTCCGGCGTGGCGTCGCCGATCAGCACGATCGCATGGATCTCCTCCTGGTAGTGCTTCTCCCAGGAGCCGACCGCCGGGTCGCTCAACGTGTCCTTGCGCCGCTTCATCCCCGACTTGAACGCGTTGTCGGTGAATTTGGTGGTGGATTCGCCCAGTTTCAGATAGCCGATTTTGCTGATACCGACGCCCACGTACGGCGTGCCGGCTTTCTTCGAGCGGTTGAAGTCGCGGACCTCCTCCAGGTGCTTCCTGGCCGATTTCATCAGCGGCACGAGGGAGCGCAGGAAGCGCCTGCCGTCCGGGCCGTCGCCGAAGTGCACGAGCAGCAGGGACATGCTTTCCCTCACGTGCGCCTGCAGGATGTTCGGCTGCAGGTTGTCGAGCATGGCCTTGGTGTCGGCGTCGAGCTTCGCCGAATCCCATGCGAGTGGCTTGCCGTTGGACAGGTCGACCGGCATGTCGAATCCTTCCCCGTAGTGGAAATGTCGGGCCCCCACCGATAAGAGCCATCATCCATGGAAAAAGTTCGGTGCGCTCCGACTTTGCTCAACGCGACGGGCCAGGTGAGGCCTGTTCCGCACCACCGGGGTAGTGGTCGGTCATGACGAAGAGACGGCCTGTCGGCGTTGAAGAGGAGTTCCTTGTCGTCGATCTCGAGACCCGGCGGCTGACGCCGCTGGCGGAGTCGATGCTGGAGCGGCTGCCGGACGAGGGGTTCGCGGCCGAACTGCAGCGGTCGGTGGTGGAGACCAACAGCACCCCGATGGAGGACCTGGGCGACGTACGGGCCGAGATCGTGCGGCTGCGCCAAGCGCTCGTGTCGGCCGGTGAGCCGCTGGGGGTGGGCGTGATCGCCGCCGGCACCACCCCGATCACCGGCATCGAGGGCTACACGTTCACCCCGGGGGAGCGCTACCGCTACCTGTCGGAGTCCTACCGGTTCCTCGCCCAGGAGCAGCTCATCTGCGGGGCGCAGGTGCACGTGGAGATCGACGACAGGGACGTGGCGGTGCTCGCCGCGCAGCGCGTGGAGGCGTGGCTTCCCCCGTTGCTCGCGCTCAGCGCCAGCTCGCCGTACTGGATGGACGAGGACAGCGGCTATGCCAGCAGCCGGGCGCTGAGCTGGCAGCGCTGGCCGACGGCAGGCCCGCTCGGCCCGTTCGCCGACGCCGGCGAGTACGACAGGACGGCCGAGGACCTGGTCGCCTCCGGCGTCATCGAGGACCGGGGCATGGTCTACTTCGACATCCGGCTCAGCGCCCATGTGCCGACGGTGGAGATGCGCGTCTGCGACTCCTGCCCGCTCGCGGACGACGTGGTGCTGCTGGCGGGGCTCTTCCGCGCCCTCATGACCAGGGAGACGGAGGCCGTGGAGCGGGGCGAGCCGCCGGCCGGCGAGCAGCGTCTCGCGCTGCTGCGGGCGGCCAACTGGCGGGCGGCCCGTGACGGGCTGGAGGGCGACCTGCTGTCGCCGGTGACGAGCCGGCCGGCGCCGGCCCCGCGGATCATCGCCTGGATGCTGGAGGAGCTGCGGCCGACCCTTGAGGAGCTGGGCGACTGGGAGATCGTCTCGGAGCTCGCCGACGCCGCGTTGCGCCGGGGCAGCTCCGCCTCGCGCCAGCGGGGGGCGTACGCGGTCAACGGGAAGCCGGAGGACGCGGTCGACCTGCTGCTCGCCGAGACCCGGCAGAGCTAGGAGGGCGTGCGGCGGGGCGGGCGTGCGGGCCGATACCCTACTGGCCATGTCTGCGATCCCCGCCCCGAGCGCGGCATGAACGGCGCCTACTCGGGCTGGCTGATCGGCGCCGCCCTGCTGCTGGCGCTCGTCGGTGTCGTCACCGCCGTACGGGACCGGCCGATGGGGCCGGTGCTGCTGGCCGGGCTGGGACTGCTGGAGCTCGCCGTGCTCGCGCAGGCGGGCTTCGCCCTCGCCGGGCTCGGCCACGTGGTGGAGAAGGCGACGTTCATCGGCTACCTGGCGGGCACCGTGGTGATCCCGCCCGCCGCCATGTGGTGGGGCAGGGCGGAGCGTACGCGCTGGGGACCTGGGGTCATCGCCGTGGCCGCCTTCACCGTGGCCGTCATGACCGGGCGGCTGCTGCAGATCTGGAACGCGGGCGCATGAGCGCCCCTTCCAGCACAGGGCCGGGACGCGTGCTCGTGGCCGTGTACGGGATCTTCGCGCTGGCCGCGACCTCCCGCGCCGCCGTGCAGATCGCCACGCGGTTCGCCGAGGCGCCGCTGGCGTACGTGCTGTCGGCGTTCGCCGGAGTGGTCTACATCGTGCTCACGGTGGCGCTGGCCCGGGGCGCCCGGCGCGTCGCGGTGGCTGCCTGCCTGGTCGAGCTGGCCGGGGTGCTGGTCGTCGGCACGCTGAGCCTGGCGGACTCCGCCGCGTTCCCGGAGGCCACCGTGTGGTCGGGGTACGGCAGCGGGTACGGCTTCGTGCCGCTCGTGCTGCCCGTGATCGGCCTGCTGTGGCTGCTGCGCGGCGTCCGGCGTTCGTAACGAGTTCTCCGAAGCTGGAACAAAAGAGAGCTATGAGGGCTTTGGTATGGTGTCAATCGTAGGATGACTGGATGAGGGGAGATGTTGCGGCGATGAGTGCCGTCGGGACGCGGAGGGGCGTGCTCCGAGCACCATGGAGAGCACAAGGCGGATCGATGGCATGGCTGATCGCCGGGGGCATCGCCCTCGCCGCGCTGAACCTGCGCACCGCGGTGACGAGCGTGGGGACCGTCCTCGACGAGGTGAGCGCGGGACTGGGCATGTCGGGGGCGATGACGGGGCTCCTCACCACGCTGCCGGTGATGAGCTTCGCCCTGTTCGGCGCCCTGACGCCGGCCATGTCCCGCAGGATGGGGGAGCACAGGCTGCTGCTGGCCGCGATCGTCCTGCTCGCGATGGGGCAGGCGGTGCGCTCCCTCGTCGACTCGGCCGTGCCGTTCATGGCGGCCAGCGCGGTCGCGCTGGCGGGCGGCGCGGTCGGCAACGTCGTCATCCCCGCGCTGATCAAGAGGCACTTCCCGCGGCGGGCGGGTGCGATGACCACCGTCTACTCGACGGCCCTCGCGGCCGGGACGATGGTCGCCGCCGCGGCGACCGTTCCCGTGCAGCAGGCCGCGGGAGGCAACTGGCACGTGGCACTCGGGGTGTGGGCGGCGCTGGCCGCCGTGGCCGCGATTCCGTGGCTCGCGCTCAGGCGCGGTGAGCCGGAGCGGCGCGACACATCCGCGAGGGCCGGAGCCGACGGCCTCCTGCGCAGCAGGCTCGCCTGGGCCGTGGCCGGATACTTCGGCTCGCAGTCGCTCATCGCGTACGTGATGTTCGGCTGGCTGCCGCTGCTGCTGCGGGACAACGGCTACACGGCGGGCCAGGCCGGCCTGGTCCTCGCCGTGTTCACCGGGCTCGGGATCCCCGTCTCCATGGCGGTGCCGGCGCTCGCGACCCGGCTGTCCGGCCAGCGCCCGCTGGTGATCGCCTTCGCCGTCCTGTACGCGGCCGGCTTCGCGGGCCTGCTCACCGGGCAGGCGCTGTGGGCGTGGTCGCTCCTCGTGGCCGTCGGCGGGGGCACGTTCCCGCTCGCGCTGGCGATGCTGGCCATGCGGACCCGCACGGCGGCGGGCACCGCCGCGCTGTCCGCCTTCGGGCAGAGCGCCGGATATCTCATCGCGGGCGCCGGACCGATCACGTTCGGCCTGCTCCACCAGGTGAGCGGCGGGTGGGCGCTGCCGTTCGGGCTGCTGTTCGCCGCGCTCGCCGTACAGGTGGTCACCGGCTGGTACGCGGCGGCCGACCGCACCCTGGAAGACGAGACTCCGTCCGTGCCCGGTGGGCGGCGGGACGACCACGTCTCGCGGGGGGTGCGCGACCTCGTCGCGGGACGGGTGCGCAGGTCGGCCGAGAAGGCGCGGCGGGCGCGGTCGGGCGACGGGGGCAACGCGGGCCGGCCGCGCCTGGCCCGTCCGGCCGGACGCCACGAGAAGCGCCGCAGGTCGGCCTCCCGCTGAGGCCGCGCACCTGGGTTTACGTCCTCCTCTCAGGGCAGGCGTACTGCACAAGCCCACGAGAGAAGGAGGAGGCATGAGCTCGATCGAACAGTCCGTCGATGTGAATGTCCCGATCCGCACCGCGTACAACCAGTGGACGCAGTTCGAGAGCTTCCCGGAGTTCATGGAGGGCGTGGAGTCGGTCAAGCAGATCGGCGACACGCGCACCGACTGGGTCGTCGAGATCGCGGGCGTCCGCCGCGAGTTCGAGGCGGAGATCACCGAGCAGCACCCCGACGAGCGAGTGGCCTGGCGCTCGGTGGACACGCCGCGGCAGGCGGGCGTCGTCACCTTCCATCGGATCGACGACAACACGACCCGCGTCACGCTGCAGATGGAGTACGACCCCGAGGGCTTCCTGGAGAAGGCCGCGGACGCCCTGCAGATCGTCCGCATGCGGGTCAAGGGCGACCTGGAGCGTTTCAAGACCTTCATCGAGTCGCGCGGCGGCGAGACCGGCGGCTGGCGCGGCGACGTGCCCGGCCCGCACCAGCAGGGCGGCACGGGCACCGGCGGCTCCGGAACGGGATACGACATCGGTGAGCCGATGCCGCCCCGGACCGTGAACCCCGACTATCCGCGCGAGACGCCGCTGCCGCCGCCCGGCCCCGGCCCGATTCCGCCCGCTCCCGGCACGGCTCCCGCCCCCGGCACCGGCCCGGTGCCGCCGCGTGACACGCCCGGTCCGGTGATCTGATCCAGGCATCGAGGCCCGTCTCCCGCCGATCGGGAGACGGGCTTGTTATATGCGAGAGATCAAAAATTTATTTTGCTCTGATATGATGTGAAATCTGTCTTATAGCCTCACGGGCGTACCCAATGAGTTCAGTGAAAGGGACATCGCCCGTGTGTTACGAACCCGACGCCGTGCCGCCTGTCTACGGTTCTCCGGTCACGACCGTCACATCCGAGCGCCTCGTGCTGACCTCGGCCGACGGGGCGAGGTTCGCGGCCTTTGTGTCCCGCCCCGGCCGCCCGTCCGGTCCGGCGGTGCTCGTCCTGCCGGACAACCGGGGACTGTCGGGATTCTACGAGCGCCTCACAGAACGGCTCGCCGAGCAGGGGCACACCGCGCTCGCCATCGACTATTTCGGGCGTACGGCCGGGACCGATCCGCGCTCCGGCAGCGACTTCCCGTTCATGGAGCACCTGGGCAGGGCGCACAAGGACACGCTGTTCGCCGACATCGCCGCCGGCGCCGCGCACCTACGGGCCGAGGGGGGCGAGGAGGTCGTCTCGCTCGGCTTCTGCTTCGGCGGCAGGCTCGCGTTCATGACGGCCCTGCCCGCCTTCGGGCTCGCCGGCACCATCGGCCTGTACGGATATCCGGACGTGCTGCTCGGCAAACCCGGCCCCACCCAGATGGCGGGCGAGCTGCGCGGGCCGATCCTGGGGTTGTTCGGCGGCGCGGACGAGGGCATCTCCCCCGAGGTGGTGCGCGCGTTCGGCGAGGCGCTGGAAGGCGCGGGCGTCGCGCACGAGTTCGTCACCTATCCGGGAGCGCCGCACAGCTTCTTCGAGCTGGGCCGCCCGGAGCTGGCCGAGGCCTGCGCCGACGCCTGGTCGCGCATCCTCGGCTTCCTGAAGCGGACAGCCCGAGGCGACCTGACCTCGCCTCGGGCTGCCACGATGCAAGACTAAGCCTTCCGGCTCCGGCCGCGCGCACCGGCACCCCCGAAAGTGCCTGAATGGTGATGCGGCGAGCCGTACGACACGTTACCGTGCCCGCGTGACAGTGATCGTCTCTCCACCGCCCGCCCGCCGGCCCTGTCACGTCAAGGGAATGGGAGCTGTTAGCGATACCATCTTCTGGGCGGTGTGTATACGCGGTCACCAGGCGGAACGTTCCTCACTGGGCTCGTGACGCAACAGTGATCACGTCAGTATTGACACGGCTCGCTGTTATCGCAAACACTCAGGAAACCTGATCGATACGAGCGGGGACGCGGCGGATGACAAAGGTCCGGCCTGGAGAGAGCCCGGCCGAACGCCCGAAGGCGGCGGTCATGGAAGACGTCGCGGAGCTGGCAGGAGTGTCGGCGATGACGGTGTCGAGAGTGCTGAACGCCCCGGAGAAGGTGCGCCCGGAGACCCGGGCGCGCGTCCTCGCGGCGGTCCGCGAGCTCGACTACCGGCCCAATTCGGCGGCGCGGGTCCTGGTGACCGGCCGCTCGGGCGTGCTGGGGGTCGTGTGCTTCGACACCACCCTGTACGGCCCGGCCTCCACGCTTTTCGGCATCGAGCAGGCGGCCAGGGACAGCGACTACCTGGTCAGCATCGCCAGCCTGCCCGCGCTCAACCGCAGCTGGATCACCCGGGGAATCGACCGCCTGCGGTCCCAGTCCGTGGACGGGGTCATCGTCGTCGCGCCGCACGAGTCGGCCGCCGAGGGGCTGCGGAACCTTCCTCCGGGCCTCCCGGTGGTCGACGTCGGCGGGGGAACGGACCTGCCGGTGCCGGTGGCGGCGGTGGACCAGTTCACCGGCGCCGCCCGCGCCACCCGCCACCTGCTCAGCCTCGGTCACCGCACCGTGTGGCATGTGTCCGGGCCGCCCAACTGGATCGACGCGAACGGCCGGGTGGACGGCTGGCGTTCGGTGCTGGAGGCGGAGGGCAGGGAGGTTCCCGAGCCGCTGGTCGGCGACTGGACCGCCCACTCCGGCTACGAGATCGGCAAGCGGCTCGCCCGTGAGCCCGATGTGACGGCGATCTTCGTGGCCAACGACCACATGGCGATGGGCGTGCTGCGGGCCCTGCGGGAGACGGGCCGGCGGGTGCCCGAGGACGTGAGCGTCGTCGGGTTCGACGACGTCCCCGAGGCGGCCTACTTCTGGCCGCCGCTGACGACCGTACGGCAGAACTTCGGCGAGGTCGGCCGGCAGGCGTTCCAGCTCCTGCTGGACCGCATCGCCGGCGCGGAAGGCGAGGCGAGGCGCATGGTGGAGCCCGAACTCGTGGTGAGGGAGAGCACCGGCGTGAGCCCCTAGAAAAGCTTCCGCCCGGCCGCAGAGCCGGGCGGAAAGCCGCGTCCCGCCGGTCTAGGCCCCCGGCGGGACGCGCGGAACAACCATTCCAAAGGAGATTGTCTCATGCGCAGACTCATGGGTGCGCTGGTGGGGGCGTTGTGCCTGCTGCTGGCGGCCGGCTGCGGCAGTTCTGGTAACGGCGGCGACTCGACCGCAGGCGGGGACAAGGGAACGGTGGGCATCGCGATGCCCACCAAGTCGTCCGAACGGTGGGTCAAGGACGGCGACAACATGGTCCAGCAGTTCAAGGCGCTGGGCTACGACACCGACCTGCAGTACGCCGAGGACGTGGTGGAGACCCAGGTCTCCCAGGTCGAGAACATGATCACCAAGGGTGTGAAGGTGCTCGTCGTCGCGGCCGTGGACGGCGCCGCCCTCACCGACGTGCTGCAGCAGGCGGCCGACCAGAAGATCCCCGTCATCGCCTACGACCGGCTGCTGATGAAGACCCCCAACGTGGACTACTACGCCACGTTCGACAACTTCCAGGTCGGCGTGCAGCAGGCGAGCTACATCGAGGACAAGCTCGGCCTCAAGGACGGCAAGGGGCCGTTCAACATCGAGCTGTTCGCCGGCTCCCCCGACGACAACAACACCGTCTTCTTCTTCAACGGCGCCATGTCGGTGCTCAAGCCGTACCTGGACTCCGGCAAGCTGGTCGTGCGCAGCGGGCAGACGAAGATGGAGCAGGTCGCGACGCTGCGCTGGGACGGCGCCACCGCCCAGGCCCGCATGGACAACCTGCTGAGCGCCAACTACACCTCGGAGAAGATCGACGCCGTGCTCTCGCCGTACGACGGGATCAGCATCGGGATCATCTCCGCGCTCAAGAGCGTCGGGTACGGCTCGGCGGGCAAGCCGCTGCCGATCATCACCGGGCAGGACGCCGAGCTGGCCTCGGTGAAGTCGATCATCGCGGGCGAGCAGACGCAGACCGTCTACAAGGACACCCGCGAGCTGGCCAAGGTGGCGGCCTCGATGGCCGACGCCGTCGTGCAGGGCAAGAAGCCCGAGGTCAACAACACCGACAGCTACAACAACGGCGTCAAGACGGTGCCGTCCTACCTGCTGAAGCCCGTGTCGGTCGACAAGGACAACTACAAGCAGGTGCTGGTCGACGGCGGCTACTACACCGAGGCACAGCTCAGCAGCTGAGCCGCTGGTTGTGAAAGGGGCTGGGATGCCCGACCACATCCTCCGCATGCGGGGGATCATCAAGGAGTTTCCCGGTGTCCGCGCGCTCGACGACGTGAACTTCGACGTCGAGCGCGGCACCGTCCACGCCCTCGTGGGAGAGAACGGCGCCGGGAAGTCCACGCTGATGAAGGTGCTCAGCGGGGTCTACCCGCACGGGACCTACGAGGGGGAGATCCTCCTCGACGACCGGCCCTGCGCGTTCAGAGGACTGCGGCACAGCGAGGCCGCCGGCATCGTCATCATCCACCAGGAGCTGGCGCTGGTGCCCGGCATGTCCATCGCGGAGAACGTCTTCCTCGGCAACGAGCGGTCACGGCGCGGCGTCATCGACTGGCACGCCACGTCGGTCGAGACCGTGCGCCTGCTGGAGAAGGTCGGCCTGCGCGAGGACCCGGACACGCCGGTGAGCGGTCTCGGCGTGGGCAAGCAGCAGCTCGTCGAGATCGCCAAGGCGCTGGCGAAGGACGTGAAGCTGCTCATCCTCGACGAGCCGACCGCCGCGCTCAACGAGGCCGACAGCGAGAACCTGCTGCAGCTCCTGCGGGACCTGCGCGACCACGGCATCACCTCGATCCTCATCTCGCACAAGCTGAACGAGGTGATGGCAGTGGCCGACGCGATCACGATCCTGCGGGACGGCCGGACGATCGAGACGCTCACGGTCGCCGACGGGGTGGACGAGGACCGCGTCATCAGGGGCATGGTGGGGCGGGACCTCGACCACCGCTACCCGCCCCGCACCCCGGAGATCGGCGAGGTGCTGTTCGAGATCGTGGGGTGGAACGTCTTCCACCCCACGGTGCCCGACCGGCAGGTCGTCCGCGACGCGAGTCTCACCGTACGGCGCGGTGAGATCGTCGGCGTGGCCGGGCTCATGGGCGCCGGCCGCACCGAACTGGCGATGAGCGTCTTCGGCCGCTCGTACGGCGCGCGGATCAGCGGCACCGTCCGCAAGGAGGGCCGCGAGCTGCACCTGGCGACCGTCGGCGACGCCATCGCGGCCGGCCTGGCGTACGTCACCGAGGACCGCAAGGAGCTCGGCCTGCTGCTGGAGGAGGACATCCGGCGCAACGTCACGCTGGCGAACCTGCACCGGGTGGCGCGGCGGTCGGTCATCGACCTGCACAGGGAGGTGGCCGACGCCGAGGGGTTCGTCGACCGGCTGCGGATCAAGGCGCCCGGCGTGTTCGCCAAGACCGGCAACCTCAGCGGCGGCAACCAGCAGAAGGTCGTGCTGAGCAAGTGGATGTACACCGACCCCGACGTGCTCATCCTCGACGAGCCCACGCGCGGCATCGACGTGGGCGCGAAGTACGAGATCTACTCCATCATCCAGCGGCTCGCCGCCGAGGGTAAGGGCGTGCTGCTGATCTCCTCGGAGCTGCCCGAGCTCCTCGGCATGTGCGACCGGATCTACGTGATGAGCCAGGGGCGGATCACCGGTGAGCTCGAGCGGCGGGAAGCGACACAGGAGGCCGTCATGAGGCTGATGACCAACACCCCGGCGGTGGCCCGATGACCCTCGTGGACCGCCCGGCGACCGCCCCCGCGTCCTCCGGTGGGCAGGCCGGTCTGCGCCTGCGGGGGAACCTGCGGCAGTACGGAATGATCGCCGCGCTGGTCGTCATCGTTGTGCTGTTCGAGATCCTGACCGACGGCATCCTGCTCAAGCCGCTCAACGTCACCAACCTGATCATGCAGAACGGCTACGTGCTCGTACTGGCCATCGGCATGATGCTGGTGATCATCAACAGGGAGATCGACCTGTCGGTCGGCTCGGTGGCGGCCTTCGTCGGCGCGGTCACCGGGGTGGCGATCGTGAACTGGGGCCTGCCGTGGCCGGTGGTCGTGCTCGCCGCGCTCGCCACCGGCGGGCTGATCGGCGCCTTCCAGGGCTTCTGGGTGGCGTACGCCCGCATCCCCTCGTTCATCGTCACGCTCGGCGGCATGCTGCTGTTCCGCGGGCTCAGCATGGTCGTGCTGCAGGGACAGTCCATCGCGCCGTTCCCCACCGGGTTCCGGCAGCTGGGGTCGGGCTTCGTGCCCGAGTTCGGCGCAGGCGACCTGCACCTGGTGACCATCCTGCTCGGCCTCGCCGGGGCGGCGCTGATCGTGTGGAACGACTGGCGCTCGCGCGCACGGCGGCGGGAGTACGGCCTCAGCGTGCCCGCCCTGCGGTGGTTCGCGCTCAAGGCCGTCGCCATCGTCGTCGTGATCGGGGCGTTCACCTGGGTGCTGGCGGTCTATCAGGGGCTGCCGGTCGTGGGCCTCGTGGTGATCGTGCTGACCGTCGGCTACTCGTTCGTCACGACGAGCACGGTGATGGGCCGCCACATCTACGCGGTCGGCGGCAACGAGCGCGCGGCCGCGTTGTCGGGCATCGCGACGAAGAAGACGAAGTTCCTGGTCTTCGTCAACATGGGCGTGCTGGCCGCCCTCGCCGGGCTGATGTTCGCCGCCCGGCTCAACGCGGCCACCCCCAAGGCGGGCACCAACTTCGAGCTCGACGCGATCGCGGCGGCGTTCATCGGCGGCGCCTCCGCCTCAGGCGGCGTGGGCAGCGTCGTCGGCGCCATCGTCGGCGGCTTGGTGATGGGCGTCATGAACAACGGCATGTCCCTGCTCGGCCTCGGCGTCGACTGGCAGCAGGCCATCAAGGGCGGCGTGCTCATGCTGGCCGTGGCCTTCGACGTCTACAACAAGAACAAGGCCAAGTAGGCGCGCGGACGCGTCCCCCCGCCCGTGCCCGCCCGTGCCCGCCCGCGCCCCTCCGGCGGGCGGGCACGGCATGGACGTGACGGGGCGCTGCCGGGGGACGGCTGAGCAGGCGTCGTCGTGCGATATCTCCGGGCGCTCCTGCAACCGCTGTCGTACCAGCGCCGCCGCGTTCCTGTCACTGTGCTGCTGTCACTGTGCTGCTGTCTCCGTGCTGGTGGTCTCCGTGCTGCTGTCACTGTGCTGCTGTCACCGTGCTGGTGGTCTCCGTGCTGGTGGTCTCCGCCTCGATGCCGGCCGTCTACCACCTGCGCGGATACCGCTGCGGCACCGACATCGTCGCGTCGCTGCTCGCGCTGTACTTCGTCGCCCGGTGGTCCGCGCTGGGGCAGGCACTGGTCGTCCGCGTGCTCGTGCTCGCCTCCTGGGCCGACAGTCGGCTGCAGGCCCCGGAGGCGAGCCTCAACTGGGAGATCGCGAGCGCCTGCCGGTGGCCGAGACGCCGTGAAGACGCACATCAACCGTGTGATGGCGAAGTTGAACCTTGTCCAGTCGCACACAGGCTGTCGCCCTCGCCCACGACCACGGACTCGTCAAACCCCGCCACGCGACCGCCTGAGCGGAGGCCACCCGCCGGGACGCTTTTTGGGCGGATTGTCTGGTGACTATAGGCGACAGCGCCCTTCACGAATCTCGGGCTGAATATCAATTGTCCGCAAGGTTCCGTAATTGTCGAGAATCGCCGCCATCTGTAACTCCAACAAATCGAGCTGTGTGGTTGTTGTGGTGATGAGGCCATGAAATAATTCATACAGGTTTTCGAATGGCTTGAGGGGGTGTGATGGATCTGTTCGGGTCGGATGCCGAGCACCCTCGTCGTTCGAATAATGCCGACGGCGACTGGTGGGACCGGTTGATCGCCGATTCCCCTTTGTGGTCGTCCGAGGGTTCGCTCGCCCGCGACGAATGTGCCATTGGTGTTTTTCCGATCGTTGGAATGGAGGGCTCGCAGAGTCCACGCGACGATTCAGCCAATGCCGGGTCTGGTAGTGCCGGGTCTGGTAGTGCCACTGCCGACAGTGCTGCTGGAGACGACGCGGCCGATGACGGCGGTGCTGCTGACGGTGCTGCTGGGGGTGACGCTGCGGATTCCGCTGGCGCGGGTGATCGCCGGAGCCGGTCGTCGTGGGTGCTGGTGGGTTCTCTTCGTGAGTCGGCGCAGGCGCTGGCGTTGGCGGCGGTGCCGGAGGATGTGGACGTCTGTCTGGGTGAGGCTGAGGAGTTGATGTTCGCGCGGGATCGGATCTCGTGTGCGTTGGCTGAGCGGGTGGGGCGGGTGCATCGGGCGGGGCAGGCCAGGCAGCATGGGCATGCCTCCACTCGTAGTTGGCTGCGTACGGCCGGGGGGATGAGTGTGGCGGGGGCGGGGCGCCTGCTGACCCTGGGGGTGGAGCTGGCCCGTCTGCCGGGGGTGCGGGAGGCGTTCGCCGCCGGGAGACTGTCCGCGGGGGTGGTGGAGGCGATCTGCACCGCCACCGCGCAGTTGACTGATGAGCAGGCCGGGTTGGTTGAGCCGATTTTGCTGGAGCTGGCGGGCAGGGCGGGTCCGGCGGAGGTGGCCAAAGCCGGGCGTTATCTGCGTGCGGTGCTGGACCCGGATGGGGAGGAACGCGATGAGCAGGCCGATTACGGGCGGCGGTTTTTGAGGGTCCGCCCCGGCAAGGGCGGTGGGCTGGAGGGGGAGTTCTACCTGCCCCGTGAGGCGGCCGCCCGGCTGCGTGCCCTGTTGGACGCCTATGCCAAACCCAAGGCCGAGGGGGATGACCGTTCGTTGCAGGTCCGCCAGGCCGACGCGCTGATCGCGCTGCTGGAGCAGAAGATCGCCACCGAGCTTCTGGTGCTGGTCAACGCCGAATCCCTCCCCGCCGACCCCGAGGACGCCACCCCCGCCGACAGCACCCAAGCCGACGACACCAGCGACCCCGACACCAGCGCCCCCGGCGACACCAGTGCCAGCGACCCCCGCGACACCGGAAGCGCCGCCGACCCCGATAACGGGCGTGGCGACCAGCCTCCTGCCGGGCACTGGCAGCCAACCGGCGCGCAGCCGGAGGAGGCACAGTCGAAGGGGGCGCAGCCGAGGGAGCCACAGGCGGGGGAGCCGCACCCGAAGGCGTCACCGTCGGGGAAGTCGCAGTCACTGAAGCCGCAGTCACGGGAGCGACGGCCGGATGAGTGGCAGTCGCCCGACCCTCCTCCCGAGGACGCCGCTGCGCGTCACGCCCACGCCGGGCATTGGCCTGCGGGGGACTGGCGGCATGGGCAGGGCACGCCTGGGGACCACGGCGACCTGCGCTGTGGGCACTGCCGCCATGAGCCGGGCCACGATGAGCCGGGCCACCATGAGCCAGGCTGTGAGAGGCCAGGCTGTGAGGGGCCGGGCTGCGTGGAGCAGGGCCGCGAGGGGCCGGGCTGCGTGGAGCCGGGCTGTGCTCAGCACGACGCGGCAGATGGCCGGAGCGCGTGCGGCGGCCAGGCGCGGTGCTCGTCCGGAGCGGCGGGGACACCGGGGACACCGGGGACACCGGGAACGCTGCCGGGCGTGCTGGGCCCAGAGCCGGCAAGGCCACGGGGAACAGCGCCGGGAACACCGGGAACGCCACCAGGGAGCCTGACGGGGGGACTGTCGGCAGGGACGGCACCGGGGACGGCACAGGGGGCAGCGTCACAGGGGGCGGCACAGGGAGCACCACCGGAGACGGCACCGGGGGCGTCACAGGGATCGGCAGCGGAGGCGTCACAGGAGGCGCTGCCGGGGGCGCTGCTGGGGACGGCGGGGACGCTGGGTGCGGTGCCGGGGTTGTTGCTGGCGACCGGGCAGGTGCTGCCGGTCTCCGGCGTGCACCGCCTGGCCCGCACCAGCGCCCTGGTGCGCCTGGTGATGGACGCCGACGGGCAGGTGCTCGACATGGGCCGCAAGGTGCGCCTGGCCACCCCCGCCCAACGGCGGGCGATCTTCGCCCGCTACGCCACCTGCTGGATCGACGGCTGCCCCCTGCCCGCCGCGATGTGCCAGATCGACCACGCCGACAACTGGAG
>NZ_JBEYWW010000055.1:0-47771 GCF_040644635.1 Microbispora sp. NPDC046933 | reverse complement strand
GCCCCCGGCCGCGCGCGCGCGGTGCGGGCGGGGCGCGCGGGGCGTGGGGGGGCCCGGGGGGGGGGGGGGCCCCCCCGCCCCCGGCCCCCCCCGCCCCGTCGCGTTTCCACCCCCCATCCACCCACCGCGCGCGCCGGTGGTCACTTTTCCCCCCATAGCGAGGCAAGGACACTCATACTTTCCCGTGACATCGCGGGCGCCGAGGCGGACGTCCTCTCCTGCGGCGGCCACACCGCCCACGCGATGGAGGTGCTCATGGAGATCTCGGGGGACGGCGCGGGGAACCGCGTGGCCCGCCTCGCGGGTGCACGCGACCAGGTGGGGCGGGCACGCAGGCTCGTGTCGGCCGCGCTCGGGCGAGGCCACCCCCGGCACGACGACTGCGTGCTGCTGACCAGCGAGATCGCGACGAACGCGGTCGTCCACTCCCGTTCGGGGGACGGCGGCACCTTCACCGTCACCGTCTCGTGCCTGCCCGACCGCGTGCGGGTCTGCGTGGAGGACGACGGCTCGGCCGGACCGCCGTGCGCCGGTCATCCGCTCCCGAACGGGTCGAGCCAGGGCGGTCGCGGCCTGCCGCTGCTGGACATGCTGGCCGACCGGTGGGGGCTGGTCCGTGAGGGCGGCCGCAACGAGGTGTGGTTCGAGGTCTGGTCCGACGCCGACCGGCCCTCCGTCGCGCTCGCCCGCCCACGGCCGGCCGCGTGGGTCCGGCCCGCGGCCACGGCACGCGACGCGGCCGGCGCGACCTCCGGCTGACCCGGTCCTCCCGGACTCCCGATCGCAGGCGGCCCTCCCTGCCGGGCGCGCCGGGCGAGGAGCCGTCGCGGCCGGATACGGGCCCGGATGCGGCATCGGTGCCCGTTTCGGTGGTACTACACCGAGGTCGGGTGATTTTTTAGGCAAGGAAGGGGCAAAACCAACTTAATAAATCGGGAAAGTAGGAGGACTCCCATGGCCCTGCCCGACTTCCTGGTCATCGGGGTGCCGAAGGCCGGCACCACGGCCCTGCACGCGGCGCTGTCCCGCCATCCCCGGCTGTTCATGTCTCCCGTCAAGGAGCCGAAGTTCTTCCTCACCGACGGCCCGCCACCGGCGAAGGGCGGGCCGGGGGACGCGGAGACCTACCGCGAGCACGTGTGGCGGCGCGCCGACTACGAGGCGCTGTTCGCGGACGCGCCGCCAGGGGCGC
This sequence comes from Microbispora sp. NPDC046933, assembly GCF_040644635.1. Lineage (NCBI taxonomy): Bacteria > Bacillati > Actinomycetota > Actinomycetes > Streptosporangiales > Streptosporangiaceae > Microbispora > Microbispora sp. NPDC046933. Next base: position 46,579 of record NZ_JBEYWW010000055.1, on the reverse strand, counting down.
TGCGCGGCGAGTCCACCCCCTTCTACCTGTACGACCGCACGGCCCAGCGGCGGATCCTGAAGGCGATCCCGGACGCGAAACTCATCGTCTCGCTGCGCGACCCCGTGGAGCGCGCGCACTCGAACTGGACCCACCTGTGGTCGGCCGGCCTGGAGCCGATCGGCGACGTCATCGAGGCGTGCGCGGCCGAGAAGCGGCGGATCGCCGACGGCTGGTCGCCGTTCTGGCACTACGTGGGCCTCGGCCGGTACGGCGAGCAGCTCGCGCACCTGTTCACGCTGTTCCCCCGCGAGCAGGTGCTCGTCTTCCGTTACCGGGACCTGGTCGACCGCCCCGCCGCCACGCTCGACCGCATCTGCGCGTTCCTCGGCGTGGAGCAGGGGCTGGTCGCCGAGGTGCCCAGGGAGAACGTCACGGCCCATCCGCCGCACAGCCGCAGGCACCGGATCCTGGCCCGGCTCGCCCGGCTCGGCGACCCGGTGCTGGGCCGGCGGCTCACCGGACCGCTGGAGCGGGTGCTGCAGCGCGACGGGCAGCCGCGGCGGCCGCTCACCTGGCAGCAGCGCCAGGAGCTGCTGACCTACTTCGCCGCCGACATCGCGCTGCTGCGCGACGTGCTCGGCCGCGACTCCTTCGGTGAGGACTTCGGCGACTGGCTGCGCCCCCGGGAGCGGTCGGGCGGCCTGGTCGGAGCCCGGCCGTCCGGCCAGCGGCAGTCCCGCAACGGCCGCCTCAGGAGCGCCTCCGACCCGGCCGCACGGGCGCCGGGCGCGGACGGCCCGCCCGCCGGGAGGTGATCCGGAGACCCCCGGCCGTCAGCGCAGCTCGGTGCGCAGCTCGTGGGCCCCGTCGGCGCGGGTCAGCTCGTAGTACAGGCGGTGGCCCCCCGGCACCGGCACGATCGACAGGTAGCGGAGCCCTCCCCCGGCGTGCTCCGACTGGGCGACGGGGGCGGTTCCCGTGGCGGTGAGCGTGGACGGGTCGGGGCCGATGGCCACGCCCGTGCGCTCCTCGTAGTTCTCCTCCGCCGACGCGCGGCCGTCGTAGTACGCGATGACGGTCCCGCCGCTGAACGTGACCGCGCTCACCCGCACGCCGCGCGAGTCCCACTCGCCCGGCCGCCGGTCGAGCGCGGTCCCCTGCCAGGTCCACTCGACGCCGTCGGCGCTGGTGGCGTAGTCGGTCACCATCTGGTCGGCCTCGTCGGGGTCCTCCAGGGGGTGGCAGGACGCCCACAGGTGCCACACGCCGCCGTGATGGAGGATCACCGGGTCCTTGACGCCCGTCTTGAGGTCGCCGGGCAGCACGACCCGCGCGTCGGCGGGGTCGAACCCCGCCGGCCCGTCGGCCTCGATCATCTCGACCCGCCAGTGCTTCGTGCCGTAGGTGGCGCAGCTCAGGTACAGGCGCCACCTGCCCTCCGGCGTCACCACGAGCGTCGGGCGCTCCAGCGACTCGGTCTTCATCTCCTCCTTGGTGATCGTGAGGATCCTCTCGAACCGCTCGCCGTCGGCCGAGCGGGCGATCTCCACGGCGTACCCGCGCCCGTCACCGAGCGGCCGGCGCAGCCGGTAGGCCAGGTAGATCCATCCGTCCCGGCTCACGGCGGTGGGCGCGCCCGCCCAGAATCCGGGCCCGTCTCCGGGCGGAGGAACCGCGACGACTGACCGTTCCGGCTTCGGTGCGAACACGTCTCTTCTCCGTAGGTGCGCGACGACGGTGGGCGGGCCGGCTCGGCGCCGGCCCTTCTTGGCTGTAGTGACTTACCAGCGGCCCGGCGGGAGGCCAAGTGTCCTCGCCATCGGACGGCCATGTCTATACAAAACCCGCTTGCTTTGCGGGTTTTGTCAGGATAGGGCAGTCCTGCCGCTACTCGCGCCGTCCTGCTCCCACGGCGCCGTCACCGGCGCGGTGTGGTTCTCGGTAGGCGAACGCGCAGCTCACGCGACCGGCCGCGGGACACGCCCACCCGAGGCTGCTCGCCCGTCCCCCGGAGCGGTATGACTTTAGACATGGACAAGGCAGACATCGGAGTGACGGGCCTGGCGACCATGGGCCGCAACCTCGCCCGGAACTTCGCCCACCACGGTCACGTGGTCGCGGTGCACAACCGCACGGAAAGCCGTACGACCCGCTTCATGGAGGAGCACCGCGACGAGGGCGCGTTCCTGCCCGCGGGCACGATCGAGGAGTTCGTGGCCTCCCTCGAACGGCCCCGCAAGGCGATCATCATGGTCAAGGCCGGGGCGCCCACCGACGCCGTGATCGAGGAGCTCGCCGCCGTCATGGAGCCGGGCGACATGATCATCGACGGCGGCAACGCCCACTACATGGACACCCGCCGCCGGGAGGCCGCGCTGCGCGAGCGGGGTATCCACTTCGTCGGCACCGGCATCTCGGGCGGCGAGGAGGGCGCGCTCAACGGCCCGAGCATCATGCCCGGCGGCGACGCCGAGGCGTACGAGACGCTCGGCCCCCTGCTCGAGGACATCGCGGCGAAGGTCGACGGGGTGCCGTGCTGCGTGCACGTGGGCCCCGACGGCGCCGGCCACTTCGTCAAGATGGTGCACAACGGCATCGAGTACGCCGATATGCAGCTCATCGCGGAGTCGTACGACCTGCTCCGGCAGGCCCTCGGGCTGAACCCGAAGGAACTGTCCGACGTCTTCCGGGAGTGGAACCGGGGCGACCTGGAGTCGTACCTCATCGAGATCACCGCCGAGGTGCTCGGCCACACCGACCCCGCCACGGGCAAGCCGTTCGTGGACGTCGTGCAGGACCAGGCCGAGCAGAAGGGCACCGGCCGCTGGACCGTGCAGAGCGCCCTCGACCTCGGCGTCCCGGTCACCGGCATCGCCGAGGCGGTGTTCGCCCGGGCGCTGTCGGGCCACCCGGAGCAGCGGGCCGCCGCCCGCTCGCTCACCGGCCCCTCCGGCACGGCCGGCCCCTCCGGCACGGCCGGCGACTCCGGCCTCGTCGAGGACGTGCGCCGGGCGCTGTACGCCTCCAAGATCGTCGCGTACGCCCAGGGGTTCGACCAGATGGCCGCCGCGAGCGCGGAGTACGGCTGGAACCTGAACCTGGGCGCTGCGGCCACGATCTGGCGCGGCGGCTGCATCATCAGGGCGCGCTTCCTCGACCGGATCAGGGCCGCCTACGACGCCGACCCGAACCTGCCGACGCTGCTGGTCGACCCGACGTTCGCCCAGGCGCTGGAGGAGGCCCAGGAGTCGTGGCGGCGGGTCGTGGCGACGGCGGCGACGATCGGGGTGCCCACGCCGGGCTTCTCCTCTGCGCTCGCCTACTACGACGGGCTGCGCCGCGACCGGTTGCCGGCGGCCCTGCTGCAGGGGCTGCGTGACTTCTTCGGCGCCCACACCTACCGGCGGGTCGACCGGGAGGGCTCCTTCCACACCGACTGGTCGGGCGACCGGGTCGAGCGCCCCGCCTGACCCACCCCGTGAACGCCGGTACGGCGCACTCCCCGCGCGGGGGTGTGCGCCGTACCGGCCGTGGGTTCGTCTACTCGAAGGCGGCGGCCACCGGCTCCGCCTTCTCGCCGGAGGCGGCGCCGGGAGCGCCGCTGCGCAGCGGGACGTGCTTGATGAAGGCGGCGATCACCGGGACGAGCGCGGCGAACAGGACCGACCACAGGAAGACGGTGCCGATCGTGCTGGCGAGCGCGTCCAGGAAGCCCGCCTTGACCGGCGGCGGAAGCCGGTCGAGTTGTCCCCTGTCGATCTGACCGCCACCGGAGCCGAGCAGGGTGGCCGCCTTCGCGCCGAACCTGGCGGTGATCTCGTCGGCGAGCCGGTTGTTGAAGATCGCCCCGAACAGCGAGATGCCGAACGACCCGCCGATGGAGCGGAAGAACGTCGAGGCGCTGCTGGCCACGCCGATGTCCTTCTGCTCGACGCTGTTCTGCGCGATCAGCATGGTCGTCTGCATCAGGAAGCCCATGCCGAGACCGAGGACGGCGATGTAGACGCCGGTCCGCCAGGCCGGGGTGTGGACGTCCTGCGTCGACAGCAGCCACACGCCGATGGCCATGATCACGCCGCCGATCACCGGGAAGCTCTTGTACCTGCCGGTCTGGGTGATCGCCTTGCCGACGAACAGCGACACGACCATGGACGAGGCCATCATCGGGAGCAGGAGCAGCCCGGAGTTGGTGGCCGTGGCGCCCTGCACGATCTGCTGGAACATCGGCAGGAAGGTGATCGCGCCGAACATCGCGAAGCCGAGCAGGAAGCCGAGCACGTTGATCAGCGTGAAGTTCCGGTTGGCGAACACGTGCAGCGGCAGGATCGGCTCCGCCGCCCGCCGCTCGATCGGGACGAACACGGCCAGCGCGACGACCGCCAGGGCGGCCAGCCCCAGGATCTGCCACGAGCCCCAGGGGTATCCGTGCTTCTGGCCGCCCCACGAGGTGATCAGCACGATCGCGGTGATGGCCACGGTGAGGACGGCCGCGCCGAGCCAGTCGATGCGGTGCTCGGTGCGGTGCTTCGGCAGGTGGAGCTTGAGGATCAGCCAGATCAGCGCCACGCCGCCGAGCGGGAGGTTCACGTAGAAGGCCCAGCGCCAGTTCAGGTGGTCGGTGATGAAACCGCCGACGAGAGGCCCGGCGATCATCGCGAGGGACATGATCGCGGCCATGATGCCCTGGTACTGGCCGCGCTCGCGGGGCGGGACCAGGTCGCCGATGATCGCCATCACGCCGACGATGAGCCCGCCCGCGCCGAGCCCCTGCAGCGCGCGGAAGGCGATCAGCTCGATCATGCCGTCGCCCGTGCCACCGAACAGCGACGAGCCGGCCATGCCGCACAGCGCGGAGCCGACCAGGAAGATGCCGATCGAGCTCAGGAAGATGTTCTTGCGGCCGTAGAGGTCGCCGAGCTTGCCCCAGATCGGCGTGGAGACCGTGGTGCCCAGCACGTACGCCGTGGTGACCCAGGTGAAGTAGTCCAGGCCCTTGAGCTCCCCCACGATCCTCGGCATCGCGGTGCCGACGATCATGTTGTCCAGCATCGCCAGCATCATCGCCAGCATCAGACCGGGTAAGACGATCATCACTTCCCGGGACCGGCCGGGCGCGGCCGCGGTCTCCGTGGTCATGGGTGCCCCCTTTGAAGGAATTTACTTACTTGCCGACAGGCTAGTGCCCGAGGCACGGTATTGTCCTTACTTGCCGGCCGTCAAGTTATTTAGGAACAGTCAGGAATGGGTGCTCATACCGACACGCGCAGCCGCATCCAGGAGGTCGCGATCAGGCTCTTCACCGAGCAGGGGTACGAGGCGACGTCACTCCGGGAGATAGCCGAGGCCCTCGGCGTGACCAAGGCGGCACTCTACTACCACTTCCGCACCAAAGAGGACATCGTCGCCAGCCTCATCGAGGACCGCATCGAGGCCCTGGACGAGTTGATCGCGTGGGCGAACGGACACCCCCGCACCCCGGAGACCCGTGGGGAGGTCATCCGCCGCTACTCCGCCCTGATGACCAGCGGACGCCACCACGAGATCATGCAGTTCATGGACCGCAACAAGACGGCGCTGCAGGGCCATGCCAAGGTCGACCTGATGCGCGAGCGCATGGCCGAGCTGATGCAGGCGCTGTGCGAGCCGGACGACCCGCTGCCGGTCAGGCTCAGGCGTTCGATGGCGCTGTTCGCGATGCATGCCGCCTGGTTCTTCATCCGGGACGAGTCGGCGACCGAGGAGGAGCGGGCCGCGGCGGGACTTCAGGTCGCCCTGGAATTGGCCGACGGCTCGGGCGGTTGATCCCCCTCTGATGGGAAGGTGATCGGCATGCTGTTTGGACAGGAACACGTCAAGCGCTACATCGAGACCGGCGGCGAGGAGGGCCACGACTGGCAGGGCACCACGGTGGCCATCCTCACCACCAGGGGCCGCAAGTCGGGACAGCCCCGCAGCACCCCGCTGATCTATCAGCCGTACGGGGACTCCTACCTGGTGGTCGCCTCCAAGGGCGGGGCCGACGAGCACCCGCTGTGGTACCTCAACCTCCAGGCCGACCCCGAGGTGGAGCTCCAGATCAAGGGGGACAGGTTCAGGGCACGCGCCCGTACGGCGACCCCCGAGGAACGACCGGACATGTGGCGGACGATGACCGCCACCTGGCCCGCGTACGACGAGTACGCCACCAAGACCGATCGGGAGATCCCGATCGTCGTCATCGAACGCGTGTAGCCGCACGGGGGGCGTGCCGGGCACCGGCGGCCGGGAACCACCGGACGCCCGGCCCGCCGCGCCGCCCGCCGAGGGCTACGGCGCCTCGTCGGCGGCACCCTCACCGAGCACCCGGCCGGAGCGGCGCGAGGTGCCGGGCTCCTGGCGCCGCCGCCCAGTGACGCGTCCGGCCGTCGGCGGTATCTTTCCAGGGTGATCGTCAGTGACGGGGAGGTTCGGTGAGCGACGGCCGCACCGCCGAGATCATGATCGCCGAGGCCCGGAAGGCCTTCTGGGTCATGGTCGGCTTCCTGGCGTTGATCTGGGTCGTGCAGGTGGTCAACTGGGCCGCGGACTACTCGCTCAGCTACAGCTACGGAATCAGGCCCTGGGACGTCGAGCGGCTGCCCGGGATCGTCTCCGCGCCGCTCCTGCACTGGAGCTGGGCGCACATCGAGGGCAACTCCGGGCCGCTGTTCATCTTCGGGTTCCTCGCGGCCTACCGGGGCGTGCGGCGCTTCCTCGGCGTGACCGGGCTGATCGCCGTCGCCAGCGGGCTCGGCTCGTGGTTCACCGCCGGCTCCTCCACGGTCGGCGCGGGCGCGAGCGGGCTGGTGTTCGGCTACTTCGGGTACGTGCTCGTACGCGGAGCCTTCGACCGGCACCTGATCGACATCGTCATCGGCCTGGTCATGGGCCTGTGCTTCGCCTACCAGTTCGCCGGGCTGCTGCCTGCCGAGGGCATCGGCTGGCAGGCCCACGTCTTCGGTTTCGCGGGCGGGATCCTCGGCGGCTACCTGTTCCGCGATCGACGCGCCGGGGTCACGGCGAAGGATGCCGGAGAGAACGCCTCCGGCGGGACCGCGCCCGGCGACTCCCGGTCCGCACTGCTCAAGGAAATCGAGGACCTCGGCCTCTGACCCGTACGGGTCAGGGCTCGGGATGCTCGGGCGGGTGGAAGGGGATCGTGGCGGCGAGCGCGAACCCGCCCTCGGCGGTCGGGCCGTACGTGAGCCGCCCGCCCACCAGGGCGACGCGCTCGCGCAGGCCGGGCAGCCCGTAGCCGCCCCCCGCGTCGGCGGGCACCCGGACCGGCACGGCCCGGCTCTTGCCGCTGTTGACCACCGACACGTTCAGCACGCCGCCGTGAGCCTCGCAGACCACCTGCACGTCGGCCCCCGGCGCGTGCTTGCGCACGTTGTTGAGACCCTCCTGGACGACGCGGTAGCAGGCGTGGCCGGCCTGCCGCGACAGCGCCTCCTCCGGCACGTCGTAGTGCAGGGCGACGCGCAGGCCGGTGGCCCTGCCCTCCTCGACCAGGCGCGGTATCCCCTCGACGCTCTCCGCCGAGGGGGGGAGGTCCCTGCGCCGCAGCGCCGTGAGCAGCTCACGCAGCTCGGTCAGCGCCCGCACGCCCTTGTCCTCGATGTTCCTGGCCAGCTTGCGGATCTCGTCGAGCTCGTCGGCGTCCTGGATGAGACCGGCGTTGAGGACCATCACGGTAACCGCGTGCGTCACCGTGTCGTGCAGCTCACCCGCGATGCGGCGGCGTTCCTGGGCGGCGGCGCGCTCCTCCCGCGCCCGCACGCCCGCCCGCAGCTCCCGGATCATCGAGCGGTAGCGCCACACCCAGGTGCCCACCAGCGCGGGCAGGAAGATCAGCGTGACCGCCCGCACCGTCACGACGACGGGCAGCCGGTCCGTGTAGGGGCTCGCGTAGTCGGCCAGCGCGTAGATCCCCGCGAGGACGGCGGTGACCCACGGCCATCGGCGCACCGTGTTCTGCGCCGTCATCGAGTACGCCGCCAGCATCAGCGGCATCGTCTGGCCCGCGAGCAGGGCGCAGGCGACGGTGGCCGCGATCATCGGCCAGGCCGCACTGCGCCGGGCCAGCATGGACGCGGCCGCCGCGCCCGCCGTGGCGATCTGCGCCCACCACGGCACGGCGAGGAACGGCAGGGCCGGGAAGGAGCGGCCGAACACCACCGCCGGGACCGCGAAGGCGAGGACGGCGACGGCGAGCAGCACGTCGGCCGCCGCCTCCCGGCGCGCGGCGAGCCCGGCCCACTTCTCCCCCATACCGCTAGTTTGTGGGTTTGACCTGCGGCTTCGTGCAGCGCCACGCCCCTTTGACGTAGCTGTGCAACACCTTGCCGTACGTCGGGCCGGTCGAAACAGTCATGCGTCTTGGGCAGGATAAGAGGCGTGAGCGAAAGCATGAGCCTCCTCCGCCGTCTTCCGTCCGGCTCAGAACCCGACGCGCTGTTCGACGCGTTCGTGTCGTGGAACGCCGATCGGGGGCTCACGCTCTACCCGGCGCAGGAGGAGGCGCTGATCGAGGTCGTCTCCGGCAACAACGTGATCGTGTCCACGCCCACGGGCTCGGGCAAGAGCCTGATCGCCGCCGGGGCGCACTTCGCGGCGCTGGCCCGGGACGAGATCAGCTTCTACACCGCGCCGATCAAGGCGCTGGTGTCGGAGAAGTTCTTCGACCTGTGCGCGCTGTTCGGCACCGAGAACGTCGGCATGATGACCGGCGACGCCACCGTGAACGCCGACGCGCCCGTCATCTGCTGCACCGCCGAGATCCTCGCCCAGATCGCGCTGCGCGACGGCGCGGACGCCGACGTCGGCACCGTGATCATGGACGAGTTCCACTTCTACGCCGAGCCCGACCGCGGCTGGGCCTGGCAGGTGCCGCTGCTGGAGCTGCCGCAGGCGCAGTTCGTGCTGATGTCGGCCACGCTGGGCGACGTCGAGCGCTTCCAGACCGACCTCACCCGCCGCACCGGCCGCCCCACCAGCGTGGTCAAGCACGCCGAGCGCCCGGTGCCGCTGATCTACTCCTACCGCACCACTCCCCTGCACGAGACGCTGGAGGAGCTGCTGTCCACCCAGCAGGCCCCGGTGTACGTCGTGCACTTCACCCAGGCCGCGGCGATGGAGCGCGCCCAGGCGCTCATGAGCATCAACATGTGCACCAAGGCCGAGAAGGAGGCCATCGCCGCCCTCATCGGCAACTTCCGCTTCACCACCCGCTTCGGCCGGGCCCTGTCCCGGCTCGTACGGCACGGCATCGGCGTGCACCACGCCGGGATGCTGCCGAAGTACCGCCGCCTGGTGGAACGGCTGGCCCAGGCGGGCCTGCTGAAGGTCATCTGCGGCACCGACACGCTCGGGGTGGGGGTCAACGTCCCGATCCGCACCGTGCTGTTCACCGCGCTGTCGAAGTTCGACGGCACCAAGGTGCGCCGCCTGCGGGCGCGGGAGTTCCACCAGATCGCCGGGCGGGCCGGCCGGGCCGGCTTCGACACGGTCGGATACGTCGTCTGCCAGGCGCCCGACCACGTGATCGAGAACGAGCGGGCGCTGGCGAAGATCGGCGACGACCCCAAGCGGCGCCGCGGCTACGCGCGCAAGAAGCCCCCGGAGGGGTTCGTCGGCTGGAGCGAGGAGACGTTCGAGAAGCTCCAGACGGCCGAACCCGAGCCGCTGACCTCCCGGTTCAAGGTCAGCAACGCCATGCTGCTGTCGATCATCAACCGGCCCGGCGACTGCTTCCAGGCGATGAAGCGGCTGCTCACCGACAACCACGAGGACCGCAAGGCACAGCGCCGCCACATCAGCCACGCCATCGCGATCTACCGCTCGCTGCTGGCCGGCGGCATCGTGGAGAAGCTCGCCGAGCCCGACGAGCACGGCCGGATGGCCCGGCTCACCGTGGACCTGCAGGAGGACTTCGCGCTCAACCAGGCGCTGGCCACGTTCGCGCTGGCGTCCTTCGAGTTGCTCGACCGCGAGTCCCCGACGTACGCGCTGGACATGGTCTCGATCGTCGAGTCGACGCTGGACGACCCCCGCCAGATCCTGCACGCCCAGCTCAACAAGGCCAGGGCCGAGGCGGTCGCCCAGATGAAGGCCGACGGCATCGAGTACGAGGAGCGGATGGAGCGCCTCGCCGAGATCACCCACCCGATGCCGCTGGCCGACCTGCTCTTCGGCGCGTACGAGACCTACCGGCGCGGGCACCCGTGGGTCGGCGACCACGTCGTCAGCCCCAAGACGATCGTGCGCGACATGTACGAGCGGGCCATGACCTTCACCGAGTACATCCAGTTCTACGAGCTGGCCCGCTCGGAGGGCACGGTGCTGCGCTACCTGGCCGACGCCTACCGGACGCTGTCGAAGACGGTGCCCGAGCATCTGAAGACCGACGACCTCGTGGACCTCATCGAATGGCTCGGCGAGCTGGTGCGCCAGGTCGACTCCAGCCTGATCGACGAGTGGGAGAAGCTGGCCAACCCCGCCGAGGCACTGGCGGCCGGGGAGGAGCTGGAGACCAGGGCCCGCCCGGTCACCGCCAACGCGCGCGCCTTCCGGGTGCTGGTCCGCAACGCGATGTTCCGCATGGTGGAGCTCGCCGCGCTGGACCGGGAGGAGGAGCTGGTCGGGCTCTACCCCGATGTCGACTGGGGCGCGGGCCTGGACGCCTACTACGAGGAGCACGACGAGATCCTCACCGGCCCGGCCGCCCGCGGTCCCGCCCTCCTGCTCATCGAGGAGGAGAAGGAGCTGTGGCGGGTGCGTCAGATCATCGACGACCCGGCCGGCAACCACGACTGGGGCATCGGCGCGGAGGTCGACCTGGCCGCCTCCGACGAGGAGGGCCACGCCGTCCTCCACGTCATCGGCCTCACCCGCCTGTAGCCCATAGACGAGCTGGGTCGCGGTCCTGGCGTGGCGGTCCTGGCATGGCACGAACCGCTCAGCGCGATCTTCCCCTCGGGGCGGGCGGCCGTCGCGGCGGTGCCCCGGCCCGCCCCGGCGGTCACCGTCCTGGTGACCTGCTCGATCCCGGCGAGGCCTCCCGGCTGTCCGGCAGGCCCTGCCGGTAGATCCTGTTGCGCAGCACTGCGACGTCAGCCGTAGAACCTCCTGGCGCCCTCGTGCAGCGGCACGGGGTCGGTCTCCGGCGCGTCGGCCAGGGTGATCTCCTTGGCCGACGCGTGCACCTTCTCCAGGTCGGCCTTGTGCTCGAACAGCAGCCGGGTCAGCTCCTCGGCGAGCTTCGCGTCCATCGTCGCGTTCACCACGAGAAGGTTCGGCACGACGATGGTCGGCACGTCGGACGGCGTGCCGTACACCGCCTTGGGGATCAGGCCCTCGGTGTAGACGGGGCCGTGGGCGGCGCGCATGGCGGGCAGCACGTCGCGCAGCGGCACGAAGGTCACCTCGTCGCGCATGCTCGTCACCAGGTCGGTGACGCCCGAGGTGGGCAGCCCGCCCGACCACACCAGCGCGTCGAGGGTGCCGTCCTTGAGGCCCTGCACGGTCTCGGGCAGCGACAGCGCCTGGCGCCTGACGTCCTTGTCCGGGTCGAGCCCGGCGGCCTCCAGCAGCCGCAGCGCGATCACCTCGGTCCCGGAGTTCGGCGAGCCGGTGGACACCCGCTTGCCACGCAGGCCGGCGACGGACCTGATCCCGGCGTCGGCCCGCGCGATGACGTGCGTGTAGTTGCCGTACAGCCGGGCGAGCGCGCGGATCGGCTGCGGGGCGGTGAAGGCGCCGGTGCCCCTGACCGCGTCGGCGGCCGTGTCCGCGAGCGTGAAGGCGATGTCCGACTGTCCCCTGACCACACGCTGGATGTTCTCCACGGAGGCGCCGGTGGCCTCCGCGGTCGCCCGGTGACCCGGCAGGTGCTTGTCGATCAGCTCGGCCAGCCCGCCGCCCAGCACGTAGTAGACGCCGGTGGTGTTGCCGGTGGCGATCGACAGGCGGGCCCCGCCGCCCGTGCCGCCCCCCGCGGCCGAGCGGTCGCCCCCGCAACCACCGGCCAGCAGTGCCGCGGTGACGGCCAGCGCCGTCACGAGCCTGAACCTCACGGTTGCGCCTCCCTGTTTCTGCGGACGAAGTGGACGGCGAGCGCCAGGGCCGCGACGCCCAGGCCGGCCAGCACGGGCCAGGGCGACAGGACGAGCAGCAGGACCGCCGCCAGCGCGCACAGGCCCCGCTCGATCGGGCCGGCGGGGCCGGCGATCCAGCCGCCGGTGGCCGCCGCGAGAACGGCCACGGCCAGCGCGGACACGGTCGCGGCGAGCACGACCTCGCCGATCGGGCCCCGCGCCAGCAGGGCCTCGCCCGACGGCGTGAGCACGAACGCGAACGGCACGAGGAACGCCGGGAGCGTGTACTTCCAGGTGGCCCACATGGTCCGGTGCGCGTTGCCGCCCGTGATCGCCGAGGCGGCGAAGGCCGACAGCGCCGTCGGCGGGCTCACCTCGGACAGTACGGCGTAGTAGAAGATGAACATGTACGCCTCGGCCGGGGTGACGCCGAGGTTCAGCAACGCGGGACCGATGATCACGGCGGCGATGACGAAGGACGCCGTGACCGGCACGGCCAGCCCGAGCAGCAGCACGGCCAGCGCGCAGGCCACGGCGGTGGCCGCGAGGTTCCCCCCGGACAGGCCGACGATCAGCGAGCCGGCCTTGAGCCCGAGCCCGGTGAGCGTGACCACGCCGACGATCGTGCCCGCCGCCGCGCAGGTGACCGCGACCGGCAGCACGCCGGTGGCGCCCGCCGCCAGGGCCCGTACGGCCCGGCGCGGCGTGAGCCGGTTCTCCCGATCGAGGAACGACAGCGCGAAGGCCAGCAGCGTGGCGTACACGACCGCGCGGAACGGCGACTGGCCGAACGCCATCAAGATGATGATCACGAACAGCGAGCTGAAGTGGTAGCCGAAGCGCCTGATCAGCGGCCAGGGACCGCCCGTGTCCACGGGAACCGCCCGCGTGCCGTATCTGCGGGCGTCCATCTCGATCGCGAGGAAGACGCCCAGGTAGTACAGGACGGTCGGGATCGTGGCGTAGACGAGCACCGTCAGGTAGCTCACCCGCAGGTATTCGGCGATGATGAACGCCGCCGCGCCCAGCGTGGGGGGCGACAGGATCGCGCCGATGCCCGCCGCCGCCAGCACTCCCCCGGCCTGCTCCCGCGGATATCCGGCCCGGCGCAGGATCGGCCAGGCCACGCTGCCCACGCTCACCGTGGTCGCCACGCCGGAACCGCTCACCGTGCCGAGCAGGAACCCCGCGAGCGTGACGGTCCGCCCCGGCGCGGAGCGCGAGCGGCGGAACGCGGCGAACGAGACGTCGACGAAGAACCGCCCCGCCCCCGAATGGTCGAGCACCGCGCCGTAGATCGTGAACAGGATGATGTAGGTCGCCGCGACGTCGAGGGGCACGCCGTACACGCCCTCCGTGCCCGTCGTGAACGCCGCCACGATGCGGTCCAGGTCGTAGCCCCGGTGGCCCAGCGCCCAGTCGGCGGGCAGGTAGCCGCCGTAGTAGGCGTACGCGACGAAGAGCGCGCACACGACGGGCAGGATCCAGCCCACGGTCCGCCGGCACGCCTCCAGGAGCAGCAGCGTGAGCAGCGCGCCCGCCGCCACGTCGAGCGGCGTCGGCGCGTAGGCCCGGCGGATGATGTCGTCGAAGACGACGAGCGGATACACGCAGACGGCCAGGGACAGCGCCGCGAGCCCCCAGTCGAGCAGGCCGGGCCGGTCCCCGCCCCCGCGCCGCGCCTTGTAGCAGACGAAGGCCAGCGGCAGCACCACGGCCAGGAACGCCATCCGGTACGGCAGGACCGGCCCCGGCCGGAAGGTCTGGTAGAGCGCGTAGAACGACAGGGCGAGCGCGACGATCGTGACGAGCGCCGCCGGGCGGCCGGACAGGCGCCGCGCGGGACGCTCCGCGTCGAACTCGGCGACGAGGTTCTCCGCCGACGTCTCGTGCCGGGTCTCGGTCACGCCTCTCCCCTGCGGTACGGCAAGCCCTTGACCGCAAGGTACGCCGAAGTTGACTTCCCGTAGTCACAATCCGGATCACAGTCCGGTCACGGACCGTAGTCCCGTCCTCACCACCGCGTGCCGGTCCTTCACACCAGATCGTCGGCTGGGCACGCCGCCGCCGTCGCCACCCGCGTCCGGCCCGGCGACCTCGCCTGGGGACGCGACCTCATCGCCGCCATGCGGGCCGAGGGAGTCGAGGGCGATCCCGGCTACCGGCCCTGTGAGCGCCTGCGACTAGCCGCCGGCTCTCCGGCCGGAGCGCAGGACGTAGGCGGCGAGCACCGCGGCCCCCGCGATGGCCTGTGCGATCACGTACGGCGCCACCGAGGCGGGTGGTGACGCCAGCGCGGCGAGCGCGGGCAGGGACCCGAGCAGCGCGAGGTCCACACCGGTCAACGCCCAGATCAGCGGGCCGGTCGGCACCGCACCGCCCGGGGTGTCGATGACCGGCATGGAGTGGTCGACGGGCCGCCGCCGGGCCATCCGCAGCGCCCCGGCGGCGAGCGCGGGCGCCGCGGCCGGCCCGAGCGCCCACCAGGCCCCCGGCGGCAGCGTGCCCACGACCTGGAGGCCCGCCAGGGCGAGCGCCGACCAGGAGGCGGCCAGCAGCGCGGGCAGCACCGCACGGGCGGCCGTCACGGCCCTGCCGTCCACGGCCAGCATCCGGGCCAGGGCCGGGTCGCCGCCGTCGCGCCGGACCCCTCCTGTGCACATCGCGGCGGCGGTCAGCGCCCCGCACAGCAGCATTCCGGCGGCCGGCCCGAGCCCGCCTCCGGTGGCGTTCGCGCAGACGGCGGGCAGGGCCACCGCGCCGAGCAGCGCCGCCAGGCGGCCCGGTCGCCTGCCCACCCGCAGCCACTCCTGCCAGGCCAGCGCGGGCCCCGGGCCGAGCCGCGACACGAGGCGGGGCCAGGGACGGGAACGCAGCGCCCGGCCGCGCCAGTGAACGTCCTCCGCGACCCAGGTGAGCATCCCGGGATCCAGCATCGTCGCCGCCGAGGTCACCCGCGCCGTCCGGGTGGAGGCGGCCAGGATCCGGCGGGCGGGGATGCGGTCGAGCGCCGCCCAGGCCCGCCGTACGAGGAAGGCGGCCACGACGGCGGCGACGCCCGCGACCGCCGCGCCCAGGGACGCGGGCGCCTCGGCGACGGCGGCGAGGATGCGGCGGCCGGGGCCGGCGCCGAGCACGGCCGCGAGCACGGCGACGGAAAGAGCCCCGGCGATCAGGAATTGCAGCCAGGCGTCCGACTCCGGGGACTGCTGGCCGAGCACCGCCGTGGCCATGCCGCCCGCGCCCGCCGCGACACCGAGCACCAGCGCCGCCGCGAGTCGCACGCCGAGCTGACCGGGGGCTCCGAACACCGACAGCGCCGCCAGCCCGAGCACCGCCCCGGCGAGCACCGCGGCCGACAGCAGGAGCAGCGCCGTACGGCCGAGCACGGCCCGGCGGGGCAGCGGCGACGTCACCAGCCACGAGGCGTCGGCGGCGGGCAGCACGACGGGTCCGAGCGCCCGCGCCAGGGCGAGGAAGCCCGCGTAGGCCGCCGCGACCAGCGCGAGCCCGGGGCCGAGCCGCGCGGGATCGGCGTGACGGGCCAGCCCGGCGAGCGCGTCCGCGGCCGGGCGGCCGAGCACCGCGGCGGCGACGAGCAGGCCGAAAACCCTGGTGTAGCGGTCCGACCAGGTCGCGGGCCGCCCGCGGCGGTCGCGGAGGTAGGCGAGGGCGGGGTGCGTCCGCGCGGTCGCCGGGATCACGACGCCGCCCGCAGCGTGATCCCACGGGCGCCCGCGTCCCGCGCCAGCCGCGCGTCGTGGGTGGCCATCACGACCGTGCCGCCCTCGGCGGCGTAGCCGCGCAGGATCCCCGCGAGACGCTGCCTGAACCCGGTGTCCAGGCCGCGCTCCGGCTCGTCGAGCAGGAGCAGGCGGCTCGGCCGGAGCAGCGCCATCGCCAGCGACAGCCGCTGCCGCTGGCCGGTGGACAGCGACAACGGGGCGAGATCGGCCCGGGCGCTCAGCTCGAAGGTCTCCAGCGCCTCGTCGACCGTCAGGCGGGCGTCCTGCTGGACGGCCCCCATCAGCTCCAGGTGTTCGCGGACGCTCAGGCCCGGATACCAGGCGGGCTCGTCGCCGGCCTGCACGACCCGCCGCCAGAATGCGGGGAGGTCCGCCGGCGGCGCGCCGAGGACGTCGATCTCGCCGCGCGGCGAGGGGTGCAGGCCGGCCAGGCATCGCAGCAGCGTCGACTTCCCGACGCCGTTCTCGCCCATGACGGCGACGATCTCGCCAGGAGCGGCGGTGAGATCGACGCCGCGCAGCACGGGCACGCCGCCCAGGTCAAGCCCGACCCCGCGGGCCGTGATGATCGCGTTCGCCATGCCCCGAGCCTACGCGCGACGCACCCCGTCCGCCTGAGCCGCGCGAGCGGAGCGAGCGCCATGAGCACGCCTCAGCCGCCGGAGGTGGGGTCCTCGGCCCCGGCGCCGGGGATCGTCATGTCGTCGGGGTCGTCGAGCCAGCCGTGCGGCAGCGACACCTTGGACCTCTCGCCGCTCTTGCCGCGCGGGCCGTCGGCCTCGTCCGGCCAGGGCTGGTCCGCGTCGAGCTCGGCCACCCGCTCGGCCATCTCCGACAGCCGGGTGACCGAGGTGAGGGCGCGGCGGGTCTCGGCTCCGACGACGAAACCCTTGAGATACCAGCCCACGTGCTTGCGGAAGTCGGCCAGCCCGTGCGGCTCGCTGCCGATGACCTCGCACAGCAGCTCGGCGTGGCGCAGCATCATCGCGCCGACCTCCCCCAGGCGGGGGCGGACGCGCTCGGCCGAGCCGCGGAAGGCCATGTCGAGGTCACGGAACAGCCACGGCCGCCCCAGGCAGCCCCGCCCGATCACCACCCCGTCGCAGCCGGTCTCCGCGACCATACGCAGCGCGTCGTCGGCGCTCCAGATGTCGCCGTTGCCGAGCACCGGGATCTCCGGCACCGCGTCCTTCAGCCGCTTGATCGCGTCCCAGTGCGCGGTGCCGCCGTAGTGCTGGCGGGCCGTACGGGCGTGCAGGGCGACGGCGGCGAGGCCCTCCTCCACGGCGGTCCGTCCCGCCTCGACGTAGGTCAGGTGGTCCTCGTCGATGCCCATGCGCATCTTCATCGTGACCGGCAGCGGACCGGCTCCGGCCACGGCCTCGCGCAGGATGGCCCGCAGCAGGTTCCGCTTGTACGGCAGGGCCGACCCGCCGCCCCTGCGGGTGACCTTGGGCACCGGGCAGCCGAAGTTCAGGTCGATGTGGTCGGCCAGGTCCTCCTCGGCGATCATCCGCGCGGCCTTGCCGATGACGGCCGGATCGACGCCGTACAACTGGATGCTGCGGGGGGACTCGTCCGCGCCGAACCGGATCATCTGGAACGTGAGCGGCACCCGCTCGACCAGCGCCCGCGAAGTGATCATCTCGGACACGAACAGGCCGCCGCCCTGCTCCCGGCACAGCGTGCGGAAACCGATGTTCGTGATGCCCGCCATGGGAGCGAGCACCACCGGGGGCCAGACCTCGAGCGCGCCGACTTTCACCCGTTCATTCTCCCCGCTGCCGGCGGTGAGCCGTACAAGATCATGGACGCGAGGCTTTTGCCCCGGTTAATCTGACCTGGACCAACGGTGGGGGAGGTCGTCATGCTGCTGCGGCTGAGAATCGCCTTGCCGGATCGTCCGGGCTCGCTGAGCCAGGTGACCGGGGTCCTCGGGTCCGCGGGCGCCGACATCACCCAGGTGACGGTGCTCGACCGGGGCGACGGCCGCGCCCTCGACGACTTCACCGTCTACTGGCCCGACACCGCCCCCCGCGAGGACCTCGTACGGGCCATCGAGGACATGGACGGAGTCAGGATCGAGGGTATCTGGAGCACCAGGGAGGCGCCCGGCACCTATCCGGAGCTGGAGATCCTGAAGTTCCTCACCACGGCGGGCGACCGCGCGCTCGGCACGCTGATCGACTCCATGCCCGTGCTGTTCAGCGCCGACTGGGCCGCGGCGGCGACCGAGAAGGACCCGCGCGTCACGGTGTACGCGAGCTGGCGGGCGCCCGAGGACATTCCGTTCCCGGAGGACACCCCGGCCCGGCCGACGGCCGCCACCCTGCCGTCCGGCCTGCACGTGATCGTCGCGCCGCTGCCGCCGCTGGCGCTGTCGCTGATGCTGGCCAGGGCGGAGGGGCCGGCCTTCCACCGCAACGAGGTGCACCGGCTCACCCGGATCCTGGAGATCTTCCTGACCCTGCCCGCGATCGAGCGGGGAGCCGACCGCGTGTTCCGCAGACCCAGCGCCCGGCCGTTCTGAGTACCCACCGCAGCCGAAAACCCGGTACAGTAGCCACGTCGCCGCAAGGCGGACGCGGAAGTGGCTCAGTGGTAGAGCATCACCTTGCCAAGGTGAGGGTCGCGGGTTCGAATCCCGTCTTCCGCTCCGAGAGGTCACGAATGCGGGCCTCGCTCTGGTGGAGTGGCCGAGAGGCGAGGCAGCGGCCTGCAAAGCCGCGTACACGGGTTCAAATCCCGTCTCCACCTCTGTTTTTCCGATCCGGTTCCGGTTGTCGGCGGGCGTGTCATGCACCGTACGGCACCTCCGCTTCCATGATCGTCGGCGCTCCGATCGGGCTGCTGACACGCATGAATCGGCGTGCCGCACGCCGCCGACGCGGCCGACAGCGGCGGGTGGGTGCCGGCCCGCCGCCCAGCACAGCTGCAGTTCGTTCTTGCTGACGTCGCGGTCGTCCGGGACCGGCCAGATGCCGTCCTCCTGGTGGTACCAGTGGATCCAGGCGGGCGCGGGCCGCAGCACCGGCTGCGGTCCGAGCCTGTCCGCACAGGTCACGAAGTCGGCCAGGAGACCGGCGAACAGCCGTGGCGCATCGGCGGGTTCTGGTGGTTCACCGCCTGGCAGCGACGCCTCGGCGCTGGCGGCCTTCGGTCCTAGGGGCAGCACACCGGTCAACGGCTCCGGGCACGGGAATCCCGCCTGCCACATCCGGCGCTGCACCCAGGTGCAGGCGTCCAGCCGCGGATCAGCGTTCCGAACCTTCAGCACCACCTCGCGGTCATCGGCCAGCCGCAGGCCGTACACCGTGGACAGGTTTCCCGCGGTGAAGGTGCGTCCGGCGACCGGGGAGCCCAGGTGCTCAGGGCACCAGTCGCTCACCGCCTGGTCATCGATCTCTGCAGGCATATCTCCTCATAAGAGTGTCAGCGAGTCGCCTTCCCGGCGGACTCGACCTAGCCCTGCAGGACAAGGCGCACCTCACGCCCGGGCGAGCGGGAGTACAGCAGTACCAACCACCTGGTCGCCACTGGTGCGTTCCGCCATGCGAGGGACAAGTCGCGGTAAGGGTTCTTCTCAACGTCCCATACCGGGCGCACACTGAAAGTGACACGATAGGCGATTCAGCATGGAGTAGCTCGTGCACGGTCAGATGCCTCCAGCGATGCCCGTCCTCTCTCGTGGCAAGCATCGCAATCCCAGCAAGGGCGCCTGCTTCATGGAGTTCGCGTCCTACCTCGCAGGTGAGCGGTGGAGCGACCATCCGTCGTGCACGCACCCGCTGCTCGCCGGGCTCGCCCGCCTCGTCAACGACCACACCTCCGACGCCGCCCGGCCCCTGCTGGCCGAGCTGATCCCGTCGGTGATCGGCCTGACGGGCGACGATCCGCGCCTCGACGCGCGGATCGCCCTGTGCTCCGCCAGGGCCGCGCTGCCGGTCGTCGCGCACGAGCGCCAGCTCGCGATGGCGGTCTCGATCCTGTCGGCCGAGCACGTGCTCGCCGAGTTGGAGGGCCGTCCCGTCGGCGACCTGGACGAGCGCAGCAGGCAGGCACTGGCCCAGGTGCCGGACGCCACCCGCTGGGCCTACACCTTCGGGCGCGGCGTGCGGGTCTCGCCCAAGGGCTTCCGCAGGTACGCCGCGCCGAACACGGTGCAGCTCGCGGTCCGGGGCATCGCTCAGGCGTGCGTGCCCGACCCCGATCCGCTGCTGCGCGACCTGCTGACCGACACGATCGACGATTGCTGGGCCCTGTTGCGGCCCGCCGGGACCACCCCGCGGTCCGCCCTCGGATCCGCCGCGGGGACCGCCGCCGAGCCCGCCCCGGCCGTGGTCGATCCCGCTCGCTGGGCCGACGCCTGCCGCCTCACCGGCGTGTCGGCCTGACCGCCCCGGCCGCCGGCTCGCCTTCCGGTGAGCCGGTAGCCGGTGAACGCGTCAGGTCAGCGCGGCCCCGCGTACGGCCCGCTTCGGCGCGGCACGCCGGGACGCCGTGATCGGCCGTAGCAGCAGGGCCTGGGCGAGCACGACCACGCAGAAGATCCCGAGCACGTAGCCCCAGCTCACGTCCGTCAGGTGGTGCATGCCCCGGTAGAGCCTGGCCAGGCCGACCGCCAGGGCCGCTCCCGCGCCGAGCAGCCACCACAGCGCGTTCAGGATCGTGTGGCGGTGCGTGTGCAGGGTCAGCACGAGCGCGGTGCCGCAGTAGAACGCCACGGCGGCGCTGGTGTGCCCGGACGGATAGCTGGACGTGGGCGGCGCGGGGTCGAGGTGCGGCACGTGCGGGCGGGCCCGCTGCGCGAAGACGGTCGCCAGCAGGAAGATCGCCGACTGGGCGCAGACGGCGGCCACCAGGAAGACCGACTCCCGCCAGCGCCGGTAGACGACCCGGAAAAGGATCGCCATGATCGCCGTCACCACGATGATCACGGGGGTGTCGGACAGCATCGAGGCGTAGTGGGTCACCTCGTTCCAGAACGGCGTGCGCTCCTGGGCGATCTCACGGCTGACCGCCTCGTCCTGCGCGACCAGCGTCGAGTGCTCCAGGACCCTGGTGAGCAGCAGGCCGAGCCCGAGGGTCACCAGGGCCATGAGCGCGAGCGGGAGCAGGACCCGCCGCGCCGCCTCCGCGGCCACGCGTCGAGTGGGCACGCGTCGAGTGGGCACGGAGGAGGACCGGGTGCTCCGGGCCGTGCCACGATTACGATCGGCGGCCAATTCGTCCTCCTTGGGGGGCGATCTCCCTCTTCGTCTCGGGCCCGACGCCCTCGCGTAACGGCTGGGCGGGCCGGCGGCCCACGTCGCGGCGGCGCCAGGTCTCGAAGGCGGCGGCCGTGGCCGCCACCACCGCCACGCCGAACACCAGCCCGCCCACCACGTCGCTGAACCAGTGCACGCCGAGCGCGATCCGGCTGAAGCCGACCGCCAGCGGGATCAGCACGGCGAGCGTCCAGGCGAGCACCCGCCCGCGCTCCCGCAGGAGGGGCAGGACGAGCAGCAGCAGGATCCCGGCGCCGAGCGTGGCGTTGACCGTGTGTCCCGAGGGGAACGACGCGCCGGGGGCGATGGCGACGGGGTCGGGCAGGCTGGGCCGGGCCCGCGCGACGATGACCTTCAGGGCGAGGCCGAGCAGGCCGCCGACCACGAGCGTGGTGGCCGCCCACAGGGCCAGGTGGTAGGCGCGGCGCCAGACCAGCCAGGCGACCGCGACGCCGACCGCGATCCGCCAGGTCAGCGGCTGGAAGACGTCGCTGACCAGGTGCATCAGCCGGGCGAACCCGGGGTTGTGGATCGCGTAGGCGTGCAGGTCCCACGCCGCTCCCTGGTCGATCTCGGTGAGCGGGCCGAAAGAGGTCTTGACGAAAACCAGCAGCACCGTGAACGGCACCCCGATCAGCGCCAGCGCCGCCGTCGCCACCGTCAGCCGCAGGCCCAGACCGTGCTCGGGGTCGAGCCGCCTGCGCCACCAGCTCATCGGCCGCTCCCGACCGGATGCCGCTCCCGCGGCGACACCGGGGCGGGGCCGGGGTCGGGCTCGGCCGGCTCGCCGCGGCCCGCGCGGCAGGCCTCCAGCTGCGCCGAGAAGGCCAGGCCGAGGAAGAGCGCCATCGAGCTGAGGAACGACCACAGCAGCAACGCCATGACCGCCGTGAGCGGGCCGTACGTCGCGCCGAAGGTGTGGCTGCTGGCGGTGTAGAGCGCGAGCAGCCAGGTGAACAGCGTCCACAGCAGCACGGCGACCGTCGCCCCGACCGCGAGCCAGGTGTGACCGGGCTGCTTGCGGCGTGGCGCGGAGCGGAACAGCACCGAGATCGACAGGACGGCGAGCAGGAAGCCGACCGGCCAGCGCAGCCAGCCCCACAGCCGCTCGGTCGTGCCGCTCCAGCCGAAGACCTGCGCCGCGGCCTCACCGACCGCGCCGCCGCCGACCAGGATGACGAAGCCGACGCTCATGAAGAGGCCCGCCGTGACGGCCATCAGCAGGGCCCTGCCGTACTTGGCCGCGAAGGGGCGGTCGCGCTCGATGCCGTAGATGCGGTTGGCCCCGCGTTCGAACTGGCCCATCGCGGTGGTCAGCGACACCAGCGCGGTCAGCAGACCGAGCCACAGGGCGAGCTTCTCCCCCGCGCCCGAGGCGTGATGGCTCTGGCTGAGCGTCTCCTGGATGACCTGCGAGCCCGCGCCGGGGGTCAGCCGCCGCAGGGTGAGCTCGAGGAGCCTGCCGAGGTGTTCCTGGTGCAGCACCGAGCTGAGACCCACGAGGGCGATCGCTCCCGGGATGATCGCGAGGCAGGTCTGGAACGCGAAGGCGCGGGCGTTGCTCGTGCCGTCGCCGTACCTGAACCGGACGTACGCGTCACGGATGAGGTGCCAGCCGCCGTACCGCCGGATGGCGGCGTAGGCGTCGTCGGCCGACAGTTCGTCGCCGCTCATGCTCCTGGTCTCCGGCACCGGGGTCGCGGTTCCCATCAGAACCTCGGCAGGGGACCGTCGCCTTCAGGCGACAGGGAAATGCCGTCCCTGACTGGTTTTCTCTCCGGGCTCATTGCGAGTTCCTTCCACTGGTGGATGAGGTGGGCGGCGCTTTCATGGTGTCGTGTGACTCGTCAGGTGCACCGCGGCGTGTGACCGTGGCCGGGTGAAGTCCTGCCGTGAAGAGCTGATCCGCGGCCTGCGGCTCACCGGTGATTCCGCGCTTCCTGCCTCCGGGTTTTGTCGGCGCCTTCCGATAGCGTGGTGATCTGATTACCGAACGTAAGAGGATTGTGGGGGGTGGGGGTGCGCCGGTCGTGCACGTTCCTGCTGCGCCCCACGGCCAAGCAGGCTGCCGCGCTCGCCGTGTGCCTGGTGGATCACCGGGTCCTCTACAACGCCGCTTTGGAGCACCGGCGCACCGCCTATCGCAAGGCGGGGGTGACGGTTCGGTACGGTGACCAGTCCGCAGAGTTGAAGCACATTCGTGCCGATGACGCCGCCGGTCAGGGCCGGTGGTCGTTCTCCTCCCAGCAGGCCACGCTGCGCCGGTTGGACAAGGCATTCGCCGCGTTCTTCCGCCGCGTCGGGCACACGCCCGGGTTTCCCAGGTTCAAGGGGCGCGACGACATGGGCGTGGCATCGCCGGCCACCACCAGCGAGCGTGTGCTCGCGCACAAGGCTGAAAGCGCCGGTCGAGAGCTGATCGCAGTCAACCCCGCCAACACCTCCCGCACCTGCTCGCGGTGCGGGCACTGCGCGAAGGACAACCGCGTCACCCAAGCCCGGTTCCGATGCCAGGCGTGCGGGCACACCGCGCACGCCGGCGTGAACGCGGCGATCAACATTCTCAGGGCAGGGCTTGCCCTTCGCGACGCTGCGGAAGCGGCTTAGCGAGAAGCCGCTCCCTTCAGGAAGCGGAGGAGTCACGTCAGTCCTCACATCGTCGGGGGTGGGGACCACCGGGGGCCGGGTCGCGGGCCGGTCTCCGGCGGTCCCCGCAGGCCCACCGACTACCCCGATCACGCTGCTTGGAACGCCAGGGTTTTCAGAAGATCCGTTGACCTGGGCGGCGGCTGACCGCGACGCGCCGGAGGACCGGCCCGACCGGGCCGGTCCTCCGTGTCGCCGTTTTCGGGCCGGCCGTCACAGGACGGCGCAGCCGACGCGTACGGGAAGGCGGGGCGACCAGCGGCCGGAGACGACGTCCTGGGCCTGCGCGTAGGCGTTGGCCGCCTTGCCGCCTCCGGAGCAGTCGAACACGCCGGTCTTCTTGCCGAAGCTGCCGCCGGCGTAGCCGCTGTGCGCGCTCGCGCTCACCGTGCCGCTCCAGTAGGGCTTGCCGGTGTTGTAGCGGATGTAGAGCCTGACCTGGCCGATGTTGTAGTGGTCGCCGTTGATCTTGAGGCGCGGGATGTCGTCGACGGAGGTGCTGGTGGCGGTGCCGTCGCCGTTGTCAACGGGCGGGACGGTGTAGCGGCTGATCCACAGCTTGGCCGAGACCTTGCGGTCGGCCGCCTTGCCGTTGTCGAGCTTGGCCTGGGTCCGGACCGCGGGCTTGACGCACACGTCGTCGCCGGTGAACGCCTCGCGCCAGACGTATCCGGTGACGCAGGTGTGCGGGCCGTACGGGCCGGAGGTCCAGCGGGAGGCCTTGGCGGCGTTGTCGTCGACGGTCTGCGTGCGGGTCGCGGGCGTCACGCAGACCACGTCGCCGGCGCGGGCCTCGCGCCAGACGTAACCCTCCAGGCAGGTGTCCGGGCCGAAGTCGCCGCCGGCGGAGGCCGGGCCGGCCATGAGCGTGACGGGGGCGGTGACGGCCAGACCGGCGATCGTGGCGGTGGCCAGACCGAGCAGGGTGCGCTTCATTACAGTCTCCTGTGCAGCTGCGGGTTGAGGGTGCTGGTCGGCGGTCCCGGTCCGGCCGTCGCCGCCGGGTCCGTGCACCTCAGTGATAGGCCCGCTCGCCTGCACGCCCCTTGCCGCAGGCTTTCCGCAACCGCTGCAAGCCGCCCGCAAGCCCGGCGCCGAGCCGCCGCCGGTCCTGCTGGCCGCCCTCGGGCCTGTGCCGAGGCGGGCGCGACCGAACTCGTGGTGAGCCTCTTCGGAGACGCGCGCGAGCGGGCGCGGCCCCTCGGCCTCCTGGCCGCGCTGCGCGGGCGGCGCGGCGGCGCTCAGTAGGACTGGAGCTCCAGCAGGTTTCCGTCGGGATCGCGCAGGTGGGCGGTGCGGCAGGTCGGTCCCCATTCGGGCCGGGCGCTCGGCGGCGCCACGACCCGGCCGCCGTTGGCGGCCCCCACGGCCGCGGCCCGGTCCACGTCGTCCACGGTCAGGACCAGCATCGTCCCGTCGCCTCCGCCGTCGAGGTCCACGCCGGTGACCTTCGCCAGCATCTCGCGGTCGAGCAGGGCCAGCACCGCCTCCGTGTCCCGGTCCCAGTTGGCGTACGGCCCCGTCTCGGTGCCCTTGACGAGATGCGCGCCCGCCACCGCGGTGAGCAGGCCGTCGTAGAAGCGGAAGCACTCGGCGAACCGGGAGGCGAGCACGCGGGGATAGAGAGCGTCCATGACAACCCCGTGGTAAGTCCCAACTATTGGTTGTGCCCTATCCTGGTCGCGTGAGCGATGTGCCGCAACTCCCTCCCTCCCTGCTCGGGATCACCGCGTTCCTGCTGTCGAAGGTGGGCATCGCCGGGCGGCGCCGCATGGGCGACCGGCTGCGCGGGCACGGCATCGGCCTGTGGGACATGGCCGTGCTGGCCGCGCTGCGCGACTTCGGCCCGGCGTCCCAGCGGGAGCTCGGCGCCCGGCTGGGCATCGACCCCAGCGACCTCGTGGCGGTGATGGACACGCTCGTGCCGCTCGGCCTCGTGGAGCGCGAGCGCGACCCCGAGGACCGGCGGCGATACCGGGTCGCCGTCAGCCCCGTGGGCCGGGCCACGCTGGAGGCGGCCCTGCGCGAGGCCGGCGAGGTGCGCGACGACCTGCTGGCCGCGCTGGACGAGGACGAGCGGGCGACCCTGCACGCGCTGCTCCGCAAGGCGTACGCCGGGCTGGAGCCGCGGGCACGGGCCTGAGACTCCCTCCGACGGCCATCGGAGAGCGGCGTCTCAGGCGCCGGTGAGCCAGACGTAACCGGCGAAGCGCCCGGTGCGCTGCTCGCGGCGGTAGGAGTAGAGGTCGGCGGTCTCGATCGTGCAGCGGTCGTCGTGCCGCACGTCGGCCACGCCGGCCCGGGCGAGCTGGGCCGCGATCCCGGCCCGGATGTCGAGCGCGGGCGTGCCGTGCCGGGTCCGCGACCAGGTCTCGGGCACGCGGGCGGCGACGCGCTCGCGCAGGTCTTCCGGCACCTCGTAGCACAGCCCGCAGGCCGACGGCCCGATCACGGCCGTCATCCGCTCCGGCCGTGCGCCCCGCGCGGCCATCGCCTCGACCAGGGCGGGGACCACGCCCGCCTCCGTGCCCGGCCGTCCCGAGTGCGCGCCGCCGACCAGGCCGGCCACCGGGTCGGCCACCAGCACGGGCGCGCAGTCGGCGACCAGGACCGCCAGGCCGAGCCCGGGGCGGTCGGTGAACACCCCGTCCAGCGCGGGCGGGTCGTCCCCGAACGGCTCCTCCGCGTAGGCGACGTCGGTGCCGTGGACCTGGCGCATGAAGACCACCCGGTCGAGCCCGAACTCCGCGGCCGTCTTCGCCCGGTTCTCGGCGACCGCCGCCGGGTCGTCCCCCACCGCCCCGCCGAGGTTGCGCGTGCCGTACGGCCCGGCGCTCACGCCGCCGCGCCTGTCGGTGAAGGCCATCCGCACCCGGTCGATCGCAATCACCCGATTAGCGTACGGCCTGGGAAAGGAGCGTGACATGCGCGCGGTGGTGTACGAGGAGTTCGGCGGGCGGGCCGGGGTGCGCGAGGTGGCGGACCCGGTGGCGCCGCCGGACGGCGTCGTGATCAGGGTCGAGGCGACCGGGATGTGCCGCAGCGACTGGCACGGGTGGATGGGCCACGACGCGGACATCACGGTGCTGCCCCACGTGCCCGGGCACGAGCTGGCGGGTGTGGTGGACTCGGCCGGCCCGGGGGTGAGCCGCTGGCGGCCGGGCGACCGGGTGATGGTGCCGTTCGTCTGCGCCTGCGGGAGCTGCCGCGAGTGCACGACCGGCAACCAGCAGGTGTGCGAGCGGCAGACCCAGCCCGGCTTCACCCACTGGGGGTCGTTCGCCGAGCTGGTGGCGATCGACCACGCCGACGTGAACCTCGTACCGCTGCCGGACGGCATGGCGTTCGCCACGGCCGCGAGCCTGGGCTGCCGCTTCGCGACCGCGTTCCGCGCCGTCGTCGAGCAGGGGCGGGTCCGGGCGGGCCAGTGGCTCGCCGTCCACGGCTGCGGCGGGGTCGGGCTGTCGGCCGTGATGATCGGCGCCGCCGTGGGGGCGCGGGTCGTCGCGGTGGACGTGTCCTCCGCCGCGCTCGACCTGGCCCGGCGGTTCGGCGCGGCCGAGTGCGTCCTGCTCGGCGAGGGCGCCTGTCCCGAGGAGTCGGCCGCGCGGGTCAGGGCGGCGGCCGGGGGCGGCGGCGCCGACGTCTCCCTCGACGCGCTGGGCGGCGCCACGACCTGCGCCGCGTCGATCGGCGGCCTGCGCAGGCGGGGCCGCCACGTGCAGGTGGGCCTGCTTCCCGGGCAGACCGCCCTGCCGATGGGCCGGGTGATCGCGCACGAGCTGGAGATCGTGGGCAGCCACGGCATGCCCGCCCACGCCTACCCCCCGATGCTGGAGCTGATCGCGGCGGGCGTGCTCCGCCCCGGCCTGCTGGTCACCCGCACCATCGGCCTCGACGAGGCGCCGGACGCGCTGACCCGCCCGGGCGCGCACCCGGGCGTCACGATGATCCTGCCGGGCCGGTGAGCGAGGCGTAGAGCTCGTGGGTGCGCTCGGCGATCCGGCGCCAGGAGAAGTGGTCGATCGCGCGCACGCGCCCGGCCTCGCCCATCGCGGCGGCGAGGCGCGGGTCGCCGAGCACCGCGTTCACCCGCTCGGCCAGCGCCGCGGCGAACGCCTCCGGGTCGTGCGGCTCGCCGTCGCCACCCTGGTCGATCGGGACGAGCAGGCCCGTCTCGCCGTCGGCGACGACCTCGGGGATGCCTCCCGTCGCGGTCGCCACGACGGCGGTCTCGCACGCCATCGCCTCCAGGTTCACGATGCCCATCGGCTCGTACACCGAGGGGCACACGAACACGGTGGCGTGCGTGAGGATCTGGATCACCTCGGGCCTGGGCAGCATCTCGGAGATCCACACCACGCCCTTGCGGGAGGCCGACAGCTCGCGCACGAGCGCCGTGACCTCCTCGGCGATCTCCGGCGTGTCGGGCGCGCCCGCGCACAGCACGAGCTGCGCCGCCGGGTCGAACGACCGGGCCGCGTGGAGCAGGTGCACCAGGCCCTTCTGCCGGGTGATCCGCCCCACGAAGACGACGTACGGCACGGCCGGGTCGATGCCGTGCTTGACGAGGGCCTCGGTGCCCCGGGAGGGCGCGTACTCCTCGGTGTCGATGCCGTTGTGGATCACGCGTACGCGCTCGGCGGGGACCTCCGGGTAGGCCGTGAGCACGTCGCGCCGCATGCCCTCGGACACCGCGATGATCGCGTCGGCCGCGTGGAGCGCGGTCCGCTCCGCCCACGACGAGAGCGTGTAGCCGCCGCCGAGCTGCTCGGCCTTCCACGGGCGCAGCGGCTCCAGGCTGTGCGTGGTCATCACGTGCGGCACGCCGTACAGCATCTTGGCGACGTGGCCGGCGAAGTTCGCGTACCAGGTGTGGCTGTGCACGACGTCGGCGCCCTCGCAGCCGGCCGCCATCTCGACGTCGACGCCGAGCACCTGCAGGGCGGCGTTCGCGCCGGACAGCCCCCCGGGGACCGGGTAGGCCCGCACGCCGGGCTCCTCCCGTGGGGCGCCGAAGCAGCGAACCCGCACGTCGGCCAGCCGGCGAAGCTCCCGCGCGAGGTACTCGACATGGACTCCGGCACCGCCGTACACCTCGGGCGGATACTCACGGCTGAGCAGATCGACACGCATACGTGTGAGCTTAGAGTCCCTGATCCGCGCTGTTTGCCGGTGTCCCTGGTGTTTGTTAGCCATTTCGCGGGTTAAGGTCCTGCCTATGAAGGTCCTGGCGATCGTGCTTGCGGGTGGAGAGGGCAAGCGGCTGATGCCGCTGACCGCGGACCGGGCCAAGCCCGCCGTGCCCTTCGGCGGCATCTACCGGCTCATCGACTTCGTCCTGTCGAATCTGGCGAACGCGCACTACTGGCAGATCGTGGTGCTCACGCAGTACAAGAACCACAGCCTGGACCGGCACATCTCCCGGACGTGGCGGCTGTCGTCGATGCTCGGCAACTACGTGACCCCGGTGCCCGCGCAGCAGCGGCTCGGCCCGCGCTGGTTCGCCGGATCGGCCGACGCGCTGTTCCAGAACCTCAACCTGATCTACGACGAGATGCCCGACCACGTGATCGTCTTCGGCGCGGACCACATCTACCGGATGGATCCCCGCCAGATGGTCGACCAGCACGTCGACTCGGGCGCGGACGTGACCGTCGCCGCGATCCGCCAGCCCCTCGAACTGGCCGACCAGTTCGGGGTCATCGAGGCGGACCCCTCGGGCCGCAGGATCGTCGCGTTCCGCGAGAAGCCGAAGGACGCGGTGGGCCTGCCCGACGCGCCCGACCAGATCTTCGCCTCGATGGGCAACTACGTCTTCAAGACCCAGGCCCTCATCGAGGCCCTGCGCGAGGACGCCCTCGACCCCAGCAGCAAGCACGACCTCGGCGGCAACATCATCCCGATGTTCGTCAAGAGCGGCGGCGCCGAGGTGTACGACTTCGCGAACAACGTGGTGCCCGGCTCCACCGAGCGCGACCGCGGCTACTGGCGCGACGTGGGGACGCTCGATGCCTACTACGAGGCCAACATGGACCTCATCTCGGTGCAGCCGGTCTTCAACCTCTACAACGACCGGTGGCCGATCTACACCGGCAACGACCCGCTGCCGCCGGCCAAGTTCGTGCACAACGAGGGCGACCGGGTGGGGCACGCGCTGGAGTCGCTCGTGTCGCCCGGGGTGATCGTGTCGGGCGGCACCGCGCTGCGCTCGATCCTGTCCCCCGGCGTGGTGCTGCACTCCCACTCGCACGTCGAGGACTCGGTGCTGATGGGCTCGGTCAAGATCGGCAGAGGCGCGATCGTCCGCAAGGCCATCATCGACAAGAACGTGGTCATCCCCGACGGCGCCCGGATCGGCTTCGACCTGGAGTACGACCGCCAGCGTTTCGCGGTGACCCGCAGCGGTGTGGTCGTGATCGGGAAGAACGAGATCGTCGACCGCTGAGCCCGCCCGTCTGCGAGCGGCGAGCGGCTCAGCGGCCGTTGATCCGCCACATGGGCTCGACCACGGTCCACTGGGCCTCCCACACCCGGCGGGCCCGGCGCTGGTTCACCAGGCGGGTGCAGGTCACCAGCAGCGCGAGGATCGCGGCGGCGGCCAGCGGGACGCCCGTGCCGACGGTCAGCGCGGCGACCACCGTGGTCTCCCGGTCCTGTGGCCGGGGCGTGATCACGCCTCTGTCGTCGGTCCAGATGCGCACGGTCTCGCCCGCGTGTCTGCCGGGCGAGACCTCGATGACACCGGCCCTCGCCGTGCCGTCGGGCGCCATCCAGGTGGCCTGGGCATGCCCGACCGACGCTCCGGCCACCGACAGCCGGGGCGTCGTCACGTCGCCCGTCAGCGTGGCGACGACCTGATGCCGGGTGCGCGCCTGCTGGGCCTCGGTCCTCAGGCCGTTGCCGTACTCGCGCATGCCGAACATCACGCCGAACGCGATCGCGGCCACGACTCCCAGCACCGCGGCAAGCCGTACCACCGCTTCGACCCGGTCGCACCGGCGCCGAAGCGGATTCCTATCAAGTCCTAGCCAGCGAGCGAACCTGGCGAATGGATTCTGCGACATCTCACACCTCACAGGGTCATTACCACTGCGAGTCCCGTTTATGCCTATTTTGCATCCCAAGAGAATCCAGGGGAACGCCCCTCCCGATATGCCCGGACACCTTCGGCCATTTCGCCGCTCTCCCTGGCCTCCCGCTGCCAGGCGCGCACCTCGGCCTCCCCGGCCCGGCCGTCGATGATCTGCTTGGCCGCCGCGAGCGTCAGCCGGGACCTGCCGACCATCGTGGCCGCCAGGCCGTACACGCGCTCGCGCAGGTCCTCCGGCGGGCAGACCTCGTCGACGAGGCCGGTACGCAAGGCGTGATCTGCGCTGATGAGCTCGGCCGAGAAGAGGAGGAGCTTCGCGGTGGCGGGCCCGGCGATCTCCGCCAGCCGCCGCGTGGAGCTGAGCGGGTAGACGATCCCGAGCTTGGCCGGGGTGACGCCGAAGCGGGCCCCGGCCGCCGCGATGCGCAGATCGCAGGCGAGCGCGAGCTGGCACCCGCCGCCGACGCAGTATCCCTCGATCATCGCGATCACGGGTTTGGGAAAGGTCACGAGTGCGCGCTCCGCGACAACGGTAAGACCAGTGTCATCGTCGTTATCGCGAAGCTCATGAATTTCCGAAATATCAGCACCGGAGCAGAAAGTTCCGCCAGCTCCGGTAAGGATGAGGACACGTACCTTCGGGTCGGCGGCGAGGTCCGCCAGGACGCCCGGCAGCGCCCGCCACATGGCGGCGGTCACGGCGTTGCGCGTGGCGGGGCGGTTGAGGGTGAGGGTGGCGACGTGCTCGGCGAGGGCCAGTTCGAACCCGTCGGTAACATGCATCCCTCGATTGTCCAGGCCGCCCGCCCGGTTGCTCCAGCAGGGTCCCCGGCCGTGATGGCATAATCGCCGCGCAACGGGACGATCCCGTACGCATGACCCCCCAAGGAGTCTCTGGGTGTTCGGGATCCTCCGGCCGTGTGCCCGCCACTCCTGCCCGTCCGTCCACGAGGCCTGGCGCGCGCACCTGTGCGGGCTCTGCCTGACGTTGCGGGACCGGCACGGACATCTGGCCCGCATGGCGACCAACTACGACGGCCTCATCCTGTCCGTCCTGACCGAGGCCCAGTCACGGGCCCAGTCACAGGCCCAGTCACAGACAGGGGCCGGGCCGAACCGGCGCACCGCCGGGCCCTGCGCACTGCGCGGCTTCCGGCCGGCGGAGGTGGTGCGGTCGGACGACCGGGGCGCCCGCCTGGCCGCCGTGGTCTCCCTGGCCCTCGCCGCCGGCAAGATCCGCGACCACGCGTCCGACGGCGACGGGATCGCGGCCCGGCGCGTGGCCGGCGTCCCGATGCGCGCCACGGCCGCCGCCTGGACCTCGGCCGCCCGGCGCGGCGCGGAGTCGATCGGCTTCGACACGGCCGTCCTGACCGAGGTCTCCGCCCGCCAGGCGCTGCTGGAGGCGTCCCCCGGGCGCGGGCTGCTCGACGTCACCGAGCCCACCGAGACCGCCGTGGCCGCGGCCTTCGCGCACACGGCCACGCTCGCGGGCCGGCCGGGCAACGTCGAGAGCCTGCGCGAGGCGGGCCGCTTCTTCGGCCGGATCGCGCACCTGATCGACGCGGTCGAGGACCTCGCCGAGGACCGGGCCCGCGGGGCGTACAACCCGCTGGACGCGACCGGCACCTCCCCCGCCGAGGCCCGGCGCGTGTGCGAGGAGGCGCTGCACGGGCTGCGCCTCGCCGTACGCGACCTCGACCTGGAGGAGCGGCACCTGGTCGAGGCGCTGCTGTGCGGCGAGACCCGCCGTGCCGTCGACCGGGCGTTCGGCACGCGCGCCCACGGCGCCGCCTGCGCGGCGCACCGCACGCGGGCGGGGGACACCTCTCCGGCGCCGTCCGACGCCCCGCCCGACGGACCCCCGGGGCCCCCGCAGGAGCCGCCGGGCAGGCGCCCGGGGATCGCGCTGACGGCGGCGGCCGGGATCGCGGTCTTCCTGACCTGCGGTCTCTACCGCCCGCCGTGGAGCGAGTACCGGCAGGAGCGGTGCATGGACCGCTGCTTCTGCGACGCCTGCGACGGCTGCCCCGACTGCTCGGGATGCTGCGACTGCTGCTCGGCATGCTCCGACTGCGGCTCGGGCGACGGCTGCTGCTGCGGGGACGGCTGCTGCTGCGACTGCGGCTCCTGACACCTGCTCCCGATCCCGTTTCCTGACGCCGGATGCCCGGCGGCGCTCACCCGAGCGTGGTCCGGCCGTCCGTGCCCGGGAGCCGGTCGTAGGGCACCGCATGGCTCGTGCGGCCGCGGAAGCCGGTGGTGGTCGTCGCGGTGAACAGGCATCGGTGATCGCGTTCAGCGGCCCGGTCGGCAACGCGCCGACGACGACGCCCAGCGAGCGCGCCCGTACGCGCCCGTTCAGATGGTTCTCCACGGCTGTTCCTCTTGTCGTGTCACCCTCCGCACGTACGCGGAGCGGCCCCGGAGCACCTGCTCACCACCGTCGTCCTTCGGGGAACAGCTCTCCGTCGCGGTGGTCGCTCTCGTGCCGTACGCGGCGAGTCACCTCGCCAGTGCGGCGGCGGCCCATTCGAAGATCGGCGATATCGTCGGCCCGTGACTCCTCCGCTCCCTGAAGGGAGCGGCTTCTCGCTAGGCCGCTTCCGCAGCGTCGCGAAGGGCAAGCCCTGCCCTGAGGATGTTGATCGCCGCGTTCACGTCGGCGTGTGCCTCGTGGCCGCACGCCTGGCATCGGAACTGGGCTTGGGTGAGGCGGTTGTCCTTGGCGCAGTGCCCGCACCGCGAGCAGGTGCGGGAGGTGTTGGCGGGGTTGACTGCGATCAGCTCGCGACCGGCGCTTTCAGCCTTGTGCGCGAGCACACGCAGGAACACCCCCCAACCCGCGTCCAGGATGCTCCGGTTCAGCCCGGACTTGGCCGCGATGTTCCGGCCGGGGTTGTCGATCGTGCCGGACGCGCTGCGGGTCGTGTTCGCGATGCGCAGGTCCTCATGCACGATCACGTCGTAGTCGCGGACCAGCGCGAGCGCCGCCTTGTGCGCGGTATCACGACGTTGGCGGCGGACCTTGGCGTGCAGCGCCGCCACCCGCGCCACCGCCTTACGGCGACGCGTGGACCCGCGTTTCTTACGGGCGAGAGCCCGCTGGGCCGCCGCCAGACGACCGGCGGACGCCATGGGCGTGGCCAGCGTCGGCCCGGATGTGCTTCAAGTCTGCGGACTGGTCACCGTACCGAACCGTCACCCCCGCCTTGCGATAGGCGGTGCGCCGGTGCTCCAGCGCGGCGTTGTAGAGCTGCCGGTGATCCTCAAGGCAGGCTGGCGAGCGAGGCAGCCTAGCACCGCCCATCTACTCCACCAGGGAAAGGAACCCGCGATGAGCCCGGAGAGAAAACCAGCCAGGGACGGCATTCCCCCGTCGCCTAATGGCGACGGTCCCCTGCCGAGGTTCTGATGGGAAGATCGCGGCCCCCTTTCCGCCGGCTCACCCCCGCCGAGCGACGGCTCTGGGACGCCTACCCCACCGGCGCCTGGGTCGACCTGCGCCACGGCCGCGAGACGGACTCCTCCTCCGGCGGCGCGTGGGGCCGCTCCCGGGTGGTCCGGGCGGAGGTGATCTCCGCCCTGGTGCTCGACCGGGGCGCCGGCGGATCGCCCCGGGTGCCGGGCGTCCGGCTCGCCGGAGCCCGGATCGTCGGCGACCTCAACCTGTCCGACGCCACGATCGAAGCGAAAGTCCACCTGCTCGACTGCCACATCGCCGGAACGGTCTCGCTCAACGACGCCAGGACCAGGGGCGTCCGGCTGCGGCGCTGCGACATGTTCCGCTTCCGGGCCAGCCGGGCCACGGTCGACGGGCTCCTCGATCTCGACGGATCAGTCGTCCACGCGGGGGTGCGCCTGGACAACGCCCACGTGACCGGGCAGCTCAGGCTCTCCGGCACGCGGGTGGGCACACCCGGCGGGGCGCAGAACCTGGGCATGCCGCCCGGGGCGTCGTCCCTGGAGCCACCCCTGGAGCCGGCCCTCGATCCGACCCTGGAGCCGACCCGGTGGAACGGGCCCGAGGGATCGGAGGAGCCGCGGACCTGGGAGTCGGTCGCGCTGTGGGCCGGCGGGCTCGTCGTCGACGGCAGCGCCTTCTTACGCGACATGCGGGCCACGGGCGGCCTGCGGCTGATCGGCGCCCGCTTCTCCAGCGGGCTCTACCTCCAGGGCGCCGTCGTCACGTCGGACGACACCCCCGCCGTGCACGCCGACCACTTGCAGGCCGCCGCGGCCGAACTCGGCGCGGGTTTCACCGCCCACGGAACCGTACGGCTGCGCGGCGCGCGCATCGGCGGGGTCCTGTCGTTCCACGGCGCGGTGCTGCGGGCGCGTGGCCGGGTGCTGCACCTGAGCCACATGCAGGCGGACGAGCTCATTCTGCTGCCCGAATCGATCGAGGGCGAGGTCAACCTCGGCTACTCCCGCTTCGGCGTGCTGTTCGACCGTCCGGAGAGCTACCCGGGCGACGTGCGGCTCAACGGGCTGACGTACGAGTCGCTGCGCGGGCCCGCGACCCTGGCGGACCGGCTCTCCTGGCTGCGGCGCGATCCCGGAGGCTACCGGCCCCAGCCGTACGAGCAGCTGGCCGCCTACTGCCGTCGCATCGGGCACGAGCCGGACGCGCGCCGGGTGCTGCTGGCCCGGCAGCGGGCGCGGCGGCGGACGTTGCGGCTGCCCGGGCGGCTGTGGGGCCGGCTGCTCGACGGGCTCGTCGGGTACGGCTACCGGCCCTGGCTCGCCG
This sequence comes from Microbispora sp. NPDC046933, assembly GCF_040644635.1. Taxonomy (NCBI): domain Bacteria; kingdom Bacillati; phylum Actinomycetota; class Actinomycetes; order Streptosporangiales; family Streptosporangiaceae; genus Microbispora; species Microbispora sp. NPDC046933. The sequence goes on along the minus strand of NZ_JBEYWW010000055.1, from coordinate 10,982 downwards.
GCCTGTGGGCCGCGCTGCTCCTCGCGACGGGCACGGCGGTCTTCACGCAGTGGCCGCCGCACCAGATCGGGCTGGACGAGTCGCGCCACTTCAACGCCTTCGTCTACACGCTCGACCTGCTCGTGCCGGTGAGCGTGTTCGAGCAGCGGGGCGCCTGGGAGCCGGCCGGATGGACCCAGTGGCTGGCGAACGGCCTGGTCGCGGCGGGCTGGATTCTCGCCACCGCGCTGATCGCGGGCGCGAGCAGGCTCCTGCGGCCGTCCAACGCCCCCTGACACCCGTCGCTCACGGCCTGGTGCGAGAGAGCGGACGAGACGCTCACCGTGCGGGGGTGTCGACGCGCAGGCGCGGGAGGCTCTCTGGGTACTTCTCGCGGATGAACCCGACCAGGTGCTCGCGGATGTCGCAGCGCAGGTCGAAGGCGCTCGCCGAGTCGGCCGCGCTCATCAGCGCGCGCAACTCGACCAGCCCCTCCGGGGTGATGTCGGTGACCTGCAGCGTCCAGTCCTTCTGGTCCCACAGCGGGTTCTCGCGCAGCGCCCGGTAGAGCTCGGTGCGCACCTCCTCGACCGGGATCGACCAGTCCACCCGGAGGTACACGCTGCCGAGGATGCGGCTCTCGTGACGCGTCCAGTTCTCGAACGGGTTGGTGGTGAAGTAGGACACCGGCAGGATGAGCCGCCGCTCGTCCCACAGCCGCAGCGCCACGTACGTGAGGGTCAGCTCCTCGATGCGGCCCCACTCGTCCTCCACCACGACCACGTCGTCGAGCCGCAGCGCGTCGCTGAAGGCGAGCTGCAGCCCGGCCAGCATGTTGCCGAGCGTGGACTGGGCCGCGATGCCGCCCACCACGCCCGCGATGCCCGCGGAGGCGAGCAGCCCCGCGCCCAGCGCCCGCACCTGCGGGAAGGTGAACAGCATCGCCCCCAGTGCGAGCACCACGACGACCGCCGCCGACACCCGGCGCACCAGTGCGATCTGGGTGCGGATGCGCCGGGCGCGGCGGTTGCGCTCGCCCTCGACCCGGGTGAGCCGGTCGAGGACGACGTCGGTCACCGCGTACGCCGCCTGGATCATCAGCCAGGTCACGCAGGCGATCAGCAGCAGCGCGAGCACCCGCTGGAAGCCGTGGGAGTCCGATCCGGGCATGTCGGGGTCGTAGGCCGCCTTGACGGTGCCCACCACGGCCGAGGCGAAGCCCGGCCAGGTGCACCGGCGCACGAACGGCCCGGCGAGCGCCCACCGCTCCCCTATCAGGCGCGATTTCAGCACCCGCCGCACCAGTTCCACCGCGACGATCGCGGCGGCCACGGCGATCGCCAAGGTCGCCCAGTTCCACGCTGCCGCTGTGACGGCGCCCCCTGTCGTCGTCATGGCGTTCCCTTTGCCCTTTACGGGTACGCCGAAAACGGATGAGTTCAACGGAGTCCGAGATCATTGAGCAGCAGGGCCGTACGGCGCGCCTCGCCGACGAGCCATTGGCGGAAGTCGTCGCCGTCGAGCCACATCGGCGTCCAGTCGTTGCGGTCGCACAGGCTCCGCCATCCCGGGGTGTCGGCGACGGCCCGGCACAGGGCGAGCAGCGCGTCCCGCTCGGCCGTGCCGACCGGGGCGATCAGACCCGTCCAGTCGGCGTACACGACCCGTACGCCCGACTCCGACAGCGTCGGCGCGTCCACCCCGGGCAGCCGCTCGGCGGAGGAGACCGCGAGCGGCCGCAGCCGTCCGGCGCGCACGTGAGGGGCGACCTCGCGCCTGCTGCCGAACCCGAGCGCGAGCCGCCCGTCGAGGACCGCGGCGACGGCCTGCGCCCTGCTGTCGAACGCGACGTAGTCGAGCAGGCGGGGGTCGGCCCCCAGGCCCTGCGCGGTCATGCCGAGCAGCAGGTGCTCCGGGCCGCGGTCGGCGCCGCCCGCGACCCTGGGCCCTCCGGGGTCGCGCAGCAGCGCGGCGGCGAACTGCTCGAACGTGCGGTACCCCGAGTCGGGCGAGGCGACCAGCACCTCCCACTCCCCCGTCAGCCGGGCGAGCGGAACGGCCCTGGCGACCAGGAGCGGGTCGCGGGCCAGCGCGCAGGCGGCGAGCAGCGCGGGATCGGCGATCACCAGGTCGGTCCGCGGCCCGCCCTGCCGGGCGAGCGCCGTCCCGCCGTCGCCGGCCTCCCGCGTGATCCGTACGGCCCGGGCCCAGCCACGCCCCTCGACGAGCGACTTGATCCCGGCGGCGACGCCGTCCCCGCATCCTCCGGGCGGGCCCGGGACGGCCAGGGAGAGCTCCCTGCGATGTGGCGGCGCCTGGACGCCGCACGCGCCCGCGAGGGCCAGGACCCCCAGCGCGAGGACCGTACGGCGTCGCATGTCGGCACCCTCCTACCCGAAGAGTCCCTTACACGCACAGACTATGAGTAACTACACCATGTCACCACATAACGGACGTTACGGCTGCGGCGATCGATACCACCTCATCCGGGGCGCGTCGGTCAGCGGATCACGACGGGCTTCCGCACGCCCTGATGACATCGCCAGGCCGTACAGGCCTGCTCGGACCGTCGATCGCACTGCCGCCCGGGAGCCCGATGGGCAGGCGTGCCCACAGGCACGCAGCCGGGCGGCGGCCAGCCGCGGGGGCACGCCCGCTTCGTGGAGCGTGCGGCCGACCGGCGGCAGGATCGCTTCGCCGGGAAGGCGGGAGCCCTTCCGCCCGTCCACAACGGCGAGGGCTTCAGTCAGAACTCGTCCTCGAAAACGAGGGCGGGTAGAGGGCTCTCCAACGATGCGCTTCCCAGGCGGACACCACTGGCGAGCTCTACGACCGCCATTCCAGCCGCCCACCATGTGATGAGACTGTTCTCGTACTGCAGGTTGCCCTCGTCGGGCGTGCGCACATGCTCCGAGAGGAAGTCTCGGTACGGATCGAATATCTCGGGCTCGGCACCTCCGGCCCGGGTCTCGTAGAGGAAATCATAGGCGGCGAGGAGTCCCCCATCACGCGCGTAGTTCAGTTGAGCAGCGAGGTTCTCGTTCCAGGAGACGCTCCACACCTCTCCGCCGATGCTGAGAGTCCCCATCGCCGACGACGAGGAAAGTATGGCCCCCATGGGCTCGACGACCATGACCGCGGCCTCGCTTTCCACGAAGAAAAGAGCGGACCTGTCGAATTCCAGCCAGTCGGCAAGAGTGAGCAGCTCGAGTGCGCTCTCATCCCGGCCGAGCCGGCGCACGCACTCGTTGACGCTCATCTTCTGCGCGGCGCCCCTGACGACAGTCCAGCATGCGCTGAGCTCGAGAGGGTGACACCTCAGTAGGAGCTTGTAGTGCTCCAGTACGTCCTCGTACATCACGTCGCTTAGCTGAGAAGGAATGGGGGACGGAGGTCACTCCGTCCCCCATGCTATCAAGCGTCCTGAGGCTTTCTAAGGAGTCGTCGGGGGACGCTCAACCCTCACGTAATACGGATCCCAGTTGTGTATCTCTCGCTGCAGCGTCCCGTCCCGTCCCAGAACACGCTGAAGCGTGAGAAAGCGACCCAGCTTCCCACCCGCCCCAGAGTTGTTGGTTTTGGTGACTGGACGCACCGAGAACTGATCGCCCTGCACACGAGAAGCGCTAGCGGTAGTGGAGTTGAAGGGATACTCGTCGCACTGCCTGATGTCCTTGTCATAGTCCGGCAGCGTCTCGCATACCGCCCTGATCTTCCTCCCGCTTGCCCTGTTCCACGTCTCGTTGATCGATCTGTACAGCGGTTCCGCTTTGTCCTGCCTACCCGGCAGGGTCTTACTCAGAACGTACGGAACAGTTTTAGCTGGTGCATACAACGCGGTCCAGATATGGCCGAGAGGCGAGCGGTAGGCGGAGTCGGGGTCGTTCGACGGGACCGTCGGATCAGAAGCGTCAGTAAGCAGCAGCTTGAACGTCGGCGGCTTGTGATAATACACGCACCCGGCACCAATGTGACTTAGGATGTAGTACGCGCTGTCGCACCGCACTGACGGCAAGGTGTCATAGGACTTCGACGAGACGTTTTCGGTCAGGCTGGTCACCTTGGACCAGAACCGCGGCTTACATACCGCGACGGCATCGAGGTCGTCGTAGTCACCGTCATCGAGCGACGTCACAGTGAATACGGCCTCTGTGTTCGGCCAGGCGGAGTTATGGTACGTATACCTATCCGGGCCGCTGATCTTGCACCGCTGCGTACCGGGCGTCTGTGCCAGGCTCATGCCGAACGTGACATTCGCCCAGCGCGGATACGCCTGTCCCTTGAAAGTGAAGTTGTTGATCGATACGCGCACCTGGAAGATGCGTTCGTAGTTGTACCTGCCGGCGTTGTAGGCGCGTAGGCGAATGACCGCCTCTCCATTGATGTAGTGCGTAGTTTCCGGCGACGTCCAGTTTTCATTGACCATGCCGACCTGGCGAATCGTGCACCAGTTGAAGCGATCTTTCTGCCAACCGCCTGGGAACCATATCCGTGAGTTCTCATACCCTGCACGCTTCGCTTCGGCGGTGTGCTTACGGCACTCGGACTCAGTCATGATTCCGGTACCAGGGGGAACCGGCGGTGCCGCCTGCGCTGTGGCCAAGGACGCCCTGCTCGCGCTCGTCCCGGCTCCGCCCGCAGGAACGACAGTCACCGAAAGCACCGGTGGCGCCGAGTCCTCTTCCTCGGATACCGGCGAGTCGAAGTAGCGCTCCAGAGATCCTGGCTGGCCCTCGGGCACGGCACGAAGTTGAATGCCGTGGTTGGCTTGCCCGCCCGTCCACGCCTGAACAATCGGGGTAACCGCCCAGTTGATGTCGGCTACATCCTGGCAGAAGGGTTCCGAGTCAGCGCTGATCGCGCGGGTGGTATCGGTTGTCGGCCGAGAGCTCCAGGTCAGCAGCGCCGGGTCCCATGGCGCCGTGACTTGGAAGGCCTTTATTCCGATGCCGCTTCCGAAGCAGTATCCAAAGCGGTTATGCAGCTTGAGCCGTGCTGCCACCACCCTCATTCCTGCGAGTGCGGAAGTATCGAACTTCAAGTACGTCCGGGAGAGGTCGTAGCTGCCGTCTTCCCAGTCGTAACTGCCGGCGACGAGATCCGTTCCGCCGTCATCCTCATAGCCCCAGGTCGTACTGACGGCAGAAGACACCAGAGGAAGTTGTATGGTTTGCTCGCCTCCTGCCGGATCGGTCGGGGAAGGGGAGGGCGAAGGGGAAGGCGAAGGTGAAGAGGGCGCATCGGGATCGCCGGGTTCGACGGTATAGCCAGGCCCGGTGTCCGGATCATCTAAATCAGCCAATTCCTCCGGTGTCGAGTCCGGAGGGGCTTCTAGCGAATCGGCGTCGACGTCGAAAGATTCCTCGGCCGACTTGGCCGAATCGAAGATGGTCTGGTCGTCGACGTCGGGAAAGGTGGGGTTGGTTGCGGTCGTCTCCCGGCTCTTGATGTCGTCGACTTCAGCCTGGCTCGGCGATTCCGAGGGCTGCTCCGCCTGTAGGTAGGAGTATTGGAGGGGGGGCTCGAACTCGACGAACAGGACGGGCCCACGCGGTCCATTCGTCCCGGCGGAGTACCCGTAGTTGGCCGATCGATACTGGCGCCAGTTGGTCGCGTCGGATTCGCTGAAAGCACGCAGTTGCAGACCGTAGTCCGGCTCACCGTCGGCCCACGCCTGAGCGATGTCCTCGATTGAGTAATAGAGCTCCCCCTCCCCCCAGGAGCAGGTGTCGCTGTACGCGGCCTTGTTGCCGACCTGGCCACTCGATGTGGTGCCGGGCTGGGAGCTCCAGGAGAGCGTGGAAGGTGACCAGTCCTTGGTAACCCGGCGGACCAGGATGCCGGACCCTACCTCCAGGCCACATGCGTTGGACCGGTAGTTCCACATCCGCAGGTCGGCGTTGAGGATGTGCGCGCCCATGAGCTGGAAGGAGGCGTCCATCTGAAAACCTATGTAGGTGCGCCAGGTCTCGCCTCCGCTGCTCGACTTGCCGGCTCTCAACCACGTGGCAGACCCTTGCGCCGCATTGGGATACTGGACATTGGAGACGAAGGTATCGACGGCGCGTCCCGCGCCCAGCCACTCAGATCCTCCTGCTGCCACTGTCACAGGGAACTGCGTGGCGGGATCGTTGAGGAACGAGGCATCCGCGGAAAGCGTCAGCTCCGAATCTTCGCCGCCGACGGACACCTTTGCGACGCTCTTGTGACCGTCGTCGGGGCCACCCTGTGCGGCGGCGGCGTCGAACATAGGAGCGTCGAGGATGTCGGAGATCTTCTTCTTGCCGACTTTGAGCTGAGTTCTACCGTTCGCCGTCCGCGCATACGAGAGGCCGTGAGGAAGTCGCGCGGTCAGGCGCAGTTTCTTATTCTCCCTGGGACGTTGGCGGAATACGATTTGCTGACTGAACCCCGTCGGCGTAGCCGACACGGCCAGGTCCACGCCCTGTCCGTACACGTCGCGATAGGTTGCCGTGTTACCACTGACTATTGGTCTGGGCAGCATTGCCGGAGCGGACAGCGCGGAGCGCTCGTTCTCGTGCCGAAGCTTGACCACGGGGCCGGCACCACCGGCGGACAATTGCAGACCGTTCTTGGCGAACTTGGGTGCGAAGGACCCGTCCTTCTCCACCAGCGTGGTGTCGATGCCGTGCCAAACGCCATTGCGTTTGACGCGGACTGGTCCGGTGTTGAGATAGGCTTGCACGGTCTTGCCGTCAGGCTTGGCAAAGAACTGCGCCGTTTCGGTGGTCCAGGCCTCTACTTCGACTGGTTTCTTCTGTACAAGCGCCTCTCGCTTCGCCTCTTCGAGCTGCCTTCCGTGTATCGGGGTCTGCGGGGAGGGTTGGGGGGAAGCCGCAGCGACAGCTGGGACGTTATTTCCTATAGGCGTAGGTGCCAGGACGATGGCTGCCAGAGTGGCCGTGCTTATGGATAACCACTGCCGGCGCCCTCTGCGGAAGGGCAAAATTCCCATGGTGTCCTTTGGGGGGAGGTGCGTACGGATCAGTCACGCGCTCAGGACGTGTCATAAGGTGCCCATACGTCAATAGACGGACAGCGCCTTACCGATTACTGATCGTGAGCCCTTTCGTCCTGGGTGACGATCCACTTCGACGGCTTCCCGGGTATCAGCCGGAACCAGCATGCAAGGGACCGGAGAGATGCGTCTTGTCTTTTTCTGCACGCTTGCTGTCGTTTTCTGCAGAGCGTGGGCGCAGGCAACGGCGACAGCAACCCGGCTGCCCAGGATCATGCTGACAGGGATCTCCTCGCGTCTACGCCGGGCTGCGCCGAGTACCACGCGCTGACCCCCGGCTGACACGCCGCCTCTCGCCGCGGTTCCTCCGCATCAGACATCCCTCGGCCCCGCCGGCGCACCCATGCCTCCGCGCCGTCCGCATCCGGCCAGGAACCCATCCCCCCGCTCGTGACCGGGCACCCGCCTGCCCGCGCACCCTGTTCGTACACCCCGCTCACACACTTGACTCACTCCGGCCCGCGTACCTGACGCGCGCCCGTACGGCTCACGCCACAGGGGCGCGAGCCGTACGAAAAGCGACCCGTACGAGAAGGGACCCGGTCCTACTCGACCGTCACGCTCTTGGCGAGGTTGCGCGGGCGGTCGACGTCGCGGTCCAGGGCGACGGCGGCGTAGTAGGCGAACAGCTGCAGCGGAATCGTGAGCAGGATGGGGTCGAGCTCGACCTCGTTCTTGGGCACCACGATGCAGTCGTCGGCCGCCTCGGAGGTGCGGTGGCCGACCATGAGGATGCGCCCGTGCCGGGCCCGGATCTCGCCCAGCGTGGTGAGGTTCTTGTCCAGCAGCTCATCGTCGGGGACGATCGCGACCGTCGGCAGTTCGGGGCTGATCAGCGCGAGCGGGCCGTGCTTGAGCTCGCTCGCCGGATACGCCTCGGCGTGGACGTAGGAGATCTCCTTGAGCTTCTGCGCGCCCTCGCGGGCCACCGGATAGCCGCGCACCCGGCCGACGAACATCATGCCCGGCGAGTCGGCGTACTTCTTCGCCAGCTCCTTGATCCGGTCCTCCAGAGTGAGGATCTCCTTGATCTGCTCGGGCAGCCGGCGCAGTCCCTCGCAGATCCTGCGGCCGTCGGCCGGCGACAGGTCGCGTACGCGGCCGAGGTGCAGGGCGAGCAGCGCGAACGCCACGGCCGTGGAGATGAACGCCTTGGTGGAGGCCACCGAGACCTCGGGACCGGCGTGCAGGTAGATGCCGCCGTCGGTCTCCCGGGCGATGGCGCTGCCGACGGTGTTGACGATGCCGAGCACCCGGCCGCCCTTGCGCTTGAGCTCCTGCACGGCGGCGAGCGTGTCGTAGGTCTCCCCCGACTGGCTGATCGCGACGTACAGGGTGTCGGGCTCGACGACGGGGCTGCGGTAGCGGAACTCCGACGCGGGCTCGGCGTCGGCGGGGATGCGGGCCAGCTCCTCGATGAGCTGCGCGCCCATCTGGCCGGAGTAGTACGCGGACCCGCAGCCGATGATCTTCACGCGGCGGAACGAGCGGGTCTCGCGGGCGTCCATGTTGAGGCCGCCGAGGTGGGCGATGTGGAACCGGTCGTCGATCCGGCCGCGCAGCGTGCGGGCGACCGTGTCGGGCTGCTCGGAGATCTCCTTGAGCAGGTAGTGCTCGTAGCCGCCGTTGTCGTAGTGGCCGGCGTCCCAGTCGACCGTGAACGGCTCCTTGGCCGTCTCCCTGGCGTCGCTGGTGAACGTGTTGAACCCGTCAGCCTTGATGACCGCGAGCTCGCCGTCCTCCAGGTGGACGACCTGGCGCGTGTAGCGGATGAGCGCGGCGACGTCGGAGGCGGCGAACATCTCCTTCTCGCCGAGGCCGAGCACGATCGGGCTGCCGTTGCGGGCCACCACGATCTCGCCGGGGCGCTGCGCGTCGATGACGGCGATGCCGTACGTGCCGACCACGCTCTTCAGCGCCCGCAGGACGGCCTCCCGCAGCGAGTCGGTGTCCTTGACCATGCGCCCGATGAGCTGCGAGAGCACCTCGCTGTCGGTCTCGCTCTCGAACTTCACGCCCTCGCCCTCCAGGCGGCGGCGCAGCTCGTCGGCGTTCTCGATGATGCCGTTGTGCACGACGGCGATCCGCTGCTCCTGGTCGAGGTGCGGGTGCGCGTTCACGTCACTGGGCGCGCCGTGCGTGGCCCACCGGGTGTGGCCGATGCCGCTCGTGCCCTTGAACTTCGCGGGTACCGCCGCCGCCAGGTCGGCGACCCGGCCCTTGACCTTGCGCGTCCTGAGGCTCTTGGCGTTCACGACGGCGAGGCCGGCCGAGTCGTAGCCCCGGTACTCCAGTCGCTGGAGACCTTCGAGCAGGATGGGCGCCGCATCCTTAGGCCCGACATAAGCGACGATTCCGCACATAACCGCTCCTATCCGTAAACGATCCGCCGAAGCTGGCGCAGGGTCAGCTCCGGTGCCGCGACACGCCTTCCCGCAAGCTCGGCGGAGATTCTGGGAAAGATCTGGTCGTTCGTCAGCCCCCTCGACTTGAGTTCGCCGTGGCGGCGCCGCACGTACTCTTCCGCGGGCTCGCCGAAGTACGTCAGGACGTCGGCCACCACGCGGGCCGCCTCACCCGGCCCCAGTGAGGTGGTCCGGGTGAGGTGGCCGATCAGATCCTCGAAGGGATGCCGTGCCGTGGACACAGAGCAGGACCCTAACGCAGTACTGATGCCGACTAACAAGTTTCCTGCCCGTTTTCGGGCAGGATCAGTCCGGAGATCGCCCTGCGCGGCGTCCCAGTGGCCTTCTCAGACGTCCACGGCGATGTTGGCCACACGAAGCGACATGACTCTGGGGTCGTCGGCGAGGGGCAGCAGGTCCGCGGGCCATCCGCTGAGGTTGGGATACGTCGCCGGCAAAAGGCTCCACCAGAGGGCCAGACGACGCGCCCTTCAACCAGCCGGGCCGGGGCACTGGTTCAGCTCGGGACGTGGTCGGTTCGCGGCACCATCTCGACGACGTGGACAACGCGCACGTCCGGCTTGCCGAGCAGGCCCAAGAGGTCGTCCTTCGTCATCCAGTTGACGATGAAGCCGTAGACCCGGCCCTCCGAGGCGGCGGCGCGAAGAACGTCCAGATCAAGACCGACTCTGCGCAGCTTACGGCGATCGTCCTCGGTCAGCAGGCCGGCCGACTGCTGGAACTGCTTCGTCGCGGCGCGGTCGTCGCACCCGGCCAACCCACGATCGGCGCACCCGTCGAGGGCGGACCAGAAGACCGGCTTCGCCGCGGCCGGAACCGTCGGCGACAGGAAGAAATACTTGTCCCTGTCCTGAGGGCCGAACCCATACAGTTTCATCTCTTCGACCAGGTCCCGCTCGGCGAGAGGGCTCGCCAGTTCCATCAGGGCCGTCGCCCACTCCGACTGCCCCAGCCCCCTGATCTGCCGCTCCGCCGCCTTCTTCGCAGCCGGCTCATGACCCCGGCCACCGGCGAACGCCCGCAGATACCCGGTCAGGTCTGTGGTGGGGAACGAGGGGACGGTGGTGAGGTCGCCCAGCGCGTTCTCCACCACCTCCCGCCCACCGCCGGAGCTGCCGGAGGACTGCCGCTCGAAGGACAAGGGGAGAGTGAGAGAAAACTCCGTCTGGAGGTTCTAATCGCACTCGATACTCCGGGTGGGCGACCTGCACCGCATTCCCGAGAACCGCCAGCATCCGGTGTGCACGACGAGCGGTTGTCGAAACGAACCAGGCAGCAACCCCGACCAGCACCAGGCATATCGCCAGGCCGATCGACCCGGGTCCCGCATCCGCTTCGGTGGCTCAGCGCGCGGACCAGGCGTTGAATCAGCCTAAAGGCTACGAAACCATCCCAGGCCGACGTTTGGCACCAACGACCGCCACGACGAGCCGACGACGTTCTACTAGGGCGCGTATCGGGTTGTGATCAATATTTGGGATTCGCCCTTGCGGCAGGGTCTGATCCGGTAGGTCGTCGTGTATGACGCGGGCCCAGCT
>NZ_JBEYWW010000054.1:0-48786 GCF_040644635.1 Microbispora sp. NPDC046933 | reverse complement strand
TGCTCAGTACCGATGTAGTTGTGGTTGAGCATCCGGGCCTCTTCCTGGGCCAGGACGACAACCCGCCGCGCACGGTCGGTGAACCTCTCGAACATGTCGGCTCCCTCCGGACTGAGCCTGAATCGGAGTCTCCACTCTAGTTGGATCGATCGGCCCGGCGTCCTCAGGTTCTTTCGCGTCAAGCGAAACCCGCGCCTGTGAGCCGGTTGAGCGGGACGACCCCCGTGAGGTACGGCATGACCGTAGGTGGCGGCGTCGGTTCGCACCGCGCGATCTAGGATCGGGGTCATGCCCTTGACCGCGAACGACGTCGACCGGTTCGAGGCCAGCAGGCCGCGCCTGGAGGCCATCGCCTACCGCCTTCTCGGCTCCGCCGGGGAGGCCGAGGACGCCGTGCAGGAGACGTACCTGCGCTGGCAGGCCGCCGACGTCGACCACGTCGAGGTCCCCGAGGCATGGCTGACGAAGGTCCTCACCAACCTGTGCCTCAACCAGCTCAGCTCCGCGCGGGCGCGCCGCGAGACCTATGTGGGCCAGTGGCTTCCCGAGCCGCTGCTCGCCGGGGACCCGATGCTCGGCCCGGCCGACACCGCCGAGCAGCGTGAATCGGTCTCGTACGCGGTCCTCACCCTCATGGAGCGCCTGTCCCCCAACGAGCGGGCGGTGTACGTGCTGCGGGAGGCCTTCGACTACCCACACCGGGAGATCGCCGAGATCCTCGACATCACCGAGGCCGCCAGCCAGCAGATCTTCCACCGGGCCAAGAAGCACGTCGCCGACGGCAAGGCCCGCACCGCGACCGACGAGGCCGCCACCCGGCGCATCGTCGAGGAGTTCCTGGCGGCCGCCACCACCGGCCGTATCGAGCCGCTCGTGCGCCTGCTCACGGAGGACGCCATCGCGATCGGCGACGGCGGCGGGAAGATCCCGGCCCGCGCCAAGGCGTTCGAGGGCGCCGTCGCGGTCGCGAAGTTCCTGCGGGGCCTGTTCAAACCGGCCGAGGTCAAGCGCGCCATGGTCGGCGGCACGCCCGAGGTCTACATCTGGACCGCCAACGGCGATCCCGCCGTCGTGGCCGTCGTGGAGGGCCGGGTCGTCGGTGTCATGTGCCTGGAGCTCACCGCCGGGGGCATCGCCGCGGTCCGCAGCCAGGTCAATCCCGACAAGCTCGAACGCGCGACCGCGCACTGGGCCGCCACGGACCACGGGGAGCCCCTGTTCGAGGCCCTCTGATCGCTATGTGAGGTGCTTCACATCGCGTTCCTGTCAGGAAATGGCGCGCCGCCCGGTTCAAGGGGCAAATCGCGCAAGACAGGAGCAAGGGCCATGCAGCACCGCATCGTCGTCCTCGGAGCCGGATACACCGGAGCCATCGCCGCCGGGCGCCTCGCCAAGCGGCTTCGCCGCGAGGACGTCGCCATCACCCTCGTCAACGCCGAGCCTGACTTCGTCGAACGCGTCCGCATGCACCAGCTGGCGGCCGGCCAGACCCTCAAGCCCCGGCCGTTGAGCGAGATGTTCGCGGGCACCGGCGTCGAACTGAGGCTCGCGAAGGTCACCGGCGTCGACGTCGACCGCAAGACCGTTGCCGTCGTCGACGCGAACGGCGCCGACGTGACCGCGCCCGGGTCCGGCGCCGAAGAACTCGCCTATGACACGCTCGTCTACGCCCTCGGCAGCGGCTGGAACGCCCAGGGCGTCCCCGGGGCCGCCGAGCACGCCTATGAGATCGCCGGCCGCCCCGGAGCACTCCGGCTGCGCGAGCGCCTGGCCCGCCTCGACGCGGGGCAGACCGTGGTCGTCGTCGGTGGCGGCCTCACCGGGCTGGAGGCCGCGACCGAGATCGCCGAGGCCCGCCCGGACCTCGACGTCGCCCTCGCCGCCGGCGGCGGCCTCGGCGACTGGCTCTCCCCCAAGGGCCGCGAGCACCTGCGGAAGGTCTTCGGCAGGCTCGGGATCACCGTGCACGAGCATGTCCCCGTGACCGGCGTCGAAGCCGACCACGTGGTCACCGCCGACGGCACGGCCATTCCGGCCGCGGTCACCGTGTGGACCACCGGCTTCGCGGTCCACCCGATCGCGAAGGCGACCACCCTGGAGGTCACCGGCACCGGCCAGATCGTGGTCGACGGGACCATGCGCTCGGTCTCGCACCCCGACGTGTACGCCGTCGGCGACGCGGCCATGGCGATGGGCCCCGGGAACAAGCCGCTGCGGATGTCGTGCGCCTCGGGAACTCCGGCCGCCTGGCAGGCCGCCGACGCGATCGCGGCGCGCCTGACCGGCGGGAAGCTCCCGAACGCGCCGATCCGCTACTTCAACCAGTGCGTCTCACTGGGCCGCAGGGAGGGCCTGATCCAGTACGTCACCGCCGACGACCGCGCCATGCAGGCGGTCCTGACCGGACGGCTCGCCGCCGTCTACAAGGAACTGGTCTGCAAGAGCGCCGCCTGGGGCGTCGCCAACCCGACGCTCGGGCTGCCGACCCGGCGCCGCCGCGTCACCCGGGAGCAGGCCGCGGCGGGCTCGGCCGTCAAGGCGCCGGCGTAGAGCACGAAGCGAAGCGAGCTCCCTCGATGCCGCCGTGTCCCCGGCCGGCCCTGCTCGTGGGCGCCTGCTGAAGATCCGGACAGTCGCCGGCTGCCCGGCCGTACGCAGGACGTCCCCGTACGCGGGCGCGGTGGCGGCCCAGGTCCTCTGAGCCGCCACCACCGCGTCGAGGCACGTCGGCCGTCCTCGGCCCCGGCGCCGGCGATCATCACGATGACGTCGCCCGCCGCCGGCTCACAGCTGCTCGCCGAGCTTGAAGCCGCGCTCGACGTCGCCCACACGGGTGTAGGAGAAGCCGTCTGCGCCGACCGTCACGGCCATCTCGCTGGTGTGCGTGCGCTCCACCACCGGCACCGGATTGCCGTCGAGGTCGAGCACCGTCGAGGCCTCGGTGTACCAGCTCGGGACGACCGGGTTGCCCCACCAGTCGCGACGCTGGTTGTCGTGGACGTCCCACGTCACGAGCGGGTTGTCCGGGTCACCGGTCCAGTAGTCCTGCGTGTAGATCTCCACACGGTGGCCGTCCGGGTCGAGGATGTAGAGGTAGAACGCGTTCGAGACGCCGTGACGGCCCGGGCCGCGCTCGATCCGGTCTGAGATGCGCAGAGCGCCCATCTTGTCGCAGATCGCGATGATGTTGTGCTTCTCATGGGTCGCGAAGGCGACATGGTGCATGCGCGGGCCGTCGCCACCGGTCATCGCGGTGTCGTGCACGGTCGGCTTGCGGCGCATCCACGCGGCGTACACGGTGCCCTCGCCGTCCTCGATGTCCTCGGTCACCCGGAAGCCGAGGTCCACCATGTGCTTGGCCGCGCGCGGGACGTCCGGCGTGACCTGGTTGAAGTGGTCGAGGCGGACCAGCGCGCCCGGGGTGTGCAGCTGGTAGTGCCAGGCGAGGCGCTCGACGTGCTCGACCTCGTAGAAGTACTCGATCGGGAACCCGAGGGGGTCCTGGACGCGGACCGCGTCGCCGACGCCCTTGACGAAGCCCTCCTTGCGGCGCTCGACACGGCAGCCGAGCTCGGTGTAGAAGGCGACCGCCTTGTCGAGCTCCTCGGGAGAGCGAACCCGGTAGGCGAACGCGGCGACGGCGGCCACCGGGCCCTGACGCAACACGAGGTTGTGGTGGATGAACTCCTCGAACGTCCGCAGGTAGATCTCGTTCTCGGTCTCCTCTGTCACGACGAGGCCGAGCAGGTCGACGTAGAACTCGCGCGACTTCTTCAGGTCGGTGACGACCAGCTCCATGTACGCGCACCGGACGATGTCGGGCGCCGGAGCCTTCGGGGTGGGGATGTCGGTGGTCATGGTGCTCTCCTCGCTCATTTCTGCGTCGTGAAGGACGTGGCCGCCTCGGGCCCGCGGCCGAAGCGCGGCGAATGGGCGTCGTTCAGGGTGATGTGCACGGCCTGCTGGTACGTGTAGAAGTCGATCGACCGGTAGCCGCCCTCGTGGCCGAGGCCGGAGGCCTTCACGCCGCCGAACGGGGTGCGCAGGTCGCGCACGTTGTTCGAGTTGAGCCAGACCATGCCCGCCTCGACGCTCTGGGAGAACGTGTGGGCGCGCTTGAGGTCGTTCGTCCAGACGTACGCCGCGAGGCCGTACTTGACGCCGTTGGCGAGCTGGAGAGCCTCCTCGTCGCTGTCGAACGGGGTGATCGCGACAACCGGGCCGAAGATCTCCTCCTGGAAGATCCGGGCGTCCGGCTCGACGTCGACGAAGACGGTCGGGGCGACGTAGTTGCCCTCGGGCAGGCCCTCCGGGCGGCCTCCGCCCGCGACGAGACGGGCCTCGTTCCTGCCGATCTCGACGTAGCTCATGACCTTGTCGTAGTGCTCGGGGTGCACAAGCGCCCCGACCTCGGTCGCCGGGTCGTGCGGGTCGCCGACCACGATGTTCTTCGCGCGCTCGGCGTAGCGCTCCACGAACTCGTCATAGACGGAGCGCTCGACGAGGATGCGGCTGCCGGCCGTGCAGCGCTCGCCGTTGAGCGAGAACACCCCGAACACCGTGGCGTCCAGCGCCGCTTCCAGGTCGGCGTCGGCGAAGACCACGGCCGGCGACTTGCCGCCGAGCTCCATGGACAGGCCCTTGAGGTGCGACGCCGCGTTGCCGAAGATGATCTGCCCGGTACGGCTCTCGCCGGTGAACGAGATCAGCGGCACGTCGGGGTGCTTCACCAGCGCGTCGCCGGCGTCCTCGCCGAAGCCGTTGACCAGGTTGAACACCCCGTCCGGCACGCCCGCCTCGCGGAAGATCTCCGCCCACAGCGATGCCGACAGCGGGGTGAACTCGGCGGGCTTGAGCACCACGGTGTTGCCGGTGGCCAGCGCCGGGGCGAGCTTCCAGGACTCGAGCATGAACGGGGTGTTCCACGGCGTGATGAGGCCCGCGACGCCCTTGGGCTTGCGGTTCACGTAGTTCACCTGGCGGCCGGGCACCTTGTAGGTGTCGTCGCGCTGGGCAACGATCAGGTCCGCGAAGAACCGGAAGTTCTCGGCGGCGCGCTGGGCCTGGCCGAGCGCCTGCGTGATCGGCAGACCGGTGTCCCACGTCTCCAGCTCGGCGAGCCGCTTGTCCTGCGCCTCGACCAGGTCGGCCACCCGGTGCAACACCCGCGAGCGCTGGCGGGGCAGCAGCTTCGGCCACGTGCCGTCGAAGGCCCGCTTCGCGGCGGCCACCGCGAGGTCGATGTCTGCTTTCTTGCCGGCCGCGGCCTTGATGTAGACCTGGTTGGTGGCGGGGTTGAGCACGTCGAAGGTGTCGCCGTCGACGCTGTCGACGAACTTTCCGTCGATGAAGTGCTGGATGTGGTCCGGCAGCCCGTCGGGGGCGTGCTGTCTCATGGTTGCTCCTGAGCCGGGTGAGTGGATCGGGTGGGTGGGTCGGGTGAGTTCGTGGATCGGGGTCAGCGGCCGGAGCCGGACGTGGCATGGCGCCGGCGGTCGGCCTGGTAGGCCAGCACCGCGTTGAGAGTGCCGAGCCGGTGGTCGCGGGCCGCGAGTTCGACGGTCAGCGGCGTCTCCCCGGCCTCGATCAGCCGCAGGAGCGCCTCGTGCTCGTCGACGGACTCGCGCGCGCGACCGGGCACGAAGCCGAAGACGGAGTCGCGGAGCACGGTCAGCCGCTTCCAGCCGCGGTGGACGAGGTCGACGACGTGCGGGTTGGGGCACTCCTCGAAGAGCACCGTGTGAAAGGCGCGGTTGAGCTCGGTGAACCGGTGCGGGTCGAAGGCCTCCAGGGACTCGGCCATCTGGTCGTTGATCGCTCGCGCCCGGGCGATGTGGTCGCCGGTGACGCGGGGTGCCGACAGCGCGGTCGCGGCGCCCTCCACGAGGGCGAGCGTCTGCATCGTGTACAGGTACTCCTGCTCGTGCATGAAGGCGACCTGGGCGCCGATGTTGCGCTCGAAGGTCACCAGGCCCTCCGCCTCGAGCAGGCGTATCGCCTCGCGCACCGGGACCGTGCTGACGCCGATCTGCTTCGCGACGGCGTCGAGGACGAGGCGGTACCCCGGCGAGAACCGGCCGGACTCGATCCGCTCGCGGATCCAGTCATAGGCGATCCGGGACTTGCTCCTGGTCTGGGTCACGCCTGTTCCGCCCGCCAGGCCTGATAGCGCCTGCGCCACTCGGCGTCGAGCGGGAAGAGGCCGTCGACGGGATGGCCCTCCGCCACCCGCGCGGCGACCCACGCGTCCTCGGCCTCCTGGTCGGCCGCTCCGGTGGCGACCTGCTCGACGAGCCGCCGCGGGATGACGACCACCCCGTCGTCGTCGCCGACGACGACGTCACCGGGCACCACGGCGGCGCCTCCGCAGGTGATCGTGGCGTCGACCTCCCACGGGACGTGCCGCCTCCCGAGCACGGAGGGATGGGCGGCCTGGGCGAACGTCGGAATGCCGATGGCGGCGACGGCGGCAGAGTCGCGCGCGGCCCCGTCCGTGACGATTCCGGCGGCGCCCAGCGTCTTCGCGCGCAGAGCGAGGACGTCGCCGACGGTGCCGGCGGTCGCGTCGCCGCGGGCCTCGATCACCAGCACCTCGCCCTCCGCCAGCGAGTCGAAGGCCTGCTTCTGGGCGTTGAAGCCGCCGCCGTGCGACTCGAACAGGTCTGGTCGATGAGCGACGAAGCGCAGGGTCCGGGCGATGCCGATCATCTTCGTCCCGGGGACCAGCGGGTGGACGCCGTCGATCGACGAGTGCGGATAACCCAGCTTGCGCAGCTGCGCGCTGATCGTCGCCACGGCGGCCGACGAGAGCTTGTCACGCAGCTCGTCGGTCAGGGCGAACGGCGCCGGCACAGTGACATTTCCCGGCACAGTGACATTTCCCGGCACGGTCACGCCAGCCGTCTCTGCGTCGCCCCACGCCTCGATGCGCTGCAGATCGTCGACATGGGGCTTCGCGCCGTACTCGGCGAACGGCGTCGTCCCCT
Source organism: Microbispora sp. NPDC046933 (assembly GCF_040644635.1). Lineage (NCBI taxonomy): Bacteria > Bacillati > Actinomycetota > Actinomycetes > Streptosporangiales > Streptosporangiaceae > Microbispora > Microbispora sp. NPDC046933. The sequence goes on along the minus strand of NZ_JBEYWW010000054.1, from coordinate 41,800 downwards.
CGACCACCCTGGTGACCAGGCGGCCCGTGCTCGGCGCGCCGGGGGCGGTCGGCGCGTCGACCTCGACCTCCACCACGTCGCCCGGGACCGCGACGGAGGAGCCGGCCGGCGTGCCGGTCAGGATGACGTCACCGGGCTCGAGAGTGATCAGCTGGGACAGGTCGGCCACGAGCGTCCCGAACGGGAAGACCAGGTCGGCGGTCGTGTCGTCCTGCTTGAGCACGCCGTTGACCCAGGTGCGGACCCGCAGGGCCGTGGGATCGACCGACGCGGCCGGGATCACCTCCGGGCCCAGCGGAGTGAACCCGTCTCCGCCCTTGTTGCGCAGGTTCGAGCCCTTGTCGACGAGACGGAGGTCGTAGACGCCCCAGTCGTTGGCGGCGGTGATCCCCGAGATCGACGCCCACCCCTCCTCCGGAGTGACGCGGCGCACCCGGGTGCCCACGATCAGCGCGACCTCGCCCTCGTACGCCAGGAGCTCCGTGCCGGCCGGCCGCTCGATGACGTCGCCGCTCGCGGCCATCGACGAGGGCGGCTTGAGGAAGAACGACGGGTACGCCGGGGTGCGCCCGCGCTGCGCGATGCGGGACGGGTAGTTCAGGTGCAGAGCGATGATCTTGCCGGGTCGTTCGATCCTGCTCACGGCGTCTCCTCGATGAACTCGGCGGCGAGCCTCTCGCTCCCGCGGGCGAGCAGCTGGACGTCGGCGCCGACGAGGATGAAGTCGGCGCCGGCGGTGAGGTATCGCCGGGCCAGCGCCGGCGCGAAGGCGTTGAGGCCGGCCTTGACGCCGGCCGCCGCGGCGACCCGGAGGCAGTGCTCGACCGCGGCCACCACCTCGGGATGGTCCTGCTCTCCGAGCACACCCATCGAGGCGGCCAGATCGGACGGTCCGACGAAGATGCCGTCGACTCCGGGCGTGGCGACGATGGCTTCGACGTTCCCGACCGCCTCGGCGGACTCGATCTGGAGATAGAGCGAAACGGTCTCCCGGGCGGTGCGCAGATAGTCGGGGACCCGGTTCCAGCGCGAAGCGCGCGCGAGTGCGCTGCCCACTCCCCGGACGCCGCGCGGCGGGTACTCCACCGCGCTCACCATCGCCGCGGCCTGTTCCGCGGTGTCGACCATCGGGATCAGCAGATTCTGCGCGCCCAGGTCGAGGTACTGCTTGATGACGACGGGGTCGCCGACCGGCGGGCGCACCAGCGGGGTCACGGGGTAGCCGTGGACGGCCTGCAACTGGGCGAGCAGGGACTCCACGCCGTTGGGGCTGTGCTCGGCGTCGACCAGCAGCCAGTCGAGTCCGCTGCCGGCGCAGATCTCGGCGACCAGCGGGCTGCCGCTGCACACCCACATGCCGACAAGTGGCCGGCGGGCCGCGGCGAGCGCGTCGCGGAAGGTCGGCTCTACTCGAAGCGGCACGTGATCGCCCCCAGGTCGCCGTACTCGGCGTGGACGGTGTCGCCGCGCTCCACCCACATCGGACGGGTGAACGAACCGGCCAGGATGATCTCCCCGGCCTCGAGCGTGGTCCCGTGCTGGGCGAGCTTGTTCGCGAGCCAGGCCACGCCCGTGGCCGGGTGGTTGAGCACGCCCGCGGCGACCCCGGTCTCCTCGATCGTCTGGTTCCTGTAGAGCAGGGCGCTCACCCAGCGCAGGTCGACCGCGTCGGCCGCGACAGGGCGCCCGCCGACGACCATCGCGCCCATCGCCGCGTTGTCGCTGATCGTGTCGACGATGGTCCGGCCCTGCAGCTCGATGTGCGAGTTGAGAATCTCCAGGGCGGGGACGACGTACCTGGTGGCGTCGAGCACGTCGAACAGGGTGCAGGCCGGGCCGGTGAGCGGCTTGTCCAGCACGAAGGCCAGCTCGACCTCGATGCGCACGTTGGAGAAGTCGTCGAACGGGATCACGGCGCCGTTCTCGAGGATCATGTCGTCGAAGATCACCCCGTAGTCGGGCTCGGTGATCCCGGTGGCGGCCTGCATCGCCTTGGAAGTCAGGCCGATCTTGTGGCCGACGATCCTGTGGCCCGCCTCGACCCGGCGCCTCGCCCACAGCGCCTGGACGGCGTAGGAGTCCTCGATCTCCATTCCGGGGTTGCGGGCGGACAGGAGCGGCACGACGCTCCGGTCACGGTCGGCGGCGAGCAGCTCGTCGGCGATCCGCTCGATCTGTTCTTGCTGCAACACGATTACTCTCCGTTACAAACGTGGACGATTTCATGCGTTGAGAGGGGGCGACGTCGACTAGGTGACGACCATGAGGATCAGGAGGACGTTCAGCGCCGCGACGGCCACGCAAACCGCCGTGCTCGCGGCACGGAGAGCGGGACCGTTGGCGAAGTCGCCCATGACGCGCCGCCGGCTCGTGTACCAGACGAGCGGCACGAGCACGAACGGGATTCCCACCGAGAGCACCACCTGAGTGAGGACGAGGGCCCACGTCGGATCGACGCCGAGCGCCAGCACGATCAGGGCGGGGACAAGGGTCGCGACTCGTCGCACGAGGAGGGGCACCCTGACGTGGAGAAGGCCGTCCATGACCGCCGCTCCCGCGTGGCTTCCCACGGAGGTGGATGCCAGCCCCGAGGCGAGCAGCCCGACTCCGAAGACGAGGCCGGGGACGACCCCGAGATTGGCGGTGATGGCGCGCGCGGCCCCCTGGATCGTGTCGACGCCGGGCGCGCCCGGCAGAGCCGCCGCCGCGAGGAGCAGCATGGCGACGTTGACGCCGCCGGCGACGACGAGAGCGCCCACGACGTCGTAGCCCGTGACCTTCAGCAGCCGCCTCGTACGTCGGGGATCGTCGCGGTGGCCATGACGATCGCGCACCAGGCCCGAGTGGAGGTAGACCGCGTGCGGCATGACGGTCGCACCGATCATGCCGGCGGCCAGCAGCACCGTGGGCGCCCCGTCCAGCCGGGGGATCAGGCCGCCGGCCGCGCCGGACCAGTTCACGGGGCTCACCAGCAGGCCGCCGGCGAACCCGATCGCGATCACCACCAGCAGGCCGATGACGAGTCTCTCGAAAGCGCGCTGGCCACGGCGGGAGTGGATTTCGAGCATGGCCGTCGAGAGCACGCCGACGAGGACGCCGCCCACCGGAAGAGGCAGACCCAGCAGAATCTCCAGGGCGATGGCACCGCCGATCACCTCGGCGAGATCGGTGGCGGCCACGGTGACTTCCGCCTGCGCCCAATAGAGCAGGCGCGCCGGTCGTGGCAGGCGGTCGCCGAGAATCTCGGGGAGCGTGCGTCCCGTGACCAGTCCCAGTTTCGCGGACAGGTACTGGACCAGGACCGCCATCGCGTTCGCGAGGACGAGGACCCAGACCAGCAGATAGCCGTACTTCGCTCCGGCGGACAGGTTCGCGGCGACGTTACCGGGATCGACGTAAGCGATCGCGGCGACGAAGGCGGGGCCGAGCAGCCGGAGCAACTGACGCTCCGGCCGAGGGGTGACGGACGCCTGGATGTCGGCGGCCAGGGGCTGGGCAGTCATCGCGCGGGCGCTGTCCCGGCCGCGCCGCTCCGCACCCTGCCGTCCGACGGACGGCGTCCGGTCCTCGGCCGGAAGCCGGCGACATCACCGGTGACACCCGGCGCGAGTTCGTCAACGCCGGTTCTGCCGAGCACCACGTGTGCCACCTCCCCGAGACCGGTTGGCGCGGTACGGGTCGCAGCCGCCGCGTTCGATCGCCACGCACCATATACGATCTCGCATCACAATGGAACCATTAAATACATTCAACATGTTGAATAGGGGCCGACCGGGACGCGAGCAGCGAGGGTCGCACGACCCGGAGACGTCCCGGAACCGGAGCGCCGACGCCGCCACATTCGGCGGCGCCGCTCGCGAGCCCACCCGCCACCGGGCCGGCCCCCGCGGTGAGCGGCCCGGCGACGGACCGGCGAGATAGCAATCAAACCTATTAAACATGTCTAATATGCACTATTGTGGCCGCTGCCACGGCTCCTTGTGGGCGTGGCGCCGCCGCCTTGGACGGGAAGGACAGGATGAATCAGAGTGCCATCGAGGCGCCGGCACGCTTCTCCGCTGCCGGACGCGAAACGGGCGTGACGGGACTGCCCGCCGATCTCAACCGGCTCTTCGTTCGTGAGCCGCTTCGATGACGGCGACGCAGCTCGACCGGCCGCTGGAGACCGGAGCACAACCACAGGCGTACCTGGCACTACGCGTCGTCACTCTGCACTGGGAAGCCGCGGGGATCGTGTCCGTCATCCTCGGCTCGGACGACGGAGCGGCACTTCCGGCGTGGACGCCGGGCGCTCACATCGACGTCGAGCTGGCCCCGGGCCTGGTCCGGCAGTACTCCCTCAGCGGCGATCCCGCCGACGGCTCGTCCTACCGGATCACCGTCGCTCTCGATCAGGGCGGCCGCGGCGGGTCGAAGCACGTCCACGAGCGGCTCCGCGTCGGCGAGATCCTGAAGGTGAGCCCACCGCGCAGCACGTTCCCCTTCGTCGACGCCCCGCGCTATGTCTTCCTCGCGGGCGGCATCGGCATCACTCCGCTCCTCCCGATGATGCGGCGTGCCACTGCCGAGGGGAGGCCGTGGGTTCTGCATCTCGCCGTCCGTTCCCGCCGCGCCATCCCGTTCCGCGACGAGCTCGGCGACGGCAGCGGCACCGGGACCGTTCAGGTGTTCGCCTCGGACGAGGGACAGCGCCTCGACCTGCGCGATGCCGTCGCGCACGCGCACCCGTCGGCGGCCGTCTACTGCTGCGGCCCCGAACGGATGCTCGTCGAGGTGGAGCAGCACGCCCGCGACCTCGGGCGCGAGGTCAGGGTGGAGCGCTTCCGGGCCAAGCCGTTGAGTGAGCCGTTGCGCCAGGGGAGCTTCGTGGTGCGGTGCGCGCGCTCGCGGCTGTCCGTCACCGTCGAACCAGGCCAGAGCATTCTCGACGCCCTGGCGGATGTCGGCGTCGACGTCCCGTCCTCCTGCCGCGAAGGCGTCTGCGGCACCTGCGAACTGGCCGTGCTCAACGGCGTGGTCGACCACCGCGACTCGATCCTCACCGACGCGGAGAAGGAAGAGAACGAAACGATGATGGTCTGCGTCTCGCGGGCCCTGACAGAGGAGCTGGAACTCGATGTCTGACGCGACGACAACCCCCGCCGCCGAAGCCGTGCCCGACACGGGAACCGCCTATGGGCTGGCACTCGGCGGGCCGCTGAACGAGCTCGCCCAGGTCGGCCCGGGCACGCCGTACGGGGAGGTGATGCGCCGCTACTGGCATCCGATCTCGAAGGCCGAGAAGGTCACCACGACCCCGCGCCGCGTCAAGGTCCTGGGCGAGGAGCTCGTCCTCTTCCGCACCGGCCGTGGCGAGCCCGCCCTGCTGCATCCTCGATGCATCCACCGCGGCGCCTCGCTCTACTACGGAGGGGTGGAAGAGGACGGCATCCGCTGCTGCTACCACGGCTGGGTCTTCGATCCGAAGGGGCACTGCCTGGAACAGCCGTGTGAGCCCGACCTCGGCCAGCACCGCGACAAGGTCCGCCAGCCCTGGTACCCGGTGCAGGAGCGCTACGGACTGGTGTGGGCCTACATGGGGCCTCCGGACAAAAAGCCCGTTCTGCCCCGCTACGACGTCTTCGAGAACATCCCCGAGGGCCTGCATCTCATCGTCAACGACGCCGGCGTCGGCGGTGGCGGGCCGGAGGTGCTGGACTTCAACTGGCTGCAGCACTGGGAGAACGTCATGGACCCCTTCCACGTGCCGATCCTGCACGCGCGGTTCAGCGGCGAGCAGTTCACCCCGGAGATGGCCGTGATCCCCGAGGTCACGTTCGAATACACACCGGTCGGGGTCCGCTCGACGCAGATCAGGAAACTCGACGGCAAGCGGGCGCTACGCCGGCGGACCGAGGTGATGTTCCCCAACCTCCGCGTCGTGCCGAGCCCCCGGCTCACGCCGGGCCAGACCAACCTGATCGGATGGGTGGTGCCCGAGGACGACACCACCTTCCGCATCTTCACCCTCGCGGTCCACGAGGACCTCGACTTCCTGTCCAAGCTGCGCTCCACCTTCGGCGGCAAGCCGTGGGCCGAGCTCAGCGAGGAGGAGCACCGGCGCATGCCCGGGGACTACGAGGCGCAGAAGAGCCAGGGACCGATCTCGCTGCACTCCGAGGACCACCTCACCACCACCGACCAGGGCGTGGCGATGCTGCGCCGGATGATGGCCAAGCAGATCCGCGCCGTCGCCGCCGGCAAGGACCCGGTCGGCGTGATCCGCGACCCCGCCGACGAGGTCGTCACCATCACCGGCGGCAACTTCTTCCTCACCCACGAAGAAGCACTGGCCGAGGGACTCGTGGATGCCTAGCTCTGGCGCGCTCCTGGCCAAGTACACGCCGGCGGCCGTCACTCACGGGACACCGCTGGCCGTGCTCGGTGTCGACGGCGTCGTCGTCCTCGAGGGCGAGGCGCACGTCCCGGCTCGGCTCGAGCATCTGTCGGCGCGGGGAAAGTGGGTGCGCGACGTCCAGGTGCCCGAGGGCACCCGCGAGGCCGTCGCCCACCTCGCACAGCGCTACAGCATCGTCTGGGCCTCCGAGTGGGGACCGAACGCGCACCTCGCGCTGGCCGGCGTTCTCGGCCTCCCGGCCACTCCGTGGCCCTACCTGCCGGTGCAGTTCGACAAGCTCGCCGCCATCCGGCAGTACGCCGGCGGCCGGCCCTGGGTGTGGATCGACGACCCGGTCGTCGACCTGCACCCGCTGCCCGACGATCCGGGCGGCGTCGTCGTGCGGGTCGACCCGTCCAAGGGCCTCGTGGGACTCGACCTTTCCGAGATCGACGAGGCGGTCCTCCGTACGGCGGCTCGAAGAGCGCCTTCTCACGGAGCGTCGACGATCCGGAAGTCGTCGTAGACGGTCTGGTGGCGCCGGACGGCATCCGCGGTGGCGGTTCGATCCCCCGCGACGATCGCGGCGACCAACTCCTCGTGGATCTCCAGCCGGACCGGGGAGTTGGGTGGGATGCCGTCGTCGGCGACGTAGAAGTCGTCGTGTGACTCCACGTACGCCAGCAGATTGAGGTAGACCGTCTTCAGGACGGGGTTGGGCACGATCTCCGCGATCCGGCGGTGCAGCCGCCAGTTGGCACGCAGGCCCTCGACGCGGTCGCTCCATGTCGTGCGGAGCTTTTCGAGGATCAGGTTGAGGTCGTCGGCGTCGGCCGCGGACCGGTGCTCGGCGGCCGCCTGCGCGACTGCAGGCTCCAGCGCGTCGATCACCCGGACGCAGTCGATCGCGGTGCTCGTCACGTCCTGGAGGTTCAGGAATCCGTTGGCGATCACGGCCTGCGCCGTCCGCTGGGCGACGAAGACGCCGCCCTGGGGGCCGGTGCGGGTCGTGATCAGTCCCTTGGCCTCCAGGACACGCACCACCTCGGCGATGGTCGTCGGCGCCACCCCGTATCTGCCGGCGAGCTCCGCGCGGGTGCCGAGTCTGCTGCCCACCCGGAGCCGTCCCTCGGTGATGCCGTCTTCGATCTCGGACGCGACAGCGTCGACGGCTGAGCGCCGGCGGGGAACAGCTCGTGCAACAGACATGGTGAATCCAGTATCTCAGGCCGGTGGCGTTCAAGCAGCCGACACAGGACCGACAACGGTTTCCGGCCTTCCGGCTGCCTGCCGGTCGCCTCGGCGGCGCCGGTTGTAGTGATCTTCCCGGCCAGGCACACGGCCTTCCTCGGCCGGGACCCGCTCTGGCCTGGGGCGGCGCGCAGGCCGCCCCTGACCTGTCCGGACGCCGATCGCGGCGTGGCGGGCCCCGGCCGGGCACGACTCGACGGCGCGGCTCAGCCCTTGGGAGAGCCGAAGACGTCCTTGAACTTGGCGGTCATGGGGTCCCAGAGGGAGGTGATCTCCTCCGGGCCCGGAATGTCGAGCAGCTTCACCTGGTCGAGCGGGACCAGGCCCTGGACCGCGGGCGCGCCCGGCATCGTGGGCAGCGCGTCGATCCCGGCGAACGCCTGCTGCGCCTCCGCCGTGAACAGCCAGTTCATGAGCAGCTCGGTGGCCTCGGGGGCGGCGCCGTCCTTGAGCGCGGCGAAGTAGGTCGGGGTCGAGACGTTCCCGTCCTCCAGCGGGAAGGCGAACCCGATCGGCGCGCCCTTCCTCTTGGACGGGAAGTAGAAGTCCGACAGCGTGGTGAGCAGGATGTCGAACTCGCCGCGGGCGACCGCCTGGTCGGCGATCTCCAGTGACGACTTGAACGTGACGTCCTGCGCCTTCAGCCGGTCCAGCCAGGCGTCGTCGATGGCATGCGCGCCGTACAACCGGATGAGCGTGCCGGAGGTGGCGCTGGGCGTGGTGGCGTCACCCGCCACGATCCGGCCCTTCCACTTCGGGTCCAGCAGATCGGACCACTTCCTGGGCACGTCGGCGCCGGTCACCTTCTCCGAGTTGTACTCGATGCCCCAGACCGTGGTCGTCGGCGCGTAGAAGATGCCCGAGTCCTCGCGGTAGGCGGCATCCAGCGTCTTGGCCGTCGGCAGGTCCAGTGGCTTCAGCACGTCCTTGCGCTGGAAGTCGGGACCGCCGAGCAGACTGCCGACGTGCTTGCCCGAGGAGCGCTCGGCGGACAGCTTGGTCGTCAGCTCGGGCCCGTTGACCGCCAGGCCCTTGGTGGTGATCCCGGGGAAGCGCTTCTCGAAGGCGTCCCACACCTTCTGGTACTGCTCCCAGCCCTGCATGTATCCGACGATCTTGGTGTCACCACTGGTCGTGGCCTTGGTGTAGAGGTCCTTCAGGTGGGCGGCCGTGGCCGCGTCCACCTTCAGCGGCGCGAGGTCGAGCCCGTCGGCTCCGACGGACGTGCCGGCGGATCCGCCGCAGGCCGCCGTCAGCGAGAGCGAGACCGCGGCGGCCAGCACGCAGGCCGCCCTGAACAGGTGCTTCATCGGTTCTCCTTGAGGCGCCGGCCCAACGCGCGGGCCGACAGAGCGAGTACGGCAAGCACTCCCCAAACGGCGAGCAGCAACCCGAACAGGGCGGCCGCGGTGGCGGTGTCCCCCGATCGGTTCAGGTTGAGGACCTCGATCGCCACGGTCGCGACGTCGGGCGAGGCCAGCAGAAGCGGGACGGCGAGGTTGCCGGAGATGAGGATGGCCGCGACCAGCCAGCCGTACCCGAAGCTGGGGATGAGCAGGCGCAGGATCAGGCCGAGGAAGGCGCGGACACGACCGGCTCCGGAAACCCTGGCGGCCTCCTCGAACTCCGCCGGGATCTGCGCGACCGAACCCTCCGCGGTGCGTACCGCGACCGGGACCGCTGCGATGACCAGGCCGATCAGCATGATCCAGACGGTGGCGTACAGCTGGTTCAGGCCGGGGACCGAGAGGAACGACCACATGATCCCCATCCCGAGCACGATCCCGGGCACCGTGACGGTCACCCAGAGCGCGCCGGCCATGTAGCGGCTGAGCAGGCCGGGCCGCGTCCTGACCACCCAGGCGAGCACCACGCACAGGAGCATGGTCGCGAACCCTCCGACGAGGGCCAGGCCGAAGGTGGTGGTGATCGCGCTGACCGTGTCCGGGTCGTCGAGCACCCTGCGGTAGTTGTCGAGCGTCCAGTTGTCGTAGAGCCCGAAGAAGGACTGGAAGCTGCCGATGTAGAGCTGGATCAGCGGCAACACCAGGGCGAGCAGCGCGTGCAGCACGATCATCGCCGTGCCCAGCCAGCGCACAGGACCGAGCGACCATCGCTCCGTGCGGTAGGACTTGCCGCTCATCGTGGTGTAGCGCCTCCTGCCCAGCACCCGCGACTGCACCGCGATCAGCACCACGATGATCACCATGAGCACCAGCGCGAGGCTGCTGGCCTCGGCGTACCGGCCACCGGCGTCACCGCTGATGTAGCGGTAGATCTCGGTGGAGAACACCCGGATCCCCGCGGGGAGCCCGATGATCTGCGGGAAGTCGAACGCCTCCAGGAAACTCACGAACGCCAGCAGCAGCGCTCCCAGCAGCGCGGGGGCGAGCAGCGGCACGTGGACCCGGAAGAACGTGCGGATCTTTCCCATCCCCGAGACCAGCGACGCCTCCTCCATCGACCGGTCCATCGCGAGGAACGGCGCGAGGATCAGGAAGTAGTTGAACCCGACCGCCTTGAGCACACACACGAAGATCAGGCCGGGCCACGACGTGATGTCGATCGGCCCTCGCTCCGCCCCGGTCATCGCCATGACGACCTGGTTGATGAGGCCCACCCGCGGGTTGCCGAGCATGTCCCAGGAGATCGCGAAGAACAGGTTCGGGCTGACCATGGTGAGCAGCATCAACGGCGTCACCAGCCCGCGCAGCGGCACGTCGGTGCGGGCGACCATCCAGGCGAAGACCGCCGCGACCAGCATCGACAGCACCGACACGACGCCCGCGAGAAGGACCGACTGGCCGAGCACGGCGAGCGTGCCGGGGTCGGTGAGCGTCTCGACCAGAGGTCCGGCCGTCCACGTCCCGCCCGGGTCGCTGATCAGGCCGTCGTGGAAGGCGGCGACCACGATCATCGAGACCGGCCACACGAAGAGCACCGTGCAGAGCGCCGCCAGCGCCCACGCGCCCGGGCCGATCCCCCGCGCCCGCGCGACCAGGCGGGCGGGGAGGCCGCGCGGCACGCCGGCGTACGGCGCCGCCCCGGCGGGCGCGCGGCCACCGGCGGTCATGCGCTCGCTCCGGCCGGGATCGGGGCCCTCCCGAGCACCACGGCGTGCCCGGCGCTCAGCGTGACCGCGATCCGCTCCCCGGCGCGGGGAACCCGGACTGCGTCGTCCTCATGCCCGGTGCCGTGTCCGTGCGGCACGGACACGGTGATCGGCAGCCCCTCCGCGTCCACCGTCAGCTCGGTCCGCCCGCCGAGGTAGACGGCGTCGCGGACCACGGCCCGGCGCACGCCGGGCTCCTCGCCCGCCGCCCCTTCCGGGACCATCCGCACGTGGGCGGCCCGTACGGCGACCTCGACGGCGGAACCGGACGGGCCCGGCGGCGGCCCGGCGACCCTCAGGGGCGGCCCGCCGGTGGACGGGTGGAAGGCGAACCCCGTGGCGTCCGCCTCGCCCACGGTCCCGTCGAAGATGTTCTCGAAGCCCATGAAGTCCGCGACGAACCGGTTGGCCGGGCGTGTGTAGACCTCACGGGGCGTGCCCTCCTGCTGTATCACCGACTCGCTCATCACCACGACCCGGTCCGAGAGCGCCATCGCCTCTTCCTGGTCGTGTGTGACGTAGACGGCGGTGGTGCCGATCTCCCGCTGGAGCCGGCGGATCGCGGTGCGCATGCCGACCCGCAGCTTGGCGTCGAGGTTCGACAGCGGCTCGTCGAAGAGCATGAGCCGGGGGTGTGCGGCCATCGCCCTGGCGAGCGCGATCCGCTGCTGCTGCCCGCCGGACAGCTCACCCGGGTAGCGCCCGGCGAAGTCGGCCAGGCCGACCGCCTCCAGCATCTCGGCCACCCTCGCCCTGCGCTCGGCCGCCGCCATCCGGGCGGCGCGGAGCGGGTAGCCGACGTTGGCGCCGGCCGTCAGGTGTGGCCAGAGCGCGTAGCTCTGGAACACCATCCCCACGCGGCGCCGCTCCGGCGGCACGCATAAGCCGCGCGCGGCGGAGTAGACGGTGTCGCCTCCGATGGCGATCTCGCCTCCGGTCGGCGTCTCCAGCCCGGCGAGGCAGCGTAGCGTGGTCGTCTTGCCGCAGCCGCTCGGACCGAGCAGCGTCAGGAACTCGCCGTCGGAGATCGTCAGCTCGACGTCCCGTACCGCGGTGACGTCCCCGAAGCGCTTCACCAGTCCGGTGATCCGCACTTCTGCCATGCCGGCTCCAACCAAACCAAAGAGATGACTGTTCTGATGTCGCGGCCCTGTCCGAGAACCGCGATGGGACCCGTCACGGAGCGGTGACGCTTCAGGCGGCGCCCGCGGGCATGCCGACCACGGTCTTGGTCTCCAGGAACTCCTCGATGCCGTAGCGTCCGCACTCGCGGCCGACGCCCGACCGCTTGTAGCCGCCGAAGGGCGCCGCGACGTTGAGTCCCGCCCCGTTGATGCTCACCATCCCGGTGCGCAGGCGGCGGGCCACCGCCAGTGCCCTGTCCGTGTCCGCCGACCACACGCCACCCGACAACCCGTAGTCGGAGTCGTTGGCGATGGCGACCGCCTCGTCCTCCGTGGCGTAGCTCATGATCGAAAGGACCGGGCCGAAGATCTCCTCACGTGCGATCGTCATCTCCGGGCGCACCCCGGAGAAGATCGTCGGGGAGACGTACGCGCCCGGCCCCGCTGTCTCCTGGCCGCCCACGATGAGCCGCGCGCCCTCCGCGATCCCGGCGCGGATGTAGTCCTGGACGATCCGCTGCTGCCGCCGCGACGCCTGCGGGCCGATTCTGGTGGCCGGGTCGGACGGCGGCCCGGGCACCCACCCGGACGCCGCCTCGATCGCCAGCCGCTCGACCTCCTCCAGCAGGTGTGCGGGGACGAGCAGCCGGGTCAGCGCGGCGCAGATCTGCCCCGCGTTCGCGAAGCACCCGCCGACCGCCTGCGGGACGACGGACGCGAGGTCGGCGTCGTCGAGCACGATTCCGGCCGACTTCCCGCCGAGTTCCAGCGTGACCTTCTTGATCGTACGGGCGGCCAGCTCGGCCACCCGCGCTCCAGCCCGGACGGATCCGGTCAGGGTGACCACGTCCACCAGGGGATGCGCGACGAGCGCCTCCCCGGTGACCGGCCCGTCCCCCGGCACCAGGTTGAACACGCCGTCGGGCGCCCCGGCGGCCTGCACGATCTCGGCGAAGACGTAGGCGTCCAGCGGGGTCAGCTCGCTCGGCTTCAGCACGACCGTGCACCCGGCCACCAGGGCCGCGCCCACCTTGAGCGCGATCTGGTGCAGCGGGAAGTTCCACGGGGTGATCGCGGCGACCACGCCGGCGGGCTCGCGTACGACCAGGGCGCCGCCGACGACCTCCTCGGCGGCGTAGCGGCGTCCGGCCTTGACGATCTCGTCGAGGTCGGCCAGCGCGACGCCGAGCTGCGCCTGCCTGGCGAACGTGATGGGCGTCCCCATTTCGAGCGTGAGCAGCCCGGCCAGTTCCTCCCGCCGCTCCGCGACGCCGTCCCTGATCCGCTCGACCAGCGCGACCCGGTCCGTCATCGGCACCTGCGACCAGGCCGGGAACGCCGCGGCGGCGGCCCGGACCGCGGCGTCGACGTCCTCGGCCGACGCGATCGGAACACGTCCCACCACCTGGTCGGTGGCCGGGTCGACCACGTCGATCGTGCCCGGGGTGCCGAGGGTGTCGCCGCGCGCGGCGGTCCACTCGCCGCCGATCAGCAGGTCGTTGCGCTCGATCATGGCTTCTCCAGCGGTTCGGGGCGCGGCACGCCCTCGTGGATCAGGTGCCAGGGGCCGGGGAACTCCCCGACGGGTGCGTCGACGAGCACGGGCTCGTCGGCGGCCAGCGCCTCCTTCAGCACCGCCTCCAGCTCATCGGGGCCGGTCGCCCGGGCGGCGGCGATGCCGAAGGAGTCGGCGAGCTTGGCGTAGTCGGGGTTGACCAGGTCGGTGGCGAAGTAGCGGGCGCCGAAGCGGTTCTTCTGAATTCGCCGGACGTTGCCGAAGAAGCCGTCGTTGAAGACCACTGTGACCGTGGCCAGGCCGTACTTCTTCGCGGTGGACAGTTCCTGCAGCGTCCAGGAGAAGCCGCCGTCACCGGTGATGGACACGACCGGGCGGTCCGGATCGGCCGCCTTCGCGCCGAGCGCGGTGGCGAAACCGTACCCCAGCGTGCCCTGGTATCCCGGGGTCAGATAAGTCCGCGGCCGGTAGACCGGGAAGGCGACGTTGGCGACATAGCCGACCTGGGTCAGTTCGCTGACCAGGACGCCCTCGTCCGGCAGTGCGGCCCGGATCGCCCGCAGGTAGGCCCGTTGCGGGGCGATGTCGGCGTACTGCTCCTCCAGCCAGTCCCGCGCCGCGTCGAACTCGGCCGTGCGGGACTCGCGGTCCACGCCGCGCAGTTCCTCGGCCAGCGCGGCGAGGGCCAGCCGGGCGTCGCCGTGCACGGCGAGGTCGGGGGTGCGGGGCTCGCCGAGGTCCGCCGCCTCCGCGTTGATCAGGACCAGCCGGGCCCCGGCCGTGTTCACCTGGGAGCTGAACGCGGTCACGAAGCGGGTGCCGACCGCGAGCACGACGTCGGCGTCCTCGCGCAGCCGGCGGAACGCGAGCGCGTCGAACGCGAGCGGGTGCCGGGCGGAGATCGCGCCGCGGCCGTTCTCGCTCACCACGACCGGCGCGTGCAGGATCTCCGCCAGCTCGCGCAGCTCCTCGGATGCGTCGGCGGCGATCACACCGCCACCCGCGTAGATCACCGGCCGCCGGGAGCCGCGCAGCAGCTCGGCCACGGCGTCGATCAGCTTCTGGTCCGGGACGGCGGGCGCGTGCGGCGCGGCGCCGGGGATCTGGACGTCGGCCCGCGCGGCGAGCACGTCCGGGGGGATCTCCAACCCGACCGGGCGGGGCCGCCCCGAGCGCATCTCGGCGAAGGCGCGGTGGACCAGGCCCGGGATGTCCTCCGGACGCTCCGCCAGGCCGCTCCACTTGGTGAGCGTACGCAGGATGCCGCTCTGGTCGGGGATCTCGTGCAGCGCGCCGAGTCCTCTGCCGATCGCCGCCGAGTCGATCTGGCCGCAGATGTAGAGCAGCGGTGAGGAGCAGGCGTACGCGGTGGCCAGGCCGGCCAGGCCGTTCAGCATGCCCGGCCCCGGCACCACCATCGCGACGCCGGCCCGGCCGGTGGAGCGTGCGTAGCCGTCGGCCATGTAGGTGGCCGCCTGCTCGTTACGCACGCAGGTGAAGGCGATGTCGTCGCTCGCGTGGTAGAGCGCGTCCGCGGCGTGGTCGAGTTGCACGCCGGGGATGCCGAATACCTGGCTGACGCCGTTGGCCGCCAGCGAACGGGCGAGAGCCTCGCCGCCCGTCATGTCCATGTATCTCCTTAGGGAAGTTCAGCGGTCGAGGACCAGGCGGGGCGAACGGCAGCGGGAGACGCGGGGGACCATCGTGTCCCCGGCGACACGCTCGGCCTCGGTGAGCACCGAGTGAGGCCCGAAGGTTCCAGCACCACCTCGGGGGCGCCGTGCCCGGCGGATGAGGTCCGGGAGTTCGCGGGACGCGCGGCTCCCCGTCGCGAGGACGATCGAGCCCACCGCACACCTCTTCCGACCGAGCCGACCTCGTAAATCATGTATATGGTTATGGCCGTTGAGGGAGAGTGTCAACCATTTGTATGGTTTCTATGGATCGAGGACGCGTGAACGACGCCCCGACGGCACGGCGAACGATCTACAGTTGACGGGTCGCCGTCCCAGAGAGAAGCCGGAATGTACGACGCAGACGCGGTCACCCAGGTGACCTTCGACCGCAGCGACGCGCGGTCGTCGATCGCCGAGACGCTGGTCGAGCGCCTCGAAAACGCGATCCGCCGCAACCACCTCGCGCCGGGCCACCGCCTGGGCACCAAGGACGAGCTCCGCCAGCAGTTCGGAGTCGCACCCGCGACGCTGGCCGAGGCGATCCGCGTACTGCGGCTGCGCGGCGTGCTGGACGTGCGCCCGGGGCCGGGCGGCGGCATCTTCGTCGCCGAGCAGTCCCCACTGGTCCGGCTCGGTCACGACATGCTGCAACTCGGCGCCGACGGCGCGTCGGTGAAGCACTGCCTGGCCGTCCTGGACGTGCTCGACCAGGAGGTGGCGCTCGACGCGGCCGCCCACCGCACCGAACAGGACATCGACGAGCTGGCCGGGATGGTCGAGCAGCTGCGGCGGTCCTGGCCGGACGCGGCCGAAGCCCAGCGCTGCAACTGGGACCTGCACCGCCGGCTCGCCCTGATCTCCCCCAACGTCCTGCTGCGCACCATGTACACCCGGCTGGTCGACTACATCAGCAGAGACCTGTCCTCCGCCATAACCGCGGAGGACTTCCGCAAGGGCTCGGCCGACCGGCTCCAGGTGCACGTCGATCTGGTCGAGGCGGTCATCCGGGGCGACCAGCGCGGCGCCGAGGCCATGGCCCTGCGCCATCGCGGGCTGACGCGCGACGACCGCTGATCTCGGGCACCCGGAAGGGGCCGGCGCCGGACGGGCGCCGGCCCCTTCCGCGTCTTGCGACTCGAACAAAATCATTATATAGATTTACGTGATTTGGTCCTGTCCTAAGAGGAGTGAGATGACCGTCAAGCACCGTGCCGCCATCGACGGATTGGTCGCCTACAAGCCGGGCCGGGCTCCTACGGCGGGCCGTCCCCAGGTCAAGCTCTCTTCGAACGAGATGCCGTTCGGGCCGCTGCCGACCGTGCTGGACGCGATCTCACGGGCCGCCGCCACACTGAACCGCTACCCCGACTTCCACCGCGTGGAGTTGACCGAGGCGCTGGCGAGGCGGCATGGCGTGGATCCGTCGCAGGTGGTCGTGGACAACGGCTCCGGCGCGCTGCTCCAGGTCCTGGCCTCGGTCATGGCCGGTCCCGGCGACGAGATCCTCTACGCGTGGCGGGCCTTCGAGAGCTACCCGATCGTGACCGCGGTCTCGGGGGCGACCGGGGTCACCGTCCCGCTGGACAACCGGTACGGGCACGACCTGGCCGCGATGACGGCGGCGGTGACCGACCGGACCCGGATGGTGATCGTGTGCAACCCGAACAACCCGACCGGCACGGTGGTGTCCCGCACCGAGCTGAACCGGCTGCTCGACGCGCTGCCCGATGACGTGCTGCTCGTGCTGGACGAGGCCTACTGGGACTTCGTCACCGACCCCAGCTCGCCGTGCGGCGTCGACCTCGTCGGCGAGCGGCCCAACCTCGCCGTGCTGCGCACGTTCTCCAAGGCGTACGGCCTCGCCGGGCTGCGGGTGGGATACTGCGTGACCCGGCCGGAGACGGCGGAGCTGATCAGGAAGGCGATCGTCGGATTCTCGGTCTCCACCCTGGCCCAGGCCGGCGCCCTCGCCGCGCTGACCCCCGAGGCCGACGTCGAACTCAAGCGGCGCATCGCGCACGTCGTCGAGGAGCGCACCCGTGTGACCGACGAACTGATCCGCCTGGGCGTGTCCGTCGCGCCCAGCCAGGCCAACTTCGTGTTCATGCCGATGCCGGACGGCCCCGCCATGGCCGCCGCGTTCGAGGAGCGCGGAGTGATCCTCCGGGCGTACGGCACGGACGGGCTGCGCGTCACCATCGGCACGACCGAGGAGAACGACCGCTTCCTCACCCTCGCCGCCGAACTGCTGCGCCGGTCCTGATTCTGCGGCGCCGACGCGGCGGCGGTCTGCCGCGTCGGCGCCGCAGGTGCGCAGCGGGCGGTCGACAGGCCGGGGGCGCTCAGTCCCGGGCCGCGAGGTGTCGCAGCGCGAGCGCGGCCAGTGCCGCGGCCTGGTCGGCGAGCACGCCGTCGTCGAAGAGCGCGCGAGGAGAGTGGTTCATCTCGGCCTGCGCCGGGTCGACGTGGGAGGGCGTCGCCCCCAGGAACACGAAGGCTCCGGGCACCTCGTCGAGCACGAACGAGAAGTCCTCCGAGGCCATCACGGGCGACTCGAGCCGCTGCACGCGGTCGGCCCCGAAGGTCTCGGTCAGCGTCCGCAGGGCGCTTTCCGCACGCTCCGCGTCGTTGACGGTGACCGGGTAGACGATCTCGAACTCCGTCTCGGCGCGGCAGCCATGGGCCTCCGCGATACGCGCCGCGAGTGCGGGCAACTCCGTGGCCAGGCGTTCGGACGACGCCTTCGACATGGTGCGCACCGTCCCGCCGAGCTCGGCGTGATCCGGAATGGCGTTCAGCACCTCACCCGCCGAGAGCTTCGCCACTGAGATGACGACCGGATCGAACACGGAGACGCGACGGGTGACGTACGACTGCAGCGCGAGCACGATCTCCGCGAGCACCGGCACCGGGTCCACCGCCTCGTGCGGGCGCGAACCGTGTCCGCCGCGTCCGGCGACCCGCACGCGCAGCACGTTCGCCCCGCCCATGAGCGGACCGGGACGCGTGGAGAACGTGCCGGGCGCACCGGGGAGGACGTGGATGCCGTACGCCGCCTCGACGCGCTGCCCGGCCGCCTCGAGAACTCCCTCCTCGATCATCAGGGGGGCGCCCCCGCCGGCTTCTTCTCCTGGCTGGAACATGAAGACGACGGAACCGCGGATCTCGGACCGCCGAGCCGCGAGCAGCCGCGCCGCACCGACCAGGCCGGCGACGTGCAGATCGTGACCGCAGGCGTGCATCGCACCGTTCCGCGAGGCGAACTCCAGACCGGTCTCCTCATGGATCGCGAGCGCGTCCATGTCCGCCCGCAGCAGCACCGAGGGGCCGGGCCGGTCCCCGCGGAGGACGGCGGTCACGGAACTGAGGCGCTCACCCAGGCGGATGTCGAGGTCGAGCGGCTTGAGGGCCTCGACGATCGCCGCCTGGGTGCGCGGCAGGTCGAAGCCCACCTCGGGGTCGCGATGCAGGCGGCGTCGAAGCGCGACGAGACCTTCGGCGAGTCCGGCGGCGTCCGCGCGCAGCGACTCGGGCGTGGACGCGCTCATCGCCCTGCTCATCGCCCCGCCCACCGATCCGCCACGATCAGCGCGCCGTTCTCGACCCGGTAGACCTCGCGTCCGAGGATGTGCACGCGCTCGACGGTCGAGCCGATCTCGAGCGGGTCTCCGCTCCACACGACGACGTCGCCGTCGCGGCCGGGTTCGAGGGCGCCGACCCGCTCGTCGAGTCCGGCGATCTCGGCCGCGGCCGAGCTGATCGCCGCGATCGCCTCGTCCCAGGTCAGTCCGGCTCTTCTGGCGACGGCCGCCTGCAGGACGAGAGCGTCGATCGGCACCACCGGATGATCGGTGCAGATGGCGGTGCGGACGCCGGCGCGCCTCAGCGCGACGAGATTGCCCACGGACGCCTCGCGGGTCTCGACCTTGCCCCGGGTGGTGAGCACCGGACCGAAGATGACGGGCACGTCGCGTTCGGCCAGCTCGGCGGCGAGCCGGTGGGCCTCGGTGCCGTGGTTGAGCACGAGGCGAAGGTCGAACTCGCCGGCGATCCGCAGCGCGGTCGCGATGTCGTCGTGGCGGTGCGCGTGCTGGTCCCACACGAGGTCGCCCGCCAGCGCGGCGGCGAGCGCCTCCTTGCCGAGGTCGCGGGCGAAGAACTCGCCCTTCTCCCGGGCGCCGGCCCGCCGGGCGGCGTACTCGCCCGCCGCGATGAGCGCCCTGCGGATGACCAGCGCGACGCCGAGCCGCGTGCGCGGCAGCTGGCCGCGCTCCCCCCAGGCGTTCTTGGGGTTCTCGCCCAGGGCCGACTTCACCCCGACCGGATGCTTCACGACCTGCTCGTCGACGGTCCGGCCGCCCCAGGTCTTCATCGCCACGCTCGTCCCGCCGATCGGGTTGCCCGATCCGGGCTTCACGACGACGGTCGTGACTCCGCCCGCGAGCGCGTCCCGGAAGGCGCGGTCCTCGATGTTGACGGCGTCGATGGCACGCACGGCGGACATGTCGGGTGCGCTGACCTCGCTGGCGTCCGCGCCGGCGGGCCCCTCGCCGTCCTCGTGGGCGCCGATGTGGGTGTGCGCGTCGACGAACCCGGGGAGCACCCAGCGCCCGCCCGCCTCGACGACGGGGACGCCCTCGGGGACGCGTGGATCCTCGTCGACGCGTTCGATGACGCCGTTTCGCACCAGGACCGTGCCGCGGTCGATGACGCGACCGGTGCCGGTCACCACGCGTCCACCGACGAATGCGACCTCCGCCATGCTCACTTCCCTTCCCTGCCGTTGCCGAGCGCGGATGTCCGCCGCGCGAGCGTGTGGATGCCGGCGCCCGCGACGCCGATCATGCTGTTCCCTCGCGGACGAAGGCCCTGAGGTCGTCCGACAGCGCGGCCAAGCTGTGGGGATCGGTGTACATCATGTGTCCGGCCGGATAACGCCCCTCGCGCAGGCGCGCGGCCGGCAGCCCGTACTGCGAGCGCAGGTGCTCGAGCGAGCCGACGGTCGTCAGGGTGTCGAAGTATCCGGTGCCGAAGAACAGGCGCGCGCCGGCGTTGGCACGGAGCAGCGCCGCGAGGTGCGCCGGGTAGTCGAACATCGCGAAGGGCGAGGGCATCGCGCTGCCGCCGAACCGTCCGACGGCGGCGTTCTCGAGGTAGTTCCAGCGTTCGTGAGCGGCGACGGCGACACGGTAGCGGCGCTTGCGGGGAATACCCAGGTGCTCGGTGAACAGTCGCCGTGCGGCGGCGTAGAAGACGGGATCGAGTCGGACGGACGCGGCGTCGACGTGCGGCTCGCCCGCGCCGGCCGGGGCGGGCAAGGTGTAACGCGCGTCGGTCAGCCCGAGCACGAGCCCTCGGTCGGCGAGGAGCAGCGTGCGGAACTCCTCCTTGTCGACGCGGAGGCGGCGCGCCCGGAGTTCCTCGGCGCCGAGTCCGGTGAAGCCCGCCAGCCGCTCGACGACCGGGCCGGGCATCTCGCCGGTGAGCAGCGCCGCCGCGTACTCGTCCACGGCGAACGCATGCGCCCGGCGCACCACCTCGTCCAGAGTGAGCGCGCCGTGGGCGCTCTTCCCGTGGTACCACGCGGTGGCGGCGAGCAGCGGGAGGGCGGCGATGAACCCGACCGGGTTGCCGGGACGCTGCGTGGTCTCCTGCGCGTTCACGCACTGGCCGAGCATGGCGACGCCGGAGACCGCGACCGGCTCGTCGGCGGTGAGAAGGGCTGTGGCGGTGAGTGCCGCCCGGATCGTGCCGTAGCTCTCGCCGAGCAGGTAGACGGGTGATTCGAGCCGGTTGTGACGCTCCAGCCACGACCGTACGATCTGCGCGGTTATCCCGGCGTCACGGTCGACGCTCGAGATCGCGGCGGGTTCGACGCCGTCGGCGAGCCGGCCGAAGCCGGTGTCGATCGGGTCGACGAACACCAGGTCGGCGGTGTCGACGAGGGCGTCGGGGCTCGGCTCCAGCGTGTCCCGCACGACGGGCGCGGCGTCGAGCTCGCGGGGAACCGCGGCGCGCCAGGGGCCGAGCCCACCGAGGTGGAGCCACAGGGAGGAACAGCCCGGCCCGCCGTTGAAGAGGAAGAGAACAGGCCGCTCCACCTCTGCCTCGTCCCGGATGTACGCGAATGTCCACGCGTCGCCGAGCGTGCGCCCCGACTCGTCGGAGATCGAGACGCGACCCGCCTCCGCCGTGAAGTCGATCGAGGCGTCGCGGATCACCGCGGAGTGCCGGCTCGTGTAGTGCTGGGGCATGTCGTGGTCCTCGCGAAGCCATCGCATAAATGGTTATAATCATTTATGATCATATGAAACGCAAGTTACAGGTGTCAACAGCGCCGGGGGCTCGAAAGCGACCTGGCCCCACACGTCGGGCGAAGGGGCATCGCGGAGCGTTCCGCTAGGCTAATCGCAATAATCTATATATTGATTGGAGCAGGATGACCGATCCCGGAGCCGCGATCGACGCGGAGGAACGCGTCGAGACCCGGCACACGATCCGATTCGGCGAGCGCACGCTTGACTACACGGCGGCCGTGGGAACCGTCCTCGTCCAGGACGACGACGGGCGTCCGAGGACGAGCATGTTCTACGTCGCGTACTCCGCCCTCCGCGAGGAAGGCGCCACGAGGCGGCCGATCACCTTCCTCTTCAACGGCGGACCCGGCTCGGCGAGCCTGTGGCTCAACATCGGCGGATTCGGGCCGAAGAGAACGCCGACCGCGACGCCGTCCGCGACCCCGCCCCCGCCGTACACCGTCGGCGACAACCCGCACAGCCTGCTCGAGTACAGCGATCTCGTCTTCCTGGACGCTCCCGGCACCGGCTACTCCCGCCTGCTCGGCGACACGTCGGCCGCGGAGGTCTGGGGTGTCGACCAGGACGTCGACGCGTTCGCCCGCGCGATCACCCGCTACCTCACCCTCACGAACAACTGGAACGCCCCCCGGTTCCTCTTCGGCGAGTCGTACGGCACGACCCGGGCGGCCGCGCTCGTGCACCGGCTGCAGAACCAGGGACTCGACTTCAACGGCGTCGTGCTGCTCTCGACCATGCTCAACTGGGCGGAAAACCACCTCGGCCTCGACCAGGAGCACATCAACCTCCTGCCTTCGTTCGCCGCGACCGCCTGGTATCACGGCCGGTCCCGCATCGGCGCGACGAGCATCGAGCAGGTGCTCGACGAGGCGCGCGAGTTCGCGCAGACCGAATACGCGACCGCGCTCCAGCTCGGCGACCGGCTCCCCGCCGATCGCGAGCAGGCGGTCGCCGAACGGTTCAGCGCGTTCACCGGCCTCGATGCCGACCTCGTGCGGCAGCGCCGCTTCCGCATCGGCATGGAGCCGTTCCGCTACGCCCTCCTCGGCGACAAGGGCCGGGTCGTCGGCCGCTTCGACACCCGCTTCGTCGCCGATCACCAGTACGTGGTCGGCACCGGCTCGCACGATCCCGCGACCGACGACGCGGCGACCGCCGGTGTGAACAGCGCGCACCTGTCGGCGTTCCGGGAGCACATCGCCGGCGATCTCGGTTACACGAGCGACCTGCACTACCGCCACCTGTACAACATGGTGATCTCGCGCGCCTGGGACTGGCACCACAAGGCCCCCGGCATCGACGAACCGATGCCGGTGCCCGTCGTCAGCCTCGACCTCTCGGCGGCGATGCGCCGCAACCCGAACCTGCGGGTCGCGGTGATGGGCGGCGTCTACGACCTCGCGACCCCGTTCTTCGGCGCCGAAGTCGACATCGCCAAGCTGTATCTCGCCCCGCACCTGCGCGAAAACGTCGAGTTCCGCTTCTACGAGTCGGGCCACATGACGTTCGTCGACGAGGTCGTCGTGGCGAAGATGAAGGCCGACCTCGCCGGCTTCTACGCCCGGTCGACCGCCCACCGGCCGGTCGACCCTTCCTGACGACCTGACGCGCGAGGCGGAGCGAGCCGCGCGAGCGTGAGCACCGCGGCTCGCTGACCGCCTGGCGCGCCATCAGAGTGCCGACGACGTCCGAAGATTCAGCCGAGGTGCCGCAGCGCCAGCGACGCGAGCGCGACGGCCTGGTCGGCGAGCACGGCGTCGTCGAAGACGACATGGGGCGAATGGTTCGGCGCCGCCGTCTCGTGATCGATGTCGCGCGGTGTCGCGCGGAGGAAGACGAAGACCCCGGGCACCTCGCGCAGGACGTAGCTGAAGTCCTCGGATCCCATGACGGGAGCGGGCGAGACGCGGACGCGCCCGTCACCGAAGGTCGCCGACAGCGTGGCCAGCGCGCCGGTCGTGAGGGCGGGATCGTTCACCGTCGGGGGGCACAGCACGCGGACCTCGACGTCGGCGGCACACCCGTGGGCGGCGGCGACGCCTCTGACCAGCCCGGGAAGCTCGGCCTGCAGCCGGTCGAGCGCATCCGCGGACAGCATGCGGATCGTCGCGCCGAGCCTGGCCTCGTCGGTGATGATGTTGCGGGCCGCTCCGCCCGCCTGCAGTTGCGTGGTGGTGAGCACGACGGGGTCGAAGACGTCGAACCGCCGCGTCACGAACGTCTGGAGCGCCAGGACGAGTTCGGCGGCGGCGGGCACGGGATCGATCGTGAGGTGCGGGGCGGACGCGTGGCCGCCCCGGCCCCGGACGACGACATCCAGCTCGGCGCATCCGGCCATGAGCGGTCCGGGACGTGTCGAGAAGACGCCGAACTCCCCCGGCACCACGTGGATGCCGTAGGCCGCGACGGGGCGCGCCCCGGCCGCGTCGAGCACCCCCTCGGCGATCATGCGAGCGGCGCCGTCTCCGAGCTCCTCCCCGGGCTGGAACATGAACACGACGTCGCCGGCGAGCCTTTCCCGCCGCCCGTGCAGGAGCCTCGCGGCGCCGACGAGTCCGGCCACGTGGAGGTCGTGCCCGCACGCGTGCATCGCGTCTCCGCGCGCCCGGTACGGCAGGTCGGCCTCCTCGCGCATGGGCAACGCGTCCATGTCGGCACGCAGCAGCACGACCGGCCCGGGACGGCCGCCCCGCAGCACCGCCACGACCGAGTCCAGCTCCGTGCCGAGCGTGACCTCGAGGTCGAGGTCCGCCAGCGCGGCGATGACCCGCCGCTGCGTCCTCGGCAGCCTCAGGCCGAGCTCGGGGTCGGCGTGGAGCTCGCGGCGCAGGCGGACGAGCTCGGGCAGGATCCGGCCGGCGTCCTCGCGCATCAACGGAGACCGTCCGTGTCGGCGAATCGCAGCAGGTGATCGGTGCCCGCGTTCTCGATCCGCGGGATCGCCGACACGAGTGCCCGGGTGTACGGCTGCCGCGGATTCGCCACGATCTCCTCCGCGTCACCGTGCTCGACCACGCGTCCGCGGCTCATCACCGCGGTGGTGTCGGCGATGTAGCGGACGGCGGCGAGGTTGTGGGTAATGAAGATCATCGAAAGTTCGAGCTCGCGCTGCAGGTCGCGGATGAGGTTGAGCACCGCGCCCTGGACCGAGGCGTCGAGCGCCGAAGTGATCTCGTCGGCGACGATGAGCCGCGGACGCACGGCGAGGCACCGCGCGATGGCCACGCGCTGCCGCATCCCGCCCGACATCTGTGACGGGTACTGGTCGGCGACCGCCGGCTTCAGGCGCACGAGATCGAGCAGTTCGCGAACGCTTGCGGCCCGCTGCTTCGCGTCGAGGTCACCGTGCGTGGCCAGGGCCTCCTCGATCGTCTCGCCGACCGTCATGCGCGGGTTCAGCGACGAGTAGGGGTCCTGGAAAATCATCTGCACGTCCCGCGCCCGGCGGCGGCGGTCGACGCCGCGCGTACGCAGCAGGTCGTCGCCGTCGAGCGTGATGCGCCCGGAAGTCGCCCGCTGCAGCCCGGCGACCGTGCGCGCGACGGTGGACTTGCCCGACCCGGACTCTCCGACCAGGCCCACGATCGTGCCGTGCGGCACGGTCAGCGAAACCCCGTCGACGGCGTTGAAGGCCCGGTGACGGTGACCGAAGGTCACGACCAGATCCTCGATGACGAGCTCGGCCATCAGGCTCCCACCTCCTCAGGTGCCGTGTCAGGTGCGACCGCGTCCTGCGGATGCCGGCACGCGACCCGGCCGCCGTGGCGGTGCGGAGCCAGGACGGGGGTCTCGGTCCGGCAGCGGTCGGTGGCGAACGCGCAGCGGGCGGCGAAGGCGCACCCCGTTATGGGACGCGACAGGTCCGGCGGCTCCCCGGGGATCGTCACCAGCGGCTTGGTCCGATCGGTGTCGAGGTCCGGAAGCGAGGCCGCGAGCGCCCTCGTGTACGGATGCGCGAGCCGCTCCGGGGTCGCCAGGAGTGCGATGTCGACGTCCTCGACGATGCGGCCGGCGTACATCACGAGAATTCGCTGGCAGAGCTCGGCCAGGACGGCGACGTCGTGCGACACGACGATGGCGGCCGCGCCGGACTCGGCGCACTCGCGGCGCAGGAGCGCGAGCACCCGCCGTTGGACGGTCACGTCGAGCGCCGTGGTGGGCTCGTCGGCGATGATGAGCGACGGCGAGCCGATCTGCGACATCGCGATGAGCGCGCGCTGGCGCATCCCTCCCGAGAACTCGTGCGGGAACTGCTGGGCGCGCTGCGCGGCATCGGGGATCCGCACGTCGTCGAGCGCGCGAACCGCCCTCTCATGCGCCTGCCTACGGCCGGCGCCACCGTGGACGCGCGGGATCTCGGCGAGCTGGGTGCCGACGCGCAGGGCGGGGTTGAGCGCCGTGAGAGAGTCCTGGAACACCACGCCGACGCGGGTCCCGAGCACCTTGCCCCCCTCCGCGGGCGTGAGCCCGGTCAGGTCCTCGCCGTCGAAACGGAGCCGTCGGGCGGTCACCGCCGCACCCGCCGGGGCGAGCCGCGCCACCGACATCATGGTGACGCTCTTGCCGCTGCCGGACTCGCCGACCACGCCCACGATCTCACCCGGGGCGATGCGGAAGGAGACGTCCTGGACGGGGCGGATCCAGCCGTCCGGCCCGGGAAAGGACACCGAGAGTCCTTCGACCTCGAGGAGCGGGACGACCGTCTCCGCGTTCTCGGCCCCGGTCGTGGACGGCGTCTGCGCCGGCACCTCGGCGACCGGCGCCGGACCGAGCCGGCGAGGCGGCAACGCCTTCCGGTGCTCACGGTTGCGCAGCTGCGCGGCGAGCGACTCACCGAGCATGCTGAACGCGAGGCCGGCGAACACGACGGCGACACCGGGGCCGATGGCGGCGACCGGCGAGTTGTACACCTGACCGAATCCCTCGCTGAGAAGGCGGCCCCAGTCGAAGTCCGGCGGCTGCACGCCGACGCCGAGGAAGCTCAGGCTGGACAGCGCGAGCAGGCCGCCTCCGATCGAGGTGGTCACGTTGACGATGACGGGCTCGGCGATGTTCGGAAGCACGTACCGCGTGAACTGGCGCCGCCGGGAGACACCGAGCATGCGCGCGGCGGCGAGGTACTCGGAGCCGCCGACGCGTGAGGAGAGCGTCTGCGCGAGACGCGCGAACGACGGTGTCATCGTGAGCGCGAGGGCGACCACCGCGGTCGTGGCCCCCGGCCCGAGGAGGATCACCGTGAGCATGGCCACGAGGAGCACGGGGAACGCGAGCCACGTGCTGACGACGCTCGCGAACCAACGCTGGGCGCGAGCGCCGAGCACCGCGGGCAGGGCTCCGAGCACCAGGCCGGCGCACACGCCCATGAGTGTCGCCGCGACGGCCATCACCAGCGAAAGCCGCGCGGCCACGAGTGTGCGCAGGAGGATGTCGCGGCCGAGCTTGTCGGTGCCGAGCAGGTGCTCGGCGGACGGGGGCAGCGCGATGGCGTCGGGATTCGCCGCCACGGCCTCCTCGCCCCACAGGACCGGAGCAAGCACGGCGAGCAGGACGAGCACCCCGAGCATGCACACGGCAATGATCGCCATCGGCTGCCGCAACAGCCCGGAACGGCGGGTCGTCATGAGGTCTCCAGGAGCGAGGTGCGCCGGTCGAGCAGGGAGAGCACGAGGTCGACGAGCAGGTTGACGACGAGGATGATCGCGGCGTACACGAGCGCGAGGCCCTGGACGATGCCGTAGTCCTTCGTGGTGATGGCTCCGACGAAAGCCATTCCGAGCCCCGGCCAGTTGAACACCTGCTCGACGAGCACGCTGCCCGCGATCATCGTCCCGAGCAGCGTCCCGCCGATCGTGAGCGTCGCGGTGAGCATGTTCGGCAGGGCGTGCCGGAAGTAGACCATCCAGGCGGGAAGCCGCTTCGAGCGCGCCGTGCGCATGTAGTCGTCTTTGAGCGTGTTGAGTGCCTCGATACGGGCGATGCGTGAGATGGACGCGGCCGCCGACACCGACAGGGCGATCACGGGCAGCACGTACGACGCCGGGCCCGTGCGCCCGGCGACCGGGAACGCGTGCAGCGTGATGGCGAAGACGATGACGAGGACCACACCCAGGAGGTATTCGGGGATCGCGGCGATGAAGCCCGTGACCCCCGTGAAGACCGTCTCGGCGCCGCGGCGGCCGTTGCCCTGGGTGATGATCGCGATGGCGAGGCCCACGGGGACGGCGACGAGCAGCACGACGACGAAGGCGATGCCCGCGAGTTCGAGCGTCGCGGGCAACCGGTAGGAGACGAGCTCGGTGACGGAGCGGCCCGTGATGATCGAGGCGCCGAGATCGCCGCGGAACAGACCCGCGAGATAGTCGAAGTACTGCAGGATGAGGGGATCGTTCAGGCCGAGCTGCTCCCTTCGGGCCTGCACCACGCTCGCGTCGGCGGTCGCGCCGAGCGCGGCACGGACGGGATCGCCTCCCGCCATCCGCAGCACGAGGAACGCGACCGTGATGATCACCCACATCGCGACGAGCATGCGTGCCGTGCGGCGCAGAAGGAAGCCGAGCCACCGGTGGCCGCCGCGGCGGCCACCGGACGCGGATGTCGAGTGCGTCATCAGGCTACTTCGACGACACGCGCAGGCTGGTGGGCACGACGAGCGTGTTCGAGTTCAGAGCGAACTTGACGCCGTTGCCGTAGGTGGTCTCGGTCGCCTCGTAGAACGGCAGCACTTCGAGGTCCTTGACCAGCGACTGCTGCGCGGCCTGCCAGCTGTCGCAGCTGTTCTCGCCGGCCTGGTCCTGGGCCTTGGCGGCCAGGTCGAAGAACTCCTTGTTGGTGTTGTACGTCCAGTTGCCACCCTTCGGGGGGAAGTCACCCGAGAGGATGCCCTGCCACGTGTTCGGCAGGGTCGTCGAGATGGGAGCCCACACCAGGTCCCAGTCGCCGCCCTGGAAGATGACGTCGGTGTACGACGGCGACGGCGTCGGGGTCGCCTTCACCCCGATCTCGGCCAGTTGCTGCTGCATGAGTTCGATGCCCGAGACAGCCGACTTGTCGGAGTTCGCGGGATAGAGCAGCACGAGCGACAGCGGCTTGCCGTCCTTCGCACGGGTGCCGTCCGCGCCCTTCACCCAGCCGGCCTTGTCGAGCGCGGCCGCCGCGGCGTTCTTGTCGAACGCGGTGATCGCCGGAGTGATGTCGGTCGTCTTGCAGACGTTGCTGTACGACGTCGTGAGGCTCTTCATCGGCGTGCCGCGACCGCCCGTGCTCACCTTGCCGACCGCGTCGCGGTCGATGGCGCCGGCGAGCGCCTGGCGCACGGCGAGGTCGTGGGTCGCGCGCCCCTTGGCCTGGTTGAAGAACAGCAGACCTGGGCGGGCCGGCACGTCGATCTTGTTGAGGCCGAGCGGGTCGAGACGCTCGCGGTCGTCGCCGGCGACGAGCCCGAGATTCACCTCGCCCGACTGGAGCATGTTGGCGATCGTCGACTCGCTCTCGACGACCTGCACGGTCACGGTGGAAGGCAGGCCGGGCGTCTTGGCGGTCACCCCGCCGGGACCCCAGGCGTACTCGGGGCGAAGCTGGAGCGTGTAGCTCTGGCCGGGCGACGACTTGACGAGCTTGTACGGGCCGGTGCCGAGCCACTCGGTGTCGAGCTTGCCGGGGTCGGCCGAGCCCGCGTGGCAGACGACCGGCATGAGGCCGATCGTGGCGAGCAGGAAGCTCTGCGGGGTGTCACTGTGGAACGTGACGGTGCGGCTCGCGTCGTCGGCGTCGATCTTGAGTCCGGTGGCCGGGAAGTACACGCCGCGGTACGGGGATCCGGTCTCCTTGAGGCCGGCGTAGTCGAAGCTCGCCTTGACGTCGCTCGCCTTCAGCGGGGAACCGTCGGCGCAGACGATGCCGTTCTTGAGGGTGAAGCGCACCTCGGTGGTCGACTCCTCCCACTTCTCGGCGAGCAGTCCCTGGGGGTCGGCGCCGGCGGTGAAGGACACGAGCGACTCGTAGCCGAACGCGGCGAGGCTCTGAGCCGCCACGGTCGCGTTCTTCACGGGGTTGAGCTGGCCCGGGTCGCCGGCGAGCGCGTAGGTGACGCCGCCGTCCGACGCCGCGCCGCCGTCGCCGTCGCCGCCCGTCGAGGCGCAGCCGGTCAGCGCGAGCGCGCTCGCACCCACGGCACCGAGGAGGGTAACAATGCTTCGTTTCATGGTGGTCCTTCAACACAGACGCGGAGCACGCGCCCGGCACTAAATGAGTGTTATGAATTATGTAGATACCGATGTTTCGGCGGTGTAACGATTCGTTATACGAGTCTCACGCACGCGCGGAGCGCCCAGGGCCGCCTGCACTCGATGGGGTGTTCGAACCCGCTGCCCTCTCCTCCGCGGCCGAGTTCCGACCGGCCGGAGCCGCCGGACGGAGCGCCGGTTTGATCCGGCATCCGCGGGCGGCACTCCACGCTCGTTGCGCGCACACCAGGCCGATCCGGCCGGCACGCGAGTACGGCGCGTGGGAGACGACATCGAGGCGGACGCCGGAGGCGCCGAAGGCGCCGAGACCCCATGGGCGATCGGCGCGTCGGCGAGCAGATCGTCACCGGCCTGTTCCTTCATCGGATCCCTCCCACTGATGGCGGAACACTGTATTCGTTACAATGATTCATGGCAACCATCGCTGAGCTGCGTGATCGCCATCTGGTACCCCTCAGGCGCGGGAGGGTTGGGGGTGCGGCACTCCTCATGTATGGCAGGCGGGCATCGGCGGTGATCTCGATGTAACAGGCGGCCGCCGGCACCTGTGACAGCCGTGTAACGGCCCATTCCTACGTTGTCGTCGTTGGATCTGCCCGCTGCGGCTGCGGCGCGCCCACTGCTCGGGGACGGCGTCCAGGCCCTGGAGAAGAAGAAGGGCCGATGACGGCGACAGGCTCGGACAACGCCAACGCTCGAGTGAAGACCGTCTGCTCCTACTGCGGGGTCGGCTGCGGGATCGTCCTTGAGGTGGCGCGGGGCTCGGACGGGCGACGCCGGGTCGTCAAGGTCGGCGGCGACAAGGGCCATCCGGCCAACGCCGGTCGCCTGTGCACCAAGGGAGCCACCAGCGCCGACATGCTCGCAGCCCCCGGCCGGCTGGAGCGGGCGCTCATCAGACCCCGCAGGGGCGCGGAGCCGGAGGAGACGAGCGTCGACGGGGCGATCACGGCGACCGCCCGGCGGCTGCGCGCGATCCTGGACGAGCACGGGCCCGACGCCCTGGCGTTCTACGTGTCAGGACAGATGACGCTGGAGGCGCAGTACCTGGCGAACAAGCTGGCCAAGGGCTTCGTCGGCACCAACCAGATCGAGTCGAACTCGCGGCTGTGCATGGCGAGCGCGGGCAGCGGTTACAAACTGTCGCTGGGCTCGGACGGCCCACCCGGCTCGTACGAGGACTTCGACCGCGCCGAGGTGTTCTTCGTCATCGGCGCGAACATGGCCGACTGTCATCCCATCCTGTTCCTGCGCCTCATGGACCGGGTCAAGGCCGGGGCCAGGCTGATCGTGGTGGACCCGCGCCGCACGGCCACGGCCGACAGGGCCGACCTGTTCCTGCGGATCCGGCCGGGCACGGACCTGGCCCTGCTGAACGGCCTGCTGCACCTGCTGGTGAAGAACGGGCACGTCGACGAGGAGTTCATCGCCGAGCACACCCGCGGCTGGGAGGCCATGCCGGACTTCCTGCGTGGCTACCCGCCGGCGGTGGTCGCCGAGCTCACCGGCGTACCCGAGGCCGACCTGCGCCGGGCCGCCCAGTGGATCGGCGAGGCCGGCGAGTGGATGAGCTGCTGGACGATGGGGCTCAACCAGAGCACCCACGGCACCTGGAACACGAACGCGCTGTGCAACCTGCACCTGGCCACGGGCGCGATCTGCCGTCCCGGCAGCGGGCCGTTCTCCCTGACCGGCCAGCCGAACGCGATGGGCGGCCGCGAGATGGGCTACATGGGGCCCGGCCTGCCCGGCCAGCGCTCGGTCCTGGTCGAGGAGGACCGCCGTTTCGTCGAGGACCTGTGGGGCATCGCGCCCGGCACGCTGCGCACCGACATCGGCCAGGGCACGATCGAGATGTTCTCCCGGATGGCCGAGGGCGAGATCAAGGCGTGCTGGATCATCTGCACCAACCCCGTGGCCAGCGTCGCCAACCGCAAGACCGTCATCGCCGGGCTTGAGGCCGCCGAGTTCGTCGTCACCCAGGACGTCTTCGCCGCCACCGAGACCAACTCCTACGCCGACGTGGTCCTGCCCGCCGCCCTGTGGGCCGAGACCGAAGGCGTGATGATCAACTCCGAGCGGAATCTCACTCTGCTCCAGCAGGCCGTCGACCCGGTCGGCGAGGCGCTGCCCGACTGGCGGATCATCGCCCGGATCGCGTGCGAGATGGGATTCGAGGAGGCGTTCTCGTACGACAGCGCCGAGGAGATCTTCGAGGAGATCAAGCGGGCCTGGAACCCGGCCACCGGTTACGACCTGCGCGGCGTCAGCTACGAACGGCTGCGCCGCGCACCCGTGCAGTGGCCCGCCGCTCCTGAGTCGGGCGAGCGCAATCCGACCCGCTACCTCAACGACGGCCGCAGCCGTTCGCTGCTCACCGGCGACGACGGCGGCAGCCCCCGGCTGGCCTTCGCCACGCCGGACGGCCGGGCCGTCTTCTTCCCGCGCCCCCACCTGCCCGCCGCCGAACTGCCCGACGACGACTTCCCGTTCGTGCTCAACACCGGGCGGCTGCAGCACCAGTGGCACACCCTGACCAAGACCGGCAAGGTCGCCAAGCTCAACAAGCTCAACCCCGGGCCGTTCGTCGAGATCAACCCGCAGGACGCCGCCGAGCACGGGATCGGCGAAGGCGACATGGTGGCGATCTCCTCCCGGCGTGGCCGGGCCGTCCTGCCCGCCGTCGTCACGGACCGGGTCATGCCGGGCAACTGTTTCGCGCCGTTCCACTGGAACGACCTGTTCGGCGAATACCTCAGTGTCAACGCCGTCACCAGCGACGCCGTGGATCCGATCTCGTTCCAGCCCGAGCTGAAGGTGTGCGCGGTCTCCCTCGCCAGAATCGCCACCGAAGCGGCGGCCCCGAGGCCGGCCCCGGCTCTCGCCTCCCTCGGCTCGTCGCAGGCGTCCGGCGACGCCTCGACTCCGGTGGCGGAGCCCGCGCGGGGCGGTCAGATCTCCGCGGGCGCGCAGGTCCTCCCCGACCCGGACCGTTCCGCGACGGTGGCGGCTCTGTCGGCCCTGTTCGGGCTGCCCGACCAGGCCCCGCCGGACCTCGGCGCGCGGGAGCGCCGTTACCTGTCCGGGTTCCTGGCCGGCCTCACGCTCTCCCCGCTGACCGGCGCGGACGTCCCCGTCCTGCCGGACCACGCACCCGTCGACCCCGACCACGCGCTGTGGATCAACGGAGCCCTCGCCGGCGCCTTCTCACGCTCCCCCGCCCCGATGACGGGACCGCCGCCCGGCGAACCCGCGCGGGAGATCGTCATCCTGTGGGCCTCGCAGACCGGCAACGCCGAGGAGTTCGCCTCGGCCGGCGCCCGCCGCCTCGCCGAGGCCGGCCGCAGCGCCCGGCTGGTCAGCATGGCCGACTGCGGACCGGCCGCGTTACCGGCGAACGCGGACGTGCTCGTCATCTCCAGCACGTTCGGCGACGGGGACGCTCCGGACAACGGCACGACCTTCTGGGAAGCCCTCTCCGACGCCGGGGCGCCCCGGCTGGACGGGGTGCGCTACGCCGTGCTCGCCTTCGGCGACTCCAGCTACGACGACTTCTGCGGGCACGGGCGCCGGCTCGACCTGCGTCTGGCGGAGCTCGGCGCCGTACGCCTGGTTCCGCGGGTGGACTGCGAGCCCGACGAGCACGAGCGTGCCCTGGGCTGGCTCGCACAGGTCCTCGACGCCCTGTCCGGCACCGCCGCGCCCGCCTCCGCCGCGGGCGAGCCCGGACCCACGGTGGGCGAGCCCGGACCCGCGGTGAGCGAGCCCCGACCCGCCGCGGCCGTGCTCGCCGAGCCGTCCGCCTCCCCCGTCCGATACGGCAAAACCTCCCCTTTCACCGCGAGACTCTCCGGCAACCGGCTGCTCAGCCTGCCCGGCTCCACGAAGGAGGTGCGCCAGTTCACCGTCGACACCGGCGGCGAACTGACCTACCAGGCCGGAGACGCCCTCGGCGTGGTGCCGGTCAACGCGGCCGACCTGGTCATGGAATGGCTGGCCGTGACCGGCCTCAGCCCGGCCGAGGACGTCGAACTCCCCGGCCTCGGCATCGTGCCCTTCGGGCAGGCCCTGCACCGCCACCTCGACATCACCAGAATCAGCCCCGACCTGCTGAAGTTCGTCGCCGAACGCACCCACGACCGTGATCTGGCCCGCATCCTCCGTCCCGGCAACAAGGGCGAGCTGGACAAATGGGTGTGGGGCCGCCAGGCCATCGACGTCGTCGCCTACCTGCCGGTCCGCGCCACGGCGCAGGAGTGGGCCGGCGTGTTCAGAAGGCTGCAGCCGCGGCTGTACTCCATTTCCTCCAGCCCCCTGACCAGTCCCGAGCGGATACGCCTGACCGTCTCGGTGGTCCGTTTCGCCAACACGCGCGGCGTCATGCGGAGCGGCGCCTGCTCGGCGTACCTGGCCGACAACCCGCAGGACTCCTCCGTTCCCGTCTACGTCCAGCCCACCACGCACTTCCGGCCGCCATCCGACCCCGCCACCCCGATGATCATGATCGGTCCCGGCACCGGCGTCGCCCCCTTTCTCGGCTTCCTCGACGAGCGCCGCGCCCTGGGCCACCGCGGCCGCAACTGGCTCTTCTTCGGCGAACAGCGCCGCGCCACCGACTTCTACTACCGCGACGAGCTGACGGCGCTCTGTGACGACGGGCTGCTCACCCGGCTCGACCTCGCCTTCTCCCGCGACCAGCGCGCCAAGATCTATGTCCAGGACCGCATGCGTGAACACGGCGTCCAGCTGTGGGCCTGGCTGCGGGAGGGCGCCCATGTGTACGTGTGCGGCGACGCCGGCCGGATGGCCAAGGACGTCGACCAGGCGTTACGTGACATCGTGGCCCACCACGGCGGCCTGACCCCGGAGGACGCCGCCGCCTACGTCAAGCGACTCGCCGCGGCCAAGCGCTACGTACGCGACGTGTACTGACCCGGAGGCGGTCGTCCGCGCGGGACCTGCTCATGCCGGGTAGGCGTGGGTCTCGGTGGCCTTGACCGAGGCCCAGATCTGCTGACCCGGGCTCAGATCGAGGTCGGCCAGGGCGGCGGGGGTGATGTCGGCGAAGGCGGTGATCGGGCCGTCGAGGTGGACGCGGACGTTGTCACCGTGCCGTTCGATGCCGCCGATCGTGGCCTGCCAGAGGTTGCGGGGGCTGCCGTCGGGGCGGGTGCGGTAGAGGGCCACGGCGGCGGGCGAGAAGGCCACGAACGCGGGCCCGTCGAACTGCTCGATCGTGCTGAACGACAGCTCGCCCAGCGTGACCCGGGCCCCGGCGCCGATCCCCCGGTAGAGGTTGAGCCCGACGAGGCGGGCGACGTAGTCGGTGCGCGGGCGGCGGGCGACGTCGGCGGGGGTGCCCTGCTGGACGATGGCGCCGGACTCGACGACGATCAGCCGGTCGGCCAGCACCATCGCGTCGAGCGGGTCGTGGGTGACCAGCACGGTGGCGCCGTCGAAGTCGGCCAGGTGGCGGCGGAGCTGGGAGCGGATCTCCAGCCGGGTGTGCGCGTCCAGCGCGGCCAGCGGCTCGTCCAGCAGCATCAGCCGGGGCCGTACGGCCAGCGCCCGGGCGAGGGCGACGCGCTGTGCCTGCCCGCCGGACAGCTGACGAGGCTTGGCCGCCGCCCGGTCGGCCAGGCCGACGCGTTCCAGCAGGGTCGCGGCGACGCGGCGCGCCTCGGCCTTGGAGACGCCCTGGCAGCGCGGCCCGAAGGCGACGTTGTCGAGCGCGGACAGGTGCGGGAAGAGCAGGTAGTCCTGGAAGACCATGCCGACCGGGCGCTGCTCGGGGGCCAGGTGGTGCAGCGGCCGGCCGTCCAGGCTGATGTGCCCGCCGGACATCGCGGTCAGCCCGGCCAGGGCGCGCAGCGCGGTGGTCTTGCCCGCGCCGTTCGGCCCGAGCAGTGCGACGACCTCGCCGGGTGCGACGTCGAGCGTGATGTCCAGGGTGAACGCGGGTCGGTGGACGACCAGGGTCGCCCGCAGGCCGTCGGAGGTCACGGGCTGCTCACCCACCGATCGCGCAGGCTGGCCAGGATGACCACCGAGACGGCCAGCAGGACCAGGCTGAGCACGATGGCCGCTTCCGGCTCGGTCTCCAGCGCCAGATAGACGGCCAGCGGCATGGTGCGCGTGGTGCCGGGGAAGTTGCCGGCGAAGGTGATGGTGGCGCCGAACTCACCGAGCGCCCGTGCCCAGCACAGCACCGCTCCGGCCACGACGCCGGGCATGATGAGCGGCAAGGTGACCCGCCGGAACACGGTCCAGCGGGAGGCGCCCAGCGTGGCGGCGGCCTCCTCGAACCGCTGGTCCGCGCCGCGCAGCGCCCCCTCCACGCTGATCACCAGGAACGGCATGGCCACGAACGCCTCGGCGACGATCACTCCGATGGTCGTGAAGGGCAGCGTGATCCCGAAGGCGGACTCCAGCCACTGGCCGATCAGCCCGCGCCGCCCCAGCACCAGCAGCAGCGCCACCCCGCCCACCACCGGCGGCAGCACCAGCGGCACGGTCACCAGGGCCCGCACCACCCGCCTGCCCGGGAACTCCACCCGGGCCAGCAGCCAGGCCAGCGGCACCCCGAACAGCAGACAGATGGCCGTGGCGGCGGTGGCGCACAGCAGCGACAGCCGCAATGCCTCCAGCACCTGCGGCTCGGCCAGCCGCCGGAGCAGCGTGGACCAGGGTGCCCGGATCAGCAGCCCGGCCAGCGGCAGCACCAGGAAGGCCAGCCCCGCCACGGCCGGCAGCACCAGCATCCACGGCAGACGACCGGAGACCCCACGGCGGGCGGCCGGGTGGCCGGCCGCACCGCTGCCAGATGTGTCCGAGCGGCTGGGACGCCGCGCGTGCGCAGAGGTCATCCGGGTCAGGGTGCCTCGAAGCCGGCCTTGGTCAGCACGTCCTTGCCCTGCTGCGACAGCACGAGATCGACGAACTGCTTGGCCAGGTCACCGGCGGGAGCCTTCGACAGGGTCGCGATCGGGTAGTCGTTGATCGCTTTGTCCGCCTCGGGGAACGCGACGCCCCGCACCTTGCCCGCCGCGGCGATCACGTCGGTCGTGTAGACCAGGGCGGCGTCCACCTCTCCCAGCTCGACCTTGGTCAGCGTGGCCTTGACGTCCTGCTCCAACGTGACCGGCGTGACCTTCAGCCCGGCCGCGTCCAGCGCCTTGACGGCCGCCGCCCCGCACGGCACCTGTTCGGCGCACAACGCCACCTTCACCGAGGGATCGGTCAGGTCCTTCAGCTCGTCCACCTTGGCCGGGTTGTCCTTCGGCACGGCGATCTCCAGCTTGTTGCGCACGAAGGTGGTCGGCCCGCTCGCCAGCGACGCATCCGTGACGGTCTTCATCGTGGCCGGACTGGCCGCGGCGAACACATCGGCCGGAGCCCCCTGGACGATCTGCTGGGCCAGCGTCGCGCTGGAACCGAAGTTGAACTTCACCGCCGTACCCGGGTGAGATGTCTCGAAGGTCTTCCCGAGCTCGGTGAACGTCTCGGTCAACGACGCGGCCGCGAACACCGTCACCTCCTTCGCCCCGCCGCCGGCCGGCGTCGAGGCGGGAGCGGAAGACGTGGACGCGGCCGGTTCACCGGAGCCGCAACCGGACAGCCCGGCGATCGCCAGCGCGACGGGCACCGCGATCGCCCATCGCGAAAGGCGCCTGAACACCAAGGGGAGCTCCTCACGGGGTAGTGGCCACGCGCTCGTGGCCGGGAATCTCGACGACGACGTTGGTGGACTTGATCACGGCGACCGCCACCACCCCTGCCTCCAGACCCAGCTCGTCGGCGGCCTGCCGGCTCATCAGCGACACCACCCGGAACGGCCCGGCGGCGATCTCCACCTGAGCCATCACCGAGTCCTTGATGACCTCGGTGACGATCCCGCGAAAGCGGTTGCGCGCCGAGGACCGCCGCCCGTCGCCGGTCGACTCGACCTGTCCGCGGGCGAAGGCCGCCAGGTCGGCCCCGCTGACCTGCCGGTGGCCGTGCTCGTCCCGCACCGCGGCCAGCCGGCCCGCGTCCACCCACCGGCGGACGGTGTCGGAGCTGACTCCGAGCAACGCGGCGGCCTCGCTGATCCGAAACGTCGTCACAGAGCTTCACCTTACCTCTCGCACATTCCAGCCTGAATACCTCTCTCCCGCCGCAGCAGCGACATAATCTACGGTTTTCCCATTGCATCCACGAGATCTGTGAGCATGCGGGCGGGTTCCCCGCGCCGCCGAGGGGCCGTGTCGGCGCTCACCGCCGTGCCGTTGACGCCGCTCACCCCACGCTCACCCCACGCTCACCCCACGCTCACCCCATGGCCACCGCCGCTGCTGCTGCCGGGCCATCCTCCACCGTCCAGGCGGCGCCCGGAGCGGCCCCGGTCACGTCAAAGCCCCGGCAGGGCCTGCCGGGGCTGCTGACGGGGCACACGCCCCGGCCCGGCTCATCGCCACCGGCACAAGCCGGTGGAGCAGCGACCCGGGGTGGCACTCCGCGCGGCGACGCAAGGGGCGCTGGGCGCAGATGGCACAGGACAGGGACGCGGCAGCCGTCGAGGCCCCGGCAAGCTCCCCCGTGAACATTATTGTGAACCCGGGCGTTTCCGCGGGATGAATGCCAAACAGGCCCGGCACGCATTGTGCCGAGCATCGAGTCGCGGGATGTGAAAGCACATGGCCGATCACATCCATTTTTGCCGACTTAATGTTAACGCTAACAGAATCAAGCACGCAGGACGGTCGTCGACCTCCAGGAGTGAATCGCTACGACTTGAGCGATGCGGCAGGCATCACTATGAACCCCGCAGGGATGTCGCGTCAAGGTTTCGAACAGGTTCGCACACGCGGTTGAACCATGCCCGGAGACGGACAACTCCCGCGGCGGATCGAGGGGCCCTCCCCCTGGTGAGGCGCGGCTCGCCGGCCCGAAAGTCCAGGCCCCCGCCTCCCGACCGGCGCGCCCGGCAAGCGACCCATCTCACCCCGGCCATCAAGAGTGGGCCGGACGACTTTGGCATCGACTCGGACAACTCCTGCGGTCTAGAAAATTTCGATATTGCTTCGAAAAGTTTAGGCAAGCTGGCCGGACGACGTGCTCCCTGAAACTTTCAATGCCATTCAGTGAAGATCAACACCCTTTTGAGCTGTGGCGTTGCCCAAGGATGTTAGCTATAACATTGAGCCCTTTCTGCGTTTCGTTGACGGCACGAGTCGCCCCTTCTTACCGTCTGAATCCCTTCAAGCACCGACTCGAATGGGGTTGGTTATGCAACGTTCAACCAGATGGGCCGCACGAGTCGCGGCCCTCGCCGGCGTTCTTGTGCCGGCGGTCGCCGGGGCGATGGCCGCACAGGCGCCGGCCATGGCCGCGGTCTCCTGCCGTGTCGACTACGCGGTCACGAACCAGTGGCAGGGCGGCTTCGGCGCCAACGTGACGATCCACAACGTCGGTGACGCGGTCAACGGCTGGCGGCTGACCTGGTCCTTCGGGGCGGGTCAGCAGGTGACCCAGGCGTGGAACGCCACCGTGACCCAGGCCGGCGGCAACGTGACCGCCGTCGACGCCGGATACAACGCCGCGATCCCCTCCGGCGGAAACACGTCCTTCGGGTTCAACGGCTCCTGGAACGGCGCCAATCCCAACCCGGTCTCTTTCTCGCTGAACGGCGTGCCGTGCACCGGCGCTCCCGGCTCGCCGAGCGCGAGTCCCAGCCCGTCGCTTCCGCCTTCACCGCCCGTCTCTCCCAGTCCCTCTGCACCGTCGGGTGGGCCCACGACCCCGCCGGGGTCCTATCCCAACCCCGGACGCGTGACCGGCGACACCGGGGTCCACGACCCCAGCGTGGCGAAGCGTCCCGACGGGGGTTACCTCCTGGCCCACACCGGCGACAACATCGTCCTCAAGACGTCCCCCGACCGGACGGCCTGGCGTAACGCCGGAGTGGTCTTCCCCGGCGGCGCGCCGTGGACCACCTCCTACACCGGTGGCAGCAGGAACCTGTGGGCGCCGGACATCTCGTACCACAACGGCAGGTACTACCTGTACTACTCGGCCTCGTCCTTCGGGTCGAGCAACTCCGCGATCTTCCTGGCGACCAGCACCAGCGGCGCCTCCGGCTCGTGGACGAACGAAGGGATGATCATCTCGACCAACTCGTCCAGCGGCTACAACGCGATCGACCCCAACCTCGTCATCGACGACCAGGGCAGATGGTGGCTGTCCTTCGGCTCGTTCTGGAGCGGCATCAAGCTCATCCAACTCGACCCGGCCACCGGCAAGCGACTCGACAACACCGTCCGGAGCATCGCGCAGCGTCCGGGCAGCACGGCGATCGAAGCGCCGTTCATCTTCAAGCACGGCGGCTACTACTACCTGTGGGCCTCCTTCGACATGTGCTGCAGGGGCGCTTCCAGCACCTATCGGATCATGGTCGGCCGCTCGTCGAGCGTGACCGGTCCGTACGTGGACCGCAACGGCGTGGCGATGACGTCCGGCGGGGGCACGCAGGTGCTCGCCGGCCATGGCGGCATCCACGGCCCCGGTCACCAGGCGGTCATCAACGACGGCGACGGTGACGTGCTCTTCTACCACTACTACGCCGACAACGGCGCGGCCCTGCTCGGCATCAACAAGATCGGCTACGACTCGGCCGGCTGGCCGTTCGTCTACTGACAAGCAGGAGAGCTCTCCATGAAAATCTCCCCCTCCCGGGCCTACCTCGCCACGTCTCTGGCCGCCGTCCTGGCCGCCGTCCTGCCGGTCGGCGTCGACGAGGCGCAGGCGGCCGTCGGCTGCCGTGTCGACTACACCGTCACCAACCAGTGGCAGGGCGGCTTCGGCGCCAACGTGACGATCCACAACGTCGGTGACGCAGTCAACGGCTGGCGACTGACCTGGTCCTTCGGGGCGGGTCAGCAGGTGACCCAGGCGTGGAACGCCACCGTGACCCAGGCCGGCGGCAACGTGACCGCCGTCGACGCCGGATACAACGCCGCGATCCCCTCCGGCGGAAACACGTCCTTCGGGTTCAACGGCTCCTGGAACGGCGCCAACCCCAACCCCGTGTCCTTCTCACTGAACGGCGTGCCCTGCACCGGAACGCCGGGATCGTCTCCTTCAGCCTCCCCCTCGCCTTCGCCTTCCCCCTCCTCACCTACGGGACCTCGCAACACCTTCACCAACCCGCTCAAGCAACACGGCCCCGACCCGTGGCTGACCTACCACAACGGCTACTACTACCTGGCGACCACCACCTGGAACTCCACCATCACCATGCGGCGGTCCCGTACGCTCGCGGGTCTGAAGAACGCGCCGGACACCACGGTGTTCAACCTGTCCGGCCTGCCGAACGGCTGCTGCAACATGTGGGCCCCGGAGTTCCACCTGCTCGACGGCCCCAACGGCAGGCGCTGGTACATGTACTACGTCGCCGGCCAGAACGTCGGCGACTACAACCCGACCCAGCGCCTGCACGTGCTGGAAAGCGACGGCACCGACCCCATGGGCCCCTACCACTTCAAGGCCGACCTCGGCAATGTCTGGGCCCTGGACGCCAGCATCCTGCAGCACGGCGGCCGGCTCTACCTCATGGGCACCTACCAGAACGGCGGCCAGAGCCTGTTCATCCAGGCGCTCGGCAACCCCTGGACCACCAGCGGCCCAATGGTGAAGCTCACCGGCCCCACCCTCGCCTGGGAGAGACAGACCTTCCCCGTCGCCGAAGGCCCCGAGCCGCTCTACCACAACGGCAAGACCTTCGTCATCTACTCCGCCAGCGCCTGCTGGGGCCCCGACTACAAGCTCGGCATGCTCACCCTCACCGGATCCGACCCGCTCAACCCCGCCCACTGGACCAAGTCGCCCAACCCGGTCTTCCAGCGCAACGACGCGAACGGCGTGTTCGCCCCGGGCCACAACGGCTTCTTCAAGTCCCCCGACGGCACCGAGGACTGGATCGTCTACCACGCCAACGACTCCGCCGGCGGTGGCTGCGACATGAACCGCAGCACCCGCGCCCAGAAGTTCACCTGGAACCCTGACGGCACCCCCAACTTCGGCACCCCCGCCAGGCTCGGCGTCACGCTCCCCGCACCCGCCGGCGAACCGGCCAACTGACCACCGCCGTCCCCGGTGCCTGGCACCGGGGAGGGCGGCGGGCGGGTTCGCCCCGGCGGGCGGAGGGG
>NZ_JBEYWW010000053.1:0-49848 GCF_040644635.1 Microbispora sp. NPDC046933 | reverse complement strand
GCCAGGATCAAACTCTCCAAACAATGCTTGAAGAAATCTCCCTGGCCGACACCCCCCAGCTAAAGAAGGATGCCGTCAAAGGAATCCGTCACCGATGCCAAGCACCGGTCGACGGGGTCATGCATGATTCATGCACTGGCTTTTAGCACACTGTTGAGTTCTCAAGAAACGGACGCGACCACCATCACCCGAAACCTCCGAGAAGGTCCCACGCTCCGGGGCGTTTCACCGTTCGTTCTACCTTTATTCTGGCGAGTCCCGTTATTCTTGTCAAATCAATTCGATTTGCT
Organism: Microbispora sp. NPDC046933; assembly: GCF_040644635.1. Lineage (NCBI taxonomy): Bacteria > Bacillati > Actinomycetota > Actinomycetes > Streptosporangiales > Streptosporangiaceae > Microbispora > Microbispora sp. NPDC046933. Next base: position 49,558 of record NZ_JBEYWW010000053.1, on the reverse strand, counting down.
TCGAATTCCGTTTTTCGCCGAGAATTTCGGCCGCCCCGTTTCCAGGGCAACCCCTCTAACTTACCTGATCCCCGAAAGCCCGTCGAATCGCGACGGAGCATCCCAAGATCGGGTCCGATGAGAGGGAGTGGCTGAGAGCCTAGCAGCCGATCCCCGGAGGGGGGTTCAGGCTCGCCGGTCCTCAGCGCGTGCAGAAAGACTAGCACCCGTCCGGAGGGGCTGCGCACAACTTGGGCAACTTTGTGGTCCTGCCCTGTCTTCAGGGCCCTCAAACCTCTGCCGCCACAAAGCTTCCGGATGCCTGTGCGCCCTCGTCGTGACGAGGGCGCACAGGACGACGGCCTAGGCCGGCAGGGCTGCGAGCTGGGCTTCGAGGCGGGAGATGTCCTCGGCGGCCTGCTCGGCCCGCCGGCGCACCTTCGCCACGACGTCCTCAGGTGCCTTGGCCATGAACTGCTCGTTGCCGAGCTTCGCCGTGACCTGCGCCTGCTCCTTGCGCGCCGCGGCCAGGTCCTTCTCCAGCCGCTTCCGCTCGGCGACGACGTCGATGGCTCCGGCTGTGTCGATCTCCACGAGCACCGTGCCGACGGTGAGCCGGGCTGTCGGGTTGAAGGTGTCCGCCGGTGCGTCCAGGCGCAGCAGGACGCGGATCGCGTCTTCGTGGGCGGCGAGAGCCGTACCGGACAGGGACAGCCGTGCGGCCACCCGCTGGCCGGGCTTCAGGCCCTGGTCCGAGCGGAACCTGCGCACCTCCGTCACGAGGTTCTGCAGTGAGCCGATCTCCTGCTCGGCCGCGGGGTCGAGCAGTCCGGGCGAGGCCGCGGGCCAGGGAGCGACCACGATCGACTCCCCACCGGTCAAGGCCCGCCACAGCTCCTCCGTCACGAACGGCACGAGCGGGTGGAGCAGCCGGAGCAGTGCGTCGAGCACATGCCCCAGCACCCGCTTGGTGTTCTCCGCCACCGCGCCGCCCTCGGCGAACTGGACCTTGGCCAGCTCGACGTACCAGTCGAAGACCTCGTCCCAGGCGAAGTGGTAGAGGGTGTCGGACGCCTTGGCGAACTCGAACTCCTCGAAGGCCGCGTCGACACCCGTGACGACCTCCTGCAGCCGCGACAGGATCCACCTGTCGGCCGCGGTGAGTTCCTCGGGCAGGCCGTCGGAGACGGCGCCGTTCATCAAGGCGAAGCGGGTGGCGTTCCAGATCTTGTTGCAGAAGTTGCGGGATCCGGCCGCCCAGTCCTCGCTGATCGCCACGTCGGAACCCGGGTTGGCACCGCGCAGGAGCGTGAAGCGCGTGGCGTCCGCGCCGTACCGCTCGATCCAGTCGAGCGGGTCGACGACGTTGCCGAACGACTTCGACATCTTCTTGCCGAACTGGTCACGCACCATGCCGTGCAGCGCCACTGTGCGGAACGGCGGCTGGCCGTCCATCGCGTACAACCCGAACATCATCATCCGGGCGACCCAGAAGAACAGGATGTCGTAGCCGGTGACGAGCACGGTCGTCGGATAGAAGCGGGCCAGATCGGGCGTGGCGTCGGGCCAGCCCAATGTGGAGAACGGCCACAGGCCGGAGGAGAACCATGTGTCGAGGACGTCCTGGTCCTGCTCGTAACCGGCCGGCGGCTCCTCGTCAGGCCCCACGCAGACCATGTCGCCGTCCGGGCCGTACCACACGGGGATCCGGTGTCCCCACCACAGCTGGCGGGAGATGCACCAGTCGTGCATGTCGTCGACCCAGTCGAAGTAGCGCTTGGCCAGCTCCGGCGGGTGGATGCGGGTGCGGCCGTCACGCACCGCGTCGCCGGCGGCCTTGGCCAGCGGCGTGACGTTGACGAACCACTGCAGCGACAGTCGCGGCTCGACCACGGTCTTACAGCGGGAGCAGTGCCCGACGGAGTGCACGTACGGCCGCTTCTCGGTGACGATGCGGCCCTGCTCGCGCAGCGCGGCGACCACGGCGGGCCGCGCCTCGAACCGGTCGAGGCCCTGGAAGGGCCCGTGGGCGGTGATGACGCCGCGCTCGTCCAGGACGACGAGCGACTCCAGCGAGTGGCGGCGCCCGATCTCGAAGTCGTTCGGGTCGTGCGCGGGGGTGACCTTGACCGCTCCGGTGCCGAAGGAGGGGTCGACGTGCTCGTCCGCGACGATCGGGATGCGCCGCCCGGTGAGCGGGACCTCGACGTACTTGCCGACCAGGTGCGCGTAACGCTCGTCGGCGGGATGGACGGCGACCGCGGTGTCGCCCAACATGGTCTCCGCGCGGGTGGTGGCGACGATGATCTCCTCGTCGCCCGAGCCGTACCGGATCGAGACGAGTTCTCCGTCATCCTCGCTGTGCTCGACCTCGATGTCGGACAGGGCGGTCAGGCAGCGGGGGCACCAGTTGATGATCCGCTCGGCGCGGTAGATGAGCCCGTCGTCGAACAGCTTCTTGAAGATCGTCTGGACGGCCCGGGAGAGCCCCTCGTCCATCGTGAAACGCTCGCGGGACCAGTCCACGCCGTCGCCGAGCTTCTTCATCTGGCCGAGGATCCGGCCGCCGGACTCCTCCTTCCACTGCCAGACGCGCTCGACGAACGCCTCACGGCCGAAGTCGTGGCGGGACAGGCCTTCCTTGGCGATCTCGCGTTCCACGACGTTCTGCGTGGCGATGCCGGCGTGGTCCATGCCGGGCAGCCACAGCGTCTCCATGCCCCGCATCCGGGCCCGCCGGGTCAGCGCGTCCTGGATCGAGTGGTCGAGCGCGTGGCCCACGTGGAGCGACCCGGTCACGTTGGGCGGGGGGAGCACAATGCTGTACGGCTCGCGCCCGCTGCCCGGGTCCGCGGCGAAGTAGCCCGCGGATACCCAGCGCTCGTAGCTCCGGGTCTCGACATCGGCGGGGGCGTACTGGGTGGGCAGCTCAGACGTAGTCACGCTGCCCAATTCTAGGGACGTCCGGCCGCCGCCCGAGCCGTCGCCGCACGCCCTGTGGACAACCTGCCGGCGAAGGCCCGCGTCAGGCCGACTTCTCCCTCGGGGTCCGCTGCTGCTTGGCCTGCAGCTGGTCGCGTGGCACCAGGGTCGGATTCACGTGCTCAAGCACGGCCTCGCGGGTGATGACGACGCGGGCCACGTCCTGACGGGAGGGCACCTCGTACATCACCGACTGGAGGACCTCCTCCATGATGGCGCGCAGGCCGCGGGCACCGGTGCCGCGCAGGATGGCCTGGTCGGCGATGGCCTCAAGCGCGTCGTCGGAGAACTCCAGCTCGACGTTGTCCAGTTCGAGCAGGCGCCGGTACTGCTTGACAAGCGCGTTGCGCGGCTCGGTGAGGATCTGGATCAGCGCGTCCCTGTCGAGGTTGTGCACCGAGGTGATCACCGGGAGCCGGCCGACGAACTCGGGAATCATGCCGAACTTCAGGAGGTCTTCCGGCATGACGTCGGAGAAGATGTCGGAGGAGTCCATCTCCTCCTTCGAGTGGATGATCGCGTTGAAGCCGATGCCCTTCCTGCCGACCCGCGACTCGATGATCTTCTCCAGGCCGGCGAAGGCGCCGCCGCAGATGAACAGCACGTTCGTGGTGTCGATCTGGATGAACTCCTGGTGGGGGTGCTTGCGCCCGCCCTGCGGGGGCACGCTCGCCGTGGTCCCCTCCAGGATCTTCAGCAGGGCCTGCTGCACGCCCTCACCCGACACGTCTCGGGTGATCGACGGGTTCTCGCTCTTACGGGCGATCTTGTCGACCTCGTCGATGTAGATGATGCCGGTCTCGGCCTTCTTGACGTCGTAGTCGGCGGCCTGGATCAGCTTGAGGAGGATGTTCTCCACGTCCTCGCCGACGTAGCCGGCCTCGGTCAGCGCGGTCGCGTCCGCGATGGCGAACGGCACGTTGAGCATCTTGGCGAGGGTCTGCGCCAGCAGCGTCTTGCCCGACCCGGTGGGGCCGAGCAGCAGGATGTTGGACTTGGCCAGCTCCAGGCCGTCGTCACGGCCCCGCTCCCCCGACTGGACGCGCTTGTAGTGGTTGTAGACCGCCACCGACAGCGCCTTCTTCGCCTTGTCCTGGCCGATGACGTACGCGTCGAGGAACTCGTAGATCTCGCGCGGCTTGGGGAGGTTGTCCCACTTGAGCTCGGAGGACTCCGACAGCTCCTCCTCGATGATCTCGTTGCAGAGATCGATGCACTCATCGCAGATGTAGACGCCTGGTCCGGCGATGAGCTTCTTGACCTGCTTCTGGCTCTTGCCGCAGAACGAGCACTTCAGCAGGTCTCCCCCGTCGCCGATGCGTGCCACCCCAGATACTCCTTTGCGTGGGACCGCCCCTGCCGCCGCGGTCGCTTCCGTCCGCACCCTGTTCACGATCCGGACTCATGATCCGGTGATCGCGATCCGGTGCGAAAACGTCATCCCGCTCAGGTTTCGACGTTACCGTCTCTCGGGCCCTCAGTGAGCCCCCTAGCGGTGAGTCGCACCGGAACGTGCCCAAATGGGCACTGTTCCGGTGCGGCAGCTCCCTCAGGAAGCGGCGACCGCCGCCGCGCGCTTCTTCCGTGACGGGATGATGTCGTCCACCAGCCCGTACGCCTTCGCCTCCTCGGCGCTGAGGATCTTGTCGCGCTCGATGTCCTTGCGGACCTCGTCGGCCGACTTGCCCGAGTGCTTCGCGACGATCTCCTCGAGCAGCGACCTCATCCGCAGGATCTCACGAGCCTGGATCTCGATGTCACTGCCCTGGCCACCGCCCTCGGTGTAGGGCTGGTGGATCAGCACGCGGGCGTTCGGCAGCGCGAACCGCTTGCCCGGCGTGCCGCCGGCCAGCAGGACCGCCGCGGCCGAGGCCGCCTGCCCCAGGCAGACCGTCTGGATCTCGGGCCGGACGAACTGCATGGTGTCGTAGATCGCGGTCATCGCGGTGAACGAACCGCCCGGCGAGTTGATGTACATGCTGATGTCGCGGTCCGGGTCCAGCGACTCCAGCGTCAGCAGCTGCGCCATCACGTCGTTCGCCGAAGCGTCGTCGATCTGGACGCCGAGGAAGATGATGCGGTCCTCGAACAGCTTGTTGTAGGGATTCATCTCCTTGACGCCGTACGACGTGCGCTCGACGAAGGAGGGAAGGACGTAGCGGCCGTTGATGTCACCCGGCCGGATCAGCTCACTCATCTGGGAAGCTCCAGTCACGAGACGGCGCCCTCGGAGGGCACCTGGCGGGCGCTGCGCACCACGTGGTCGATGAAGCCGTAGTCCTTGGCCTCCTCGGCCGTGAACCAGCGGTCCCGGTCGGAGTCGCGCTCGATCTGGTCGAGCGGCTGGCCGGTGTGGAAAGCGATCCGCTCCGCGAGCGTCTTCTTCACGTAGAGCATCTGCTCTGCCTGGATCGCGATGTCGGCCGCGGTGCCGCCGATGCCGCCCGACGGCTGGTGCATCATGATCCGGGCGTGCGGAAGCGCGTACCGCTTGCCGCGGGCGCCGGCACAGAGCAGGAACTGCCCCATGGAGGCGGCCAGACCCATGGCGACCGTGCAGACGTCGTTCGGCACGTACTCCATCATGTCGTAAATCGCCATGCCCGCGGTCACCGAGCCACCGGGGGAGTTGATGTACATCCAGATGTCGCGGTCAGGGTCATCGGCGGCGAGGAGCAGGAGCTCAGCGGCCAGCCGGTTGGCCACCTCGTCGTTGACCTGGGTGCCGAGCACCACGATCCGCTCGCGCAGCAGGCGCTGGTAGAGCTGGTCCTCGAGGCGGGAGGGGCCACCCTCCGGGCTCCGGGCCTCGAAGCCGGAACCACCGGTCGGGAAGAAGGTCGGCGGGCTGGTCACAGCGTCACCTTCCGATGCGTCGTAATCGATTGGCTTTGCTTGTGACCTTAACGCGCGACGCAGACAGGTCATGCCCGTGCGCCGTACTGTTCGCTGACGGCGCATGCCCGGCCGCCGACGCGCCCCCGCGCCGCATCGTCCGTGTTTCCCGCCCCTGGCCGCGCGGTCAGGGGCACGCGGATCACAGGCGTACGATCGCTCCCCGACACGCGGTAAGAAACAAATTTGCAGGGATTTGCCCGAATATAACCGGAAACCCCCGGCGCACCCGAGTGCGACGGGGGTTTCACCGTTACCGCCGAACCGGCCGGCCTCTCGGCCGACCGGCGGCAGAGTCAGGCGACAGGCTCGGGAATCAGCTTTCCTTGGCCTCGTCGGCGGGCTCCCCTGCGCCCGCCTCCTCCACGCCCACGGCCTCCTGCTCGGGGTTGAGCTCGGCGTAGATGGCCTTGATGTCCACCTCGTTGCCCGCAGTGTCGGTCACCTTGGCCGCGTCGCCGATGAGGGTCTTGGCCTTCTCCCGCACGATCTCCATCATCGCCAGCGGGAGCTGGTTGTTGTCGGCGAGGTGCTGGGCCAGCGTGTTCGGCGCGACGCCCATCTGCATGGCGCGACGCACCACGAAGTCGGTCAGCTCCTGCTCACTGACACCGATCTCCTCCGCCTTGACGATCTTGTCAAGCACGAAGCCGGACTTGAGCGCCTTTGCCGCGTTCGCCTCGTACTCGGCGAACAGCTCCTCCTCGGTGGTCTGCTGGAGGCGGAGGTACGCCTCGCGGCTCAGGCCGCTCTCGGCGACCTGGTGCTCGAGGTTGTGCTTACGGGCGTCGACCTCCGCCTGGAGCGCGCTCTCGGGCAGCGGGATGTCGATCTTCTCGAGCAGCGCGTCGAGCGCCTTCTCGCGGCTCTGCACGACCTGGTCCACCAGCTTGTTGCGGCGGACCTGCTCACGGATGCTGTCCTTGAGCTCGTCGAGCGTGTCGAACTCGCTGGCGAGCTGCGCGAACTCGTCGTCCAGCTCGGGCAGCACCTTCTCCTTCACCGACTTGACGTTGATGATCACGTCGGCCTCCTCGCCGGCGTTCTCACCGCCGACGAGCGTGGTGCGGAAGGTCTTCTCGTCGCCGGCGGCCATGCCCTGCAGCGCGTCGTCCAGGCCCTGCAGGACCGAGCCCGCGCCGACCTCGTACGACACGTCGGCGGCCTGCTGCTCGTCCAGGTTGCGGCCGTCGATCTCGGCGCGCAGGTCCATCACGACGTAGTCGCCGTTCTGAGCCGGCCGCTCCACGCCGGTCAGCGTCGCGAAGCGCTGGCGCAGGGCCTCGAGCTGCGCGGTGATGTCCTCGTCGGTCGCCTCGGCCGGGTCGACCACGACCTCGGCGCCCTGGTAGTCCGGAATGTCGAAGGCGGGGCGGATGTCCACCTCGGCGGTGAACTCGACCTGCTCGCCGTCCTCGATCTTGGTGACCTCGATCTCCGGCTGGCTGACCGGGAAAACATCGGTCTCGTCAACGGCCTGGCCGTACAGCTTGGGCAGCGCGTCGTTCAGGGTCTCCTCGAGAACCACCGCGCGGCCGAAGCGCTGCTCGATGATCCGGGCCGGCACCTTGCCAGGACGGAAGCCGGGCACGCGCACCTGCTGCGCGACCTTCTTGTACGCGGCCTGCAGGCTCGGCTCGAGCTCCTTGAACGGCACCTCGACGGTGAGCTTGACCCGGGTAGGGCTGAGCTCCTCGACAGCGGTCTTCACGGGGTGGTCTCCTTGATCCAGCATCTGGTGATCGCGGGCACGTCGTGCACGGCAACCGCGGCACAGTAACGCGCGCCGCGCCCACGTGAGAGGCGCAGGATCACCGTCTCGCCTGCACGCGACCTGTCCGGGCATGCTCGACTGTGGCGGGTGTCCGACGCCAAGGGCAGTCTAGAGCAGATGAGCCCCGGTAGCGACAGATCAGAGGTCGGCCATGATCTGCCGCAGCAGGTCCACCGTCTCCGTGGGGGTGGTGCTGACCGCGCAGAGGCGTTCCATGACCTCGCTGTAGCGGTCGACCTCTTCCCGTTTGTCCAGGTAGAGCGCGCTGGCGAGCTGCTCGACGTACACGATGTCGGGCAGGTCGGAATCGGCGAACCGCAGGATGCTGAAGGCACCGCCCTCGGCGGCGTGTCCACCGTAGCTGAACGGGATGACCTGGATCGTCACGTTGGGCTGGTTCATCAGGTCGATGAGGTGCTGGATCTGCCCCCGCATGACGTCGACGCCGCCGATCGGGCGGCGCAGCGCGGCCTCGTCGATCACGGCCCAGAACTTGGGGCTGTTCTCGCCGTCGAGGATGCGCTGACGCTCCAGCCGCAGGTCCACGCGCCTGGCGATCTCCTCCGGCGCCGCGCCGACCGCGCCGGCCATGATGACGGCCCGCGCGTACTCCTTGGTCTGCAGCAGTCCGGGCACGAACTGCACCTCGTAGGTGCGGATGCGCTCGGCGGCCTCCTCCAGGCCGACGTATGCCTGAAACCACGAAGGCAGCAGGTCGTTGAACCTGTGCCACCACCCGGGCTCGTTGGCCCTTTCGACCAGGTTCATCACGACATCGCGCGTCTCCTCGTCCTCCACCCCGTAAAGGGCGAGAAGGTCGGTGACGTCGCGTTCCTTGAATCCGACCCGGCCCAGCTCCATCCGGCTGATCTTCGACTCGGACGCCCGGATGCACTGGCCGGCCTGGTCACGGCTGATGCCCTTGCTCTCACGGAGCTTGCGGAGCTGGGAACCGAGAAGGATGCGCAGAGCCGTCGGACCCGATCCAGCCTGGATCTGTATCACGGCGCCTCCCTCTCACCTCGGCCCTGTTGTGCCGCCAAGGGACGACCCGCACGACACCCCCAGCCCACACAGTGTCACCACTTCGGGCTCCGATGACAAGGTCTGATCTACGTGTCCCTGACGGTTAGCACTCTCGCATCGTGCGTCTGCACATGACACCTGCACGTGCATTTGGGTCTTGCAGCGACAGGAGGCGCTGTTCCATCATGTCTAGGTGCATATTGGGCCAAATGTGCACCAGTCCTCGATTCAGGCCAGCGGGAGGTATGGGCAACCATGTCGGACGAGCCCAAATCCGGCGGCCAGCTGACCCGCGAAGTGGGATTCGGCTGGTTCCGGAGGGCGGCGGGCGCGTCCGATACGACGTTGTGCCCTCTCGCCCCGCAGGCCGACTCTGTCAAGACGGCACGCGACGTCACACGGACGACCCTGCAACGGTGGGGCCTGTCGGAACTGAGCGACGACGCGGCACTGGTCGTGAGCGAACTGGTGACGAACGCGGTCCGTTACGCTCTGTATCCGGCGAACCGTGCCGGCGACCGGCCGATAACGCTGACGCTCCTGCGCATCGCCCCGCATGTGCTGCTCGCCGTCTCTGATCCGAGCGACCAGGCGCCGTCGCCCGTACAGCCGGACTTCGTCTCCGAGCACGGGCGCGGCCTCTACATCGTCGAGACGTACAGTCAGGCGTGGGGCTGGGACGCGCTGGACGAGGGCGGCAAGGCCGTCTGGGCTCTCTTCCGCACCGGCGACTGACGTTCCTCGGGGGTTGCCCCTTCCCCGCCACCTCGCCCCAAGCGGCTATACGGACGATCGACGGCCCGCCGGAACGGCGGCGGGCGGCCGGCGCGGCGTTCACGGAGGGCAGGACGACCACGGGGACGGCCCGTCCGCCTTGCCGGACTCGGTCACGTGGTGACTCCCATGATTCGGCGTACGGCCCATAACGGGGACCAACGCCCCGGCCTGGGCTTTCATTGCCTCTGTTGCGGCACCCGAACCGACAGCGGCGTGACCGGCATCAGTCGCGAGGCCGTTCGCGTCGCCCTTTCAGGACCACTGCCAGGCCATCCATAACCGCGAATACCAAGCAGATGACGATCCCGAAGGTGAGCAGGAGAGCCAAGGATAAAGTCACCGCCTGCCAACCGCCGGCTTTCATGGGCTCGTCCAGAAGATCCACCAGCGTCAGCCCGAGAAGACACCCCACGAGTGTCAGTAACTCGACTTTCAGCGCGCGTAGTGTCCGGCCCCTCCGCTTCCTCCGCGACAAGCCGCCTCCCCTCTCCTGCCCGATCTTCCCGTCGCCATCGTCCCATGGAACCGCCCTGCCGCCGGCCCCGCACGAGAACGGCCCCCGCACCGCACGCGCGGCGCGGGGATCGGCGCGGGGCCGTGGCGGCGTCTGGTTCCTATCGGCATAACTCTGCGGACACGTGGGCTATCCGCCTTGTCGCGTCCTCACATGCCGAACGTCGCCCTCGCGTTCATATCGCCGGGTGTGCGCGTGCTTCCGTAGTGCCAGACTGGCTGCGACATCCCTGTATGGCATATTCCGGGCGACTGGCGAACGAGTCCGGAAGTGGCTGATATTTGGGTCGATGTGCCCCACGACCGCAGAGTAGCGTTAACAAAGAGATATGCGGAGGGAAAAGGGCGCCGATCGCCGTTTGCGATTCCGGCGAACGGATAGCAAGCTCCCAGAAGAACGGCCCGCCGGGCTTTGCCGAACGGGAATCTCCCGGTTCGGGAAATGTCGAAATTCTGGACAACGGGGAGATCATGCCCAAGTTTCCTAATGCTGTCGGATTTCTTGCGACCTTCTCCGTGCTAGCCGGTGGGGCCATACCCGTGGGCACTCCTGCCATCGCCGCATCCGCCGGGGGCACTGTCGTGACCGGCCCCGACATCGATCACCCGACCGTTCACAGTCATGCTCGAGCCCATGAGCGCCATCGCGTCAGGCACCGCGACAAGCAGCGGCAGCTGGAACGCGAGCGGCACCGTCAAGGTCAGAACCTGCTCCACGACGTCACGCTCGTCATGACACCGAACCAGAAGGGCGGCACGGATTCGCGGGCTCTGCCGTACAACTGGCAGAAGGCGGACACGAGCGCGAACGCCTATAACGATCAGGACAGCCTGTCGGACGTCACGAATCGGCCCACCCAGGAATCGGACTCACTGGTCTCCGACCTGACGAGCCACCCCACCCAGATATCGAACCCGCAGGTCACGTCCCCGGCATCGCAGGGTGACTCCACCGGTGCGGCCATGCTGGCGTACCTGCGAGACCTGGCCGCGAAGAAGCAGTTCACCGGCTCGGCGCTGGTGATGCGGCGTGGGGAGGTGCTGGCGCGTTTCGCCGCCGGCGAGGCCGACGAAGAGAAGCACATCCCCAACCGGCCGGACACGGTCTACCGGGTCATGTCGATCACCAAGCAGTTCACCTCGATGCTCGTGCTGAAACTGCAAGACCGCGGGCTGCTCAAGCTGGACGACCCGGTCTGCCCGTATCTCGTCCCGGAATACATCAAGGCCTGCCCCACAGCGTGGCGTCCCATCACGATCCGCGAGGCACTCACACACACCTCGGGCATCCCCAACATCGAGACACTGCCCAGCTACCTCGCCAATGTCACGCGACCGACCACGCCCCGGAAACTGATCCAGCAGTTCGTGAACCTGCCACTGGACTTCCCGCCCGGCACCAGTTGGAAGTACACCAACTCCGGCTACGTCCTGGCCGGTGCGATCATCCAGGCGGTGACGCACGAGCCGTACGGCGTCGTACTGCACAAGCTGATCACCGGCCCGCTGAACCTCCGGCACACCGGTTACAGCAGGGGATATCCGCCGGACGGGTACGCGAAGGGTTACTTCACGCTCGGGTCACCGGCCCCGCTCCTCAACGGCTCCGAGCTGTTCTCCGCGACCGGCCTCTACTCCACCGTCGACGACATCGCCCGCTGGGACCGGGCGTTCGGCTCATACCAGGTCGCGCCACCCGCCACCGTCAAGCAGGCGTTCACGCCACAGGCGCCGTGTCCCTCCACCGGCTGCCTCAACCTGCCGTCGAGCGCGTACGCCTTCGGCTGGCTCGTCGACCGGCTCCATGGGCACCGGCTCCGGTACCATCCAGGTCTTTTCCAGGGCTACGCGGCGAGCAACATGTACCTGCCCGATGACGACATCGAGGTGGTCGTGCTCAGCAACGTGCAGGACACCGATACCAACGGCATCGCCCGCCACCTCGCCACGATGGCTCTCGGTCTTTGACCCGTGGATCGGCTGTTCGAGGCTTGGACGCCTGGACGATCAGCGAGTGCAGGCCGCAGGTCGCGGCGTGGGTGCGCGTGATCGTCCAGGCTGTCCGGCCGTCGCCGGCAGAGCGCTTCGGGTTCGGTGCGGGTGCCGACCGGGCAGCCGGCGAGGCGTTCGGCTGCGGACAGGTTGATGTTCCTGTCCCTGACCGAGGTCACGAGGGACCGCTCTATCTGCACGTTACCCAGGACCGTGATCAGGCGATCGCCAGAGCGCTCGGGCAGGCGTTCGAGACGACGGCCGAAACGAAGATCGAAAACCGAGGTGGCACGGAAGATCGGAAAGAGTGATCCGAGATCACGAAGGCCAGGCTCCCCGTACGGGGTGACCTGGCCTTTCGCACTGAGAGCGGACGACGGGAATCGAACCCGCGTAGCCAGTTTGGAAGACTGGGGCTCTACCATTGAGCTACGTCCGCGCGCGCCCGGTGTCCATCTGGTCTAGACTTCATCCGGTCGTCAGGGCGTAAGCGTACCGGAGTCTCGGACCGCTCGCGTACCCGACGAGACGGGGCGTGGCGCAGCTTGGTAGCGCGCTTGCTTTGGGAGCAAGAAGTCGCAGGTTCAAATCCTGTCGCCCCGACCAGCGCTCACGCGCTACAGAGGCCGCTTCCGGTGATCGGAAGCGGCCTTGTCTGTTCCCCGTGGCCCACAGGCCCCTACCGCTCGCGGATCCGACGGCGTCCTGCCGCGCCAGCCGGGCTCCGCGCTTCCCGCGCATTTCTATAACCTGTTCTCGCCGTACCCCGGGATCCTGAGGAGCACCATGGGCGACCTGGTCCTCGTCGACCGGCCCTCCGAGGCCGTCGCGGTTGTGACGCTGAACCGGCCGCGCAAGTACAACGCGATCTCCAAGGCGCTGCTCGAGGAGTTCCATGACACGCTCGGACGGCTCGCGGAGGAGCCGGACCTGCGCGCGATGGTCCTGACCGGGGCCGACCCCGCCTTCTGCGCCGGCCTGGACCTCGGCGAGCTGGAAGCGGGAGTGAAGATCGGCCACCCCGACTCGATCCTCCCCTTGCGCGACTTCCCGGCGCCCGTCATCGGGGCGGTCAACGGCGTGGCGGTGACCGGCGGCCTCGAGTTCGCGCTCGCCTGCGACTTCAGGATCGCCAGCGAGCGGGCGCGGTTCGCCGACACCCACACCCGCGTCGGCATCGTGCCCTCGTGGGGCATGACGGTCCGGCTCAGCCAGGCCGTCGGGCAGTCCTGGGCCCGGCAGATGACGTTCACCGGGGATTTCGTCGACGCTCCCCTGGCGCTGCGCATCGGCCTGGTGAACGAGGTCGTCGCGCACGACCGGTTGCTGCCCCGGGCCGTGGAGCTGGCGCAGAGCATCGCGACGACGACGCCGGAGACGCTGGGCAGGATCCGGGAGATCTACGACCTCCTGCGCGACGGCACCGGCGCGGACGGCCTGCGGGCCGAGCTGGAGACCGGCCGGGGCGGGCTCACCATCGCCAGCCCCGAGGACTTCGCCGCCCGCAGGCGCGCCGTGTTCGACCGGGGCCGGACGCAGGCCCGCTGAAGGTCACTCCTCCTCGACGTACGGATGGGTGAGGAACTCGATGGCATGGCCGTCGGGGTCGTCCACGTACACCCCGCGGCCGTGGTGGCGGTGGTTGATCTGCTGCGGCTCCTGGTGGCCGGGGCCGCCCCAGTACGGCAGGCCCCGCTCGGCGATGCGAGTGAAGATCGCGTCGAACTCGTCCTCCGAGACGAGGAACGCCAGGTGCTGCATGACGATCCGGTCCCGGTCGACGATCGAGTCGGCGTAGTCGATCGTCACGCCGTTGGCGACCCGGACCGTGGCGAACGGCCCGAACGCGCCGGGCTCGGGCTCGCCGAGCAGCCCGGTCAGGAATCGGGCGGACTCGAAGCGGTCGCTGCTGTGCACGATCGTGTGGTCCAGTTGAGCGGTCACGTCGCCCTCCAGGTTTCCTACGGTCCTCATCGAGCCAATACCGTGGACAGGTGATCGACAAGCACATCTCCCGCGTGCTCGGGCTGCTCGGGCAGGACGACACGCTCCGCGTCCTCGCCGGGCTGGTCCTGCGTCCCGGTGAGCCGCTCGACAAGGTCACCGGGCTCGACCCGGAGGTGACGGCCAAGGCCCTGGACCGGCTGGAGCGGGGCGGCCTCGCCGTACGGGACGGGGACGGCTGGCGGGCGCGGCCGGAGACCTTCCGCGACCTGCTGCGCACGATTCCCTCCACGCCGGCGGATCCGATGGACGCGTTCCTGGTTGGCGGGCGGCTCGTCTCCATGCCGGCGAAGAGGACCAAACGGCGGATGGTCCTCGACTACATCGCGCAGGTGTTCGAGGTGGGCGTGCGCTACCCCGAGAAGGAGGTCGACGTCGCGTTGCGGGCCTTCCACGACGACTACGCCGCGCTGCGCCGCTACCTGGTGGACGAGGGGTTCCTCACCCGGGAGGCGAACGTCTACTGGCGCTCGGGAGGAACCACCTGACGCAGCTGTCTGACCGGGTCCGGCCACATCGGCGGACTCCCTTTCCCGATGGGCCTCCGCGGCGGAGACTGGGAGACATGGGCGAGCCGACCAGGGTCCTTCTCGACGAGTCCCGGATCCCCCGGAACTGGTACAACGTGGTCCCCGATCTGCCCGCGCCTCCCCCGCCGGTGCTCCACCCGGCGACGCTGCAGCCGGTCGGCCCCGACGACCTCGCCCCGCTCTTCCCGGCGGCGCTGATCGGGCAGGAGGTGTCGGGCGAGCGGTTCGTCCCGATCCCCGAGGGCGTCCTCGACGTCTACCGCCTCTGGCGGCCCACGCCCCTCATCCGCGCCCGGCGCCTGGAGCGCGCCCTCGGCACGCCCGCGCGCATCTACTACAAATACGAGGGCGGCAGCCCGTCGGGCTCGCACAAGCCCAACACCGCGGTCCCGCAGGCGTACTACAACGCGCGGGAGGGCGTGCGGAGGCTGACCACCGAGACCGGCGCGGGCCAGTGGGGCTCCGCCCTGGCGTTCGCCTGCGCCCAGTACGGCCTGGCCTGCGAGGTCTGGATGGTCAGGGCGTCGTACGAGCAGAAGCCGTACCGCCGCACGCTGATGAAGGTCTACGGCGCGACCCTGCACGCCAGCCCGTCGGCGGTGACCACGGCGGGCAGCAGGATCCTGGCCGAGGACCCCCACTGCACGGGGTCGCTGGGCATCGCGATCAGCGAGGCGGTCGAGGTCGCCGGGCAGCACGACGACACGCGATACGCCCTCGGATCGGTGCTCAACCACGTCCTGCTGCACCAGACCGTGATCGGTGAGGAGGCGCTGGAGCAGCTGGCCGCCCTCGGCGAGACCCCGGACGTGGTGATCGGCTGCACCGGCGGCGGCTCCAACTTCGCCGGGCTGGCCTTCCCGTTCCTGCGCGAGAAGCTGGCGGGGCGGATGAACCCCGTGCTGCGGAGCGTCGAGCCCGCCGCCTGCCCGTCCCTGACCCGGGGCGCCTACGCGTACGACTTCGGCGACACGGCGGGGTTCACGCCGCTGATGAAGATGCACACGCTGGGGCACACGTTCGTGCCCGACCCGATCCACGCCGGCGGGCTGCGTTATCACGGCATGTCGCCGCTGCTCTCGCACGTGTACGCGCTGGGCCTGGTGGAGGCCGTGGCCGTCACGCAGACCGAGTGCTTCGACGCGGGGATCCGCTTCGCCAGGGCCGAGGGGGTCGTGCCGGCTCCCGAACCCGCCCACGCGGTGGCCGCGACGATCGCGGAGGCGCTGCGGTGCGCCGAGTCGGGCGAGGAGAAGGTGATCGTGATGTCCCTGTGCGGGCACGGCCACTTCGACCTGCCCGCCTACGAGAGCCGTCTCGCCGGTCGCCTGGAGGATTTCACGCTTCCGCAGGAGCGTATCGACGCGGCTCTCGCGCACCTGCCCGCCGTCTGATGCGACGCATGCCCACCGTTATCCGTTTCGTCCCTTGACCGGCGGGTACGGCTGCGCCATCGCGGCGTCATACCGACCGGAGCACTCATGTCAAACGGCTGAAATGCGCGGTATCAGCTCCATACGATTCTGGAACACCATCCGCTCTCTCCGGAGAATTCGTTGAACCGGAACTGCGTTATCAAGGACCCCGCGCCGGGGAACCGGGCGCAGTGGCGCCGCAGCAGCGCCGCGTCCGCGCACGAGCGGCTGGCTTTCCTGAACGAGGCGAGCCGGCGCATCGGCAGCACGCTCGACCTGGCCGAGACGAGCCGCGAGCTCGTCGACGTGGCGGTCCCCCGCTTCGCCGACGCGGCGGCCGTGATGGTGCAGGACCGTCTCATGGCGGACGGCGAGTTGTCGTCCCGGCCGGTGGACGGGACGACCCTCGTGCGCCGGGTCGCTCTGGGCGTGGCCGGCGCCGATCCGGACTCCTGGGTGAATGCCTTCCCCGTCGGCGAGGCGACGGTCTACCCGGCCATCCTCCCGCAGGCCCAGTGCATGGCCGGCGGGAAACCGCTGATGTACCCGGCGCTGGACAAGGAGAGCGCCCGGCTGATCGGCGCCAGCCTGGA
Organism: Microbispora sp. NPDC046933; assembly: GCF_040644635.1. NCBI lineage: Bacteria > Bacillati > Actinomycetota > Actinomycetes > Streptosporangiales > Streptosporangiaceae > Microbispora > Microbispora sp. NPDC046933. Next base: position 33,078 of record NZ_JBEYWW010000053.1, on the reverse strand, counting down.
CCGGGAGGAGGCGGTCGCCTCGCTCCTGACCGACTCCTCGTTCCTCGCGGTGCCCCTGCGCGCGCGGGGACGGGTCCTCGGCTGCCTGATCTTCACCAGGCGCCCGGAAAGCCTGCCGTTCGAGGAGCAGGACGTGGTGGTGGCCGAGGACCTGGCCGCCAGAACCGCCCTGTGCATCGACAACGCGCGCCTGTACACCCGGGAGCGCAGGACCGCGCTGACCCTGCAGAGCAGCCTGCTGCCCGTCGAGCTGCCGCAGGCGCTCGGCATGGACATCGCCTCGCGCTACCTGCCCGCCAGCGACCTGATGGGCGTCGGGGGCGACTGGTACGACGTGATCGCCCTGCCCGGGTGCCGTACGGCCCTGGTGGTGGGCGACGTCATGGGCCACGGGACCAGGGCCGCGGCGACCATGGGCCAGCTCCGCACGGCCGCGCGTACGCTCGCGAGCCTCGACCTGCCACCCGACGAGGTGCTGTTCCGGCTCAACCTGATGAGCCAGGACCTCGACCCGAGCCAGATCGCGACGTGCATCTACGCCGTCTACGACCCGGTGACGCGCAGTTGCGCGCTCTCCCGTGCCGGGCACGTGCCGCCGATCCTGCTGCACCCCGACCGGTCGACTGAGATCATCGAGCTGCCGTCGGGCCTGCCTCTCGGCATCGGCAGCGACCCGCTGGAGTCGCGCGAGATGGTCCTGCCGGCCGGGAGCGTGCTCGCCTTCTACACCGACGGTCTCGTGGAGAGCCGGGAGCGGGACCTGGACGCCGGGATCATGGGGCTGCGCCGCCTGCTCGCCGGTCCGGTCGAGGACCTGGACGACATGTGCGACGTGATCATCAGCAGCCAGCGGTCGGGCCACGAGCGTGACGACATCGCGCTGATGGTGGCCCGGGTGCGCGATCTCGACCCGGACGAGGTGGCGGCCTGCCCGTTGCCGTCCGACCCGCGGTTCGTCTCGCACGCCCGCCGCTTCGTCCGCGGCACGCTGCAGAGGTGGGGCCTGGGCGGCCTGGTGGACAGCACCCAGCTCATCGTGAGCGAGCTGGTCACCAACGCGCTCAAGCACGGCTGGCCGCCGATCGAGCTGCGCCTGCTGCGCGGCCGCACGCTGGTGGTCGAGGTCGTCGACGGCTCCCCCGCCACTCCCGCCCCGCGCACGGCCACCCCCGACGAGGACACCGGCCGCGGTCTCCAGCTGATCAAGCGGTTCGCCTATCGCTGGGGCACCCGGCCCACTCCGTACGGAAAGATCGTCTGGGTCGAGCAGCACCTCCCTTGACCCGGGCGTTCCCTCCCCGGCGAGCGTGTATGACTGATCGTTGAGAAGAGTTACGTTCGAACGGGGAGTTCGTGGCGAGGAGGGGACATGATCGACATCCGTGACGCGTACCGCAGGGCGCTGGACGGTTTCGGGGACCGCCTCCATCTCGTCCGCCGGGGACAGTGGGAGCTGCCGACCCCCTGCGTCGACTGGGACGTCCGGGGGCTCGTCAACCACGTCGTGGCCGAGAACCTGTGGGCCCCCGAGCTGCTGTCCGGCCGTACGGTCGCCGAGGTGGGGGACGCCTTCGAGGGCGACGTGCTCGGCGACGACCCGCTCAAGGCGTTCGAGGCGTCCGCGCAGGGCGCCGTCCAGGCGGTGTACGCCGAGGGCGCCCTGACCAGCGTGACCCACCTGTCCTTCGGCGACGTGCCGGGTGAGGAGTACATCACCGAGCTGTTCGCGGACGCGCTGATCCACACCTGGGACCTGGCACGTGCCATCGGCGGGCCGGAACGGCTCGACCCCGAGCTCGTCGCCTCCTGCTCGGAATGGTTCGAGAAGGCGCGGGAGGACTACCGCGAGGCGGGCGTGATCGGGGACGAGCGGGACGTCCCGGCCGGCGCCGACCAGCAGACTCACCTGCTCGCCGCCTGGGGCAGGAACCCCTAGGACTGCCGTCTACCGGCCTGTGGGCCGCCTGCCGTGGTTGGCCTTCTTCTTCTTGCGTGCCTTCGACTTGCGTGCGCGCCTGCCCATCACGACCGCCTTCCGTCGAGTACGGCTTTCGCTCAATGTCCTCCCCCGGACCGCGAGCGGCAAGTACCCGGACCCCAACTCAACATGTCTCCACGTGCGTGCGGCATAATTTGTTTGAATCTGTTGACAGGAGTGGTGGATGCTGGCCCAGCAACGGCAGCAGGCGATCCTGGAGAGGGTACGCAGAACCGGCGGGGTGCGCGTCGCGCAGCTCGTACGCGACCTCGGGGTCTCGGACATGACGATCCGCCGCGACCTGGAGGTCCTCGCGGAGCGCGGCCTGATCGTCAAGGTGCACGGCGGGGCGACCGCCACCGGCACCGGCTCTACCGAGGAGCCGGGCTTCGCGGCCAAGTCGGTGCGGCAGCAGGCCGAGAAGGAGGCCATCGCCCGCCGGGCCGCCATGCTCGTCCGGCCGGGCAGCTCCGTCGCCCTGTCGGCCGGGACCACGACCTGGACACTGGCCCACCACCTGGTGGACGTGCCCGAGCTGACCGTGATCACCAACTCCGTCCAGGTGGCCGACGTCTTCCACCGGGCGGGACGGCCCGACCAGACCGTGGTACTGGTGGGAGGCGTGCGCACGCCCTCCGACGCGCTGGTCGGCCCGGTGGCCGTGGCGGCCGTCCGCTCCCTGAACGTCGACACGCTCATGCTCGGCGTGCACGGCATGAGCGTCCGGGCCGGTTACACCACCCCCAACCTGCTGGAGGCGGAGACCGACCGCGCCCTCATCGCGGCCGCACAGCAGCTCGTGGTCCTGGCCGACCACACCAAGTGGGGGACGATCGGCATCAGCACGATCGCCACCCTCGGCGAAGCCGACATGGTCGTGAGCGACGTCGGCCTGCCGGAGGAGGCGCGCGCCGCGCTGTCGGAGCACGCGGGCGAGCTCCTCCTCGCCGATCCGTCCGGGGAGACCGAGCTGGAGAACGCACTGTGACCCCGGACCTCTGGAAGCCCGCTGTGACCCGGGACACCGCACCGTGAAGCTGGAGACCGCTCTGTGAAGCTGGAGACCGCTCTGTGAAGCGCACCATCACCCATCTCGCCGACGGCCGCGAGCTGATCTACTTCGACCGGCGCGACGACGCCGACCACAGCGCCGCCGACCCCAGGGACCTGCCGCCGCGCCCGCTCGCCTCCGAGCTGCGCTACGACCCCCTGACGGACGAGTGGGTGGCCGTCGCCCGGCACCGCCAGACGCGCACCCACCTGCCGTCCGCCGAGGAGTGCCCGCTCTGCCCGGCCCATCCCGGCTCGGAGATCCCCTCGCCGTACGAGGTGGCGGTGTTCGAGAACCGGTTCCCGTCGTTCAGCTTCAACACGGGCGCGTACGAGCAGGTGGGCGGGCTGAGCGAGGTGCGGCCGGGGATCGGGCGCTGTGAGGTCGTCTGCTTCACCTCCGACCACGACGCGTCGTTCAGCTCGCTGAGCGACGCGCAGGCCGAGCTGGTCGTCGAGGCGTGGGCCGACCGCACGGCCGAGCTGTCCTCCCTGCCCGGCGTGGAGCAGGTCTTCTGCTTCGAGAACCGCGGCGCCGAGATCGGTATCACGCTGCCGCACCCGCACGGGCAGATCTACGCCTATCCGTACGTCACGCCGCGTACCCGCCAGATGCTGGACGCCGCCTCCCGCCACCGGGGCGGCAACCTGTTCGCGGACGTCCTGGCCGCCGAGCGGAGGGGGCCGCGGGTGGTGGCCGCCAACGAGTACTGGACGGCCTTCGTCCCGGCCGCCGCGCGGTACCCGTTCGAGGTGCACGTCTACCCGCACCGCCGGGTGCCCGACATCCCCGCGCTGTCGCCCGAGGAACGGGCCGCCTTCGCGCCGCTCTACATCGAGGTGCTGCGCCGCCTGGACGGGCTGTTCGGCGTCGTCATGCCCTATGTCGCGGCCTGGCACCAGGCCCCGGTCACCTACCGGCGCGACCTCGCCTATCTCCACCTGCAGCTCTTCACGATCCGGCGGGCGCCGAACAAGCTGAAGTATCTCGCCGGATCGGAGTCGGCCATGGGCGCGTTCGTCAACGACGTGCTCCCGGAGGAGGCCGCCCGAATGCTCCGCGAGGTGGTAACGGCTTGATCTCCGAATGGTTGCGACTTGGGTGGCAGCCATCGTTTCTTTACCACTAGTATCCCTGACACCGGCGGTCACAGCCGGTACGCCTAATCCCGGGCACCCTGCCCGGGAGCCGGGGACCCAACCACGCACCTGGGGTCAAGGCAGTCGCCTGCCCGGGCTCCTCCAGCCCGAACCCGTCAGCTAACCCGGTCGGCAGATGGAGAGGAGTGGGCTCTGCCCCGCGCGTTGCCCCTGGCTGTCGGCGTGCTCGCCTCCGCCGTCCTCGTGTTCGGCACGGCCGCCCCGGGCGCCGCCGACCCCAAACCGACGGAGAAGCAGCTCAAGAAGGAGCTGTCGGACCTGCGGAAGAAGGTCGACCGGCTGATCGGCGACTACAACGCCAAACGCGTGGCCCTCGCCAAGGCCCGCGTCGAGGAGAAGGCGGCGCGCGGCCGGCTGGCCAAGGCCGAAACCGACTACGAGGCCGCGAGGGACGCCGTACGGCAGATGGCCGGGCTGCGCTACCAGACCGAGAGCGCGATGGCGCTGCCCGACATGAACACCGCCGCGCTGAACTACCAGCTCAAGGAGGAGCAGGCCGCCAGGCTCGCGCGCTTCGACCAGGTCCGCGCCGAACGGCAGCGGGCCGCGGACGCCGCCAAGACGCTGACCGAACAGCTCAAGGCGCAGGCCGCCGAGGTCGCGGGACAGCGGAAGGACGCCGAGGATCTCATCGACGAGATCAAGGACAGGCTCGACGCGCTGATCCCGACCGCGCCGGGCAAGCGCACGGGCGGGTGGGCGCCGGAGCTACCCGGCGGCGCCGACAACATCACGCCCCGGATGCGGCTCATGCGCACCGAGGTCGAAAAGCACTTCGACCTGCGGTTCCCGGTGGGCTGCTACCGCGCCGAGAACAGCGGCGAGCACCCGCTCGGGCGCGCCTGCGACTTCATGATGAGCTCGGGCGGCGCCATGCCCTCCCCCGAGATGAAGGCGCTCGGCGACAGCCTGGCCGCCTGGGCCATCAAGAACGGGCCGAAGCTGGGCGTGATGTACGTGATCTGGCAGCAGCGCATCTACAACCTCGGCCACCCGGGCTGGCGGACCATGTCCGACCGCGGCGGCATCACCGCCAACCACTACGACCACGTACACATCTCGATGTACTAGGCCCGCAGGCCGCCTGAAGCGACCTCAATTGACGTGACTCCGCGCCGCGGCTCGGGGCAGGATGCCGGAATGACCGACACACGTATCGATCCCCCTGTCGTCGCGGACGAGCGCGCGATGCTGCGCGCCTGGCTGGACTGGCACCGTCAGACCCTCGCGGTGAAGTGCGAGGGCCTCACGGAGGAGCAGCTGCGGCTGCGCTCCGTGCCGCCCTCCAGCATGTCGCTGCTCGGCCTCGTACGGCACATGGCCGACGTGGAGCGGTCCTGGTTCCGGCGGCGGCTGAACGGCGAGGACCTCGGCGGCATCTACTACAGCGACGACGACCCGGACGGCGAGTTCGACAACGTGGACACCGCGTCCGCCGAGGAGGCCTTCGCGACCTGGCGCGCGGAGATCGAGCACGCGCGGGCGGCCGAGGAGGCCTGCGCCGACCTGGACGCGATGACGAAGGCGGACCGCCAGGGAGTCCACTATTCGCTGCGCTGGATCATGTGCCACATGATCGAGGAGTACGCCCGCCACAACGGCCACGCCGATCTGCTGCGCGAGCGCATCGACGGCGTGACCGGCGAGTAGCCCCCCGCCCGGCGGGGCGCAGCCGGACAGACGGAGCTCAGCCGGACAGGCGGACCGGATTGACGAGGTCGGCGTAGATGAGAAGGCCGCCCATCACGACAAGCAGGGCCGCCATGACGTACGTCAGCGGAAGCGCCTTGGCCACGTCCACGTAACCGGGGGCGGGCCGGCGGCGCACCCGCGCGAAGGCCCGCTTGAGGCCCTCCCACAGCCCGCCGGCGATGTGCCCGCCGTCCAGCGGCAGCAGCGGGATCAGGTTGAACATGCCCACCGCGAGGTTCAGCCCGGCCAGCAGGCTGATGAAGATTTCGATCTTGTTCTCGACCGGGATGTCCGAGGCGGCGATCTCGCCACCGATCCGGCCCGCCCCGACGATGCCGATCGGCCCGTTCGGGTCGCGCTTGTCTCCCGAGAACGCGGCGTTCCACACGCCGACCATCTTCTTGGGGATGTTGACCATCGCGACGGCGGTGCGTTCGGTCAGGTCCCACATCTGCCCGACGACGTAGCCGGGGCCCTTCTTCTCGACGACGACGGTCGGGCTCACGCCCAGGAAGCCGGCGTTCTTGTCGACCTTGTCGGGGTCGGTCAGCGAGGGCAGGTCCTGCGCGATCAGGTCGACCCTCACGTCGGCCCGCTTCCCGCTCCGCTCGACGCCCAGCGTCGTCACCCCCGCGCCGTGCTCGCGGATGAGCCGCCGGGCGGTCTCCCAGTCGGTGATCGGCGAGCCGTCGATGGCGACGATGCGGTCGCCGGGGCGCAGGCCGGCCTTGGCGGCGGGCGTCGTGGGATCGCCCGGCCGGCAGTCGCGCGTGTCCGCCTCCGCGGCGGGAATGGCGCACTTGGACACCGAGGACACGACCGGCGTCTGCACGCGGACGCCGAAGCCCATCACCACCACCGCGAACAGCACGAACGCGAGCACGAAGTTCATCGCCGGGCCACCGGTCATGATGATGACCTTCTGCCACCAGGGCTTGCGATAGAAGACCCGGTTCTCGTCGCCCGGCCGGATCTCCTCCGAGGCGACCGCCCGCGCGTTCTCGATGAGGCCCTGCCAGGGACCGGTGGAGACGCTGCGGAGCTTGCCGGGATCGTCGGAGGGGCGTGGCGGCAGCATGCCGATCATGCGGATGTAGCCGCCGAGCGGGATCCACTTCACGCCGTACTCGGTCTCGCCCCGCCTGCGTGACCACATCGTGGGCCCGAAGCCGACCATGTACTGGGTCACGCGGACGCCGAAGAGCTTGGCGGGCACGAGATGCCCGATCTCGTGAAGCGCGATCGAGAGCAGCAGACCCACGAAAACGATCACGAATCCGGCCACGATGAGCCAGCTCATCAGCGCGTACCCCCGAATCGGAGAAGGTGCCCTGGCAGACGAAGCACCTTTCGAGCGTAGCCCACCCGCACGAGAGCGAAGACTTTTCCAGGGCGGGTTCGGCTTGCCCGCCCGTGACCGATTGGGGACACTTCGTTGACAGTACGCAATTGGTCGATCACCCTTTGAGAGACGTCCAGAGGGGAGCATCTTGATCCGGATCCTGGTGGCCGAACACCTTCCGTTGGTACGGCGAGGCCTGGTCGCGTCCCTCGACGGGGAGGACGACCTGCGGGTGGTCGCGGACGTCGGGTCGGGCGAGGACATCGTGCCCGCGGCCCTGGACGTGCGGCCGGACGCCGCCGTCATCGACGCGGACCTGCCCGGGGTGGACGGGCTCAGCGCGGCCGCGCGGCTCGGCGAGAAGGCGCCACGGTGCCGCGTGATGCTGCTGTCGGCGCAGCCGAGCCCGGGTCACGTCAAGCGGGCCTTCGCGGCGGGCGTCCTGGGCTACCTGAGCATCGAGGTGGCCCCCGAGCAACTCGCCGACGGCATCCGGCGGATCACCGCCGGGCGCCGGGTCGTCGACTCCGAGCTGGCGGTCGCCGCGCTGGAGGCCGCCGACTGCCCGCTGACGCCGAGGGAGCACGAGGTGCTGCGGCTCGCCGCGGGGGGCGCGCGCTCGAAGGACATCGCCACCGAGCTGGGCCTGTCCGTCGGCACCGTGCGCAACCATCTGTCGCGCATCCTCGTGAAGACCGGGGCGCGCAACCGCGTCGACGCCGTCAGGATCGCCACGGACTCCGGCTGGCTGTGATCTAGGGGCGCCAGATCAGGACGAGCGCGCAGTCGTCGTTGTGGCCGGAGGACATCGACTGGACGAGCTGCCGCGCCTTGTCGCGGAATCCCGACGGCAGCAGCCGCTCTGCCTCCCCCAGCAAGCGGTCGAGCCCGGCGTCGATGTCCCGGCCGGGCTGCTCGATCAGCCCGTCGGTGAACAGCATGAGCGCGTCGCCCTTGCGCAGCACCCCGCTGTCGGTCTCGCAGGCGAGGTCGGGCACCACGCCGAGCACGACGCCCTTCGCCGTGGAGACCCGCCACGTGCCCGATCCGGAGTCGAACCGGACCACGGGCGGGTGCCCGGCCGAGGTGATGGTGTACTCCCCCGTGGACAGGTCGAGCTCCAGGTGGACGGCGGTGACGAAGCCCTCGTCGCCGAGCTGGCGGTGCAGGTAGGAGTTGCACGCGACGAGGAAGTCGTCCACCGAGCCGAGCAGGCCGCCGAAGGTGCCCGACAGCATGAGCGCGCGGGTTCCCGCGTCCACCCCCTTGCCTGACACGTCGACGACCGCCACCTGGACCCGGTCGCCCTCCCGCATCGAGACGACGAAGTCGCCGCCGAACGACGATCCGCCGGCCTGCTTCAGCACCACCTTGCCGCCCCAGTCCTTGGGCAGCGGCGGCAGCTCGCTCTGCCGCTTGAGCCGGTCGCGCAGCTCCAGCAGCATCGCGTCGCCGCGCAGGCCCTGGACGCCGAGCTTGCCCCGCGTGCGCGCCATCGTCCAGGCCAGCGCGGCGGTGAAGGCCATCGTGATCAGCAGGCCGGGCCCGACGCTGAGCACGCCCCTGATCGGTCCCATGTACGCCAGGGACGCCACGACCACGCACAGCAGGATCGCGAGGCTGCGCAGCCGGAGCTGGAGACCGCCGATCAGCGTGAAGAGGATCAGCAGCGAGGGCGAGAACCAGTACGCCGACACCTCCGCGTCCAGCACGCCGACCACGATGGTGAGCACGATGAGAGCGATGAGGAGGTACTGGTCCTTCGACCAAACTTTCCTGACAAAACGGACCAACGGCACCAGGAGCGGCACGCGCGCGAGGAGCGCGCGCAGCCGAGGAGGGATCAGCGGCGCCGGACGGGAAGTCATGATGGCCTCGACTGTATCCGGACATCCCAGGTGGCGGCACCTGCTTGACCAACGTCTAGATCATCCCGCACGGATATTGGGTCGCCTCGCGTGGCGGCCCCCTTCTACGGTGATCCGATGAGCATCACCGTGCGCCCCATCGAGGAATCCGAGTGGCCGGAGTTCGTCGCCGTCGACGACGAGGCGTTCAACTCCTCCCAAACGCCCGAGATCACCGACGGCTGGCGGGAGATCACGGAGATCGACCGCCTGCTGTCCGCCTTCGACGGCGACCTGAGGGTCGGCTGCGCGGGCGCGCTGTCCTTCCGGATGACGGTCCCCGGCGGGCCGATCCCCGTGGCCGGCGTCACGGCGGTGGGCGTGCTCCCCTCGCACCGCCGCCGCGGCGTGCTGACCGCGCTGATGACGCGCCAGCTGCACGAACTGCACGAGGACGGGCGGGAGGCCGTCGCCGCGCTCTACGCCAGCCAGGCCGGCATCTACGGCCGCTTCGGGTACGGTAGGGCCGCCGACGCCATGTCCTTCCGCATCCCCACCCACGGGTCGGCCTTCGCGCGCTCGGCCCCCAGCGACCCGGGGCTGCGCCTGAGGGTGGTCAGACCCGCGGACGCGCTGGCCGACTTCCGGCGCGTCTACGACGCCGTCCGACCCGGTCGTCCCGGCCTTTACGCGAGGTCCGACGCCTACTGGCGGGTCGAGATCCTGTCGGACACCGAGTTCCACCGGGGCGGGATGGGCCCGCTGCGCTGCGTGGTCGCGGAGGACGGCGAAGGCGCTCGCGGCTACGCGCTGTTCCGGGTGAGGTCCGGCTCGACCGAGCACGACGTGCCGGACGGGGAGGTGCGGCTCCTGGAGTTGTTCGCCTCCGACCCCGCGGCGTACGCGCTGGTCTGGCGCAGCGTCCTCGACCGGGACCTGTGCTCGCGGGTCGTGGCCGAGAGGCGACCGGTGGACGACCCGATCATGCATCTGCTGGCCGAGTCCCGTCACCTCAACGCGGTGTGGTACGACGACCTGTGGGTCCGCCTGGTGGACGTGGACCGGGCCCTGGTCTCCCGCGCGTACGCGGCGCCCGCCGACGTGGTCGTCGAGGTGGAGGACGAGGTCTGCCCGTGGAACGCGGGCCGCTGGCACCTGAAGACGACGGGCGGGGAGCCGTCGTGCGAGCGCAGCGACGCGCCGGCCGACATCACGCTGCCGGTCGACGTGCTGGGCGCGGCGTACCTCGGCGGGCGGCCCCTGCGGGCGGCGGCCGACGCCGGGCTGGTGCGTGAGCACCGCCCGGGCGCCCTGCGCGAGCTGTCGGCCGCGATGGCGTGGGACCCCGCGCCGTGGGGCTGCCGGGTGTTCTGAGCATCCGCGACCGGTGATCGGCGCGTAGGCTCAAGGCATGGCGCTGCAGAGTTTGCAGATCACCGCGATCACGGCCATGCGGGCCCGCGACGTGTCCCGGCCGACCCCCGAGCAGCAGGAGGCCGCCGACCAGCGGCCGCTCCGCGACGAGACGCCCCGGCGGGAGCCCCGCCGGGGCCGGGACAGGGACACCCGCCAGGCGCAGGGCTAGGCGGGCAGCGGCGGCAGCTCGCCGGTGGTCTCGTAGTCGGCGAGCTGGCGGATCCGCCGGGCGTGGCGCTCGGCCCCGGAGAACGGCGTGGCCAGGAAGAGCCCGACGAACCGGACGGCCTCCTCCGGCGTGTGCTGCCGGGCGCCCAGGCTGATCACGTTGGCGTCGTTGTGCTCGCGGGCCAGCTTCGCCGTGTCCTCGTTCCAGGCGAGGGCCGCGCGCACCCCCCGCACCTTGTTGGCGGCGATCTGCTCGCCGTTCCCCGAACCGCCGATCACCACCCCGAGGCTGCCCGCGTCGCCGGCCACGCCCTGCGCGGCGCGCAGCACGAACGGCGGGTAGTCGTCCTCCGCGTCGTAGACGTGGGGGCCGCAGTCCTCCACCTCGTGGCCCTGCTCCTTCAGCCAGGAGACCAGGTAGTTCTTCAGCTCGTAGCCGGCATGGTCGGCACCGATGTAGACACGCACGGCACAAGTTTCCCAGAAGGCCTCTGGCGGAGACGACCCCGGGCTCCACTAAAGTAATAACCGATATGGGCCTGCGTCCCTTACACCCTCCGGCCTGACAGGAGTGTCATGCGCGAGCTTCGTTACGTCGGCGACCCCGTCCTGCGTACTCCCGCCGAACCGGTGACGGACTTCGACCGCGAGCTGCGCCGGCTGATCGACGAGATGTTCGCGGTCATGTACCAGTCCGACGGCGTCGGGCTCGCCGGGCCGCAGATCGGCGTGGGCCGGCGGCTGTTCGTCTACGACATCAGCAACCGCAAGGGTCACGTGATCAACCCGGAGCTGACGATCGACGACCCCGAGGAGGTCGTCGAGGAGGAGGGCTGCCTGTCGGTGCCCGGCAAGGAGACCGGCAAGCCGCTGTACGCCCCGACCCCCCGCGCCGCCGGGGTCACCCTGCGCGGGGTCGACAAGCTCGGCCGGCCCGTCGCCCTCAAGGCCCGGGGCATGCTCGCCCGGTGCTTCCAGCACGAGTTCGACCACCTTGAGGGCACGCTGTACGTCGACCGGCTGGGCAAGGACGAGCGCCGCAAGATCCTCCTGCAGGCGCCCTGACCTCCTACAGCTGGATGGCCTTGATCTCCAGGAACTCCTCCAGGCCGAACTCGCCGAGCTCGCGCCCGATCCCGGAGTGCTTGTAGCCGCCGAACGGCGCCATCGTGTTGAACCGGCCGCCGTTGATCGCCACCTGCCCGGTGCGCAGGCGCCGGGCGACCGCGAGCGCCTTGTCCTCGGTGCCCGCCCACACCGCCCCCGACAGCCCGTACGGCGTGCCGTTGGCGATCTCGACGGCCTCGTGCTCCGACGCGAACGGGATGATCGACAGCACCGGGCCGAAGATCTCCTCCTGCTCGATGGCCATGCCGGGCGAGACGCCCGCGAAGACGGCGGGCTCGACGTAGTAGCCCCGTTCCATGGGGTTGTCGGTCCCGCCGAGCACGAGCCGGGCGCCCTCCTCCTGGCCGCGGTTGATGTACCTGACGACCCGGTCGCGCTGGGCGGCGGACACCAGCGGCCCGAGGCGCGTGCCCTCGGCGAACGGATCGCCGGGGACGTAGGCGCCGGCCGCCTCCACGGCGAGCCGCACCGCGTCGTCGTACTGGTCCCAGTGGACGAGCATCCGGGTCAGCGCCGAGCAGGTCTGGCCCGAGTTGAGGTAGGCGCCGGCCACCCCGCTCTTGACCGCCTTCTCCAGGTCGGCGCCGGGAAGGATGATGTTCGCCGACTTGCCGCCCAGCTCCAGGGCCACCCGCTTCACCGTCTCGGCCGCAAGGGCCGCGACCCGGCGGCCGGCCCTGGTGGACCCGGTGAACGAGACCATGTCCACGTCCGGGTGGGCGGCGATGGCCTCGCCGACCACCGGCCCCTGTCCGCTGACCATGTTGAACACGCCGGGCGGCAGGCCGACCTCGTGGAAGATGTCGGCCAGCGCGTACGCCGCGAGCGGCGCGACCTCGCTCGGCTTGAGCACGACGGTGCAGCCGGCCGCGAGGGCCGGGGCCACCTTGCACACCACCTGGTGGAGCGGGTAGTTCCACGGCGTGATCGCGCCGACCACGCCGACGGGCTCCCGCACGATGAGCGAGTTGCCCACGCGGCCGCCGTCGAACTCGTACCGCTTGGCGAGGTCGGCGTAGGAGGCCAGCACCTCGGCGGGCATCAGGGTCTGCACCTTCAGCGCGAGCGTGAGCGGGGCGCCCATGTCGGTGGCGATCGTCGCCGCGATCTCCCGGGAGCGCTCCTGCAGCCGCCCGGCCGCCGCCCCCAGGAACGCGGCGCGTTCGGCCGGTTCCAGGGCCGACCAGGACGGGAAGGCGGCACGGGCGGCGGCGACGGCGGACTCGACGTCGGCGGGCGACCCCGCGGGCACCCGGTCCACGACCTCCTCCGTCGCGGGGTTGACGACGTCGACGGCCTCGCGGGAGGAGGACGGGACCCAGGCTCCGTTCACGTAGAGGTGACGCATGTCACTCATCCTTGCGCCTCGGCTGTCAGATGGCGAGCCTTCCAGCCGAAACCTTTCCGGTCAGTTCGCGCAGGAGTGAAGGAGCCTGTGAAGTCTCAGGTGAAGATCGGGTCGCGGGTCCTGGAGCGCTTCAGCTCGAAGAAGCCGTCGGTGCCGGCGACGAGCAGGACGCCGTCCCACAGGCGCGCGGCGGCCTCGCCCCTGGGGATGGGCGAGACGACGGGGCCGAAGAACGCCGTGCCCTCGACGGCGATGACCGGCGTGCCCACCTCCTGGCCGACCAGTTCGATGCCCTCTCCGTGCGAGCGCCGGATCGCCTCGTCGTACTCGTCCGAGTCGTGCGCGGCGACCAGCGCGGGGTCGAGCCCGGCGGCGGTGAGGGCCTCGGCGATCGTGTCCCGGCCGCGCTCGCGCCCCTCGTCGTGGAAGCGCCTGCCGATCTCGGTGTAGAGGTCGCCGAGGACCTCCTCGCCGTACTTGTCCGCGGCGGCGGCGAGCACCCGGACGGCGCCGAGCGTCTGCTTGACCCGCTCGCGGTAGTCGTCGGGGATGTCCTTGTCCTCGTTCAGCACCGCCAGGCTCATGATGTGCCATCGCACATCGACGGGACGGAGCGCGGCCACCTCGTGGATCCAGCGTGAGGTGATCCACGCCCAGGGGCAGGCGGGGTCGAACCAGAAATCGACAAGCTTTCGGTCGGACACTGTGACACCCTCTCGAACGGACTATGGTTCCCTCGGTCGTCAACCCGGGCAGGAAATCTCCTATTCCAGGTAGGAGCAATCTCGAATCCGTCGTGTCGCCGCGACGTGGCAGGATTCATGCAATCCCTGACGCGACGGGGCGGCGGGGATCGGGGGCTTGATCATGCGATGAGGAGCGGGTGTGGCAGGGAATCTGACACGGGACGAGGCTCGGGAGCGCGCTCGGCTGCTCTCCGTCCAGTCCTACCAGGTCGAACTCGACCTGACGGAGGGCGAGGAACGGTTCGAGAGCATCACGACGGTCCACTTCACGTCGGACCGCGAGGGGGCGGACACGTTCATCGACCTGCACGGCGCGCACGTGCGGAAGGTCGTCCTCAACGGCAGGGAGCTGGATGTCAGCACCTACGACGCCGAGAAGGGCCGCATCCCGCTGCCGGGGCTCGCCGAGCACAACGAGCTGCGCGTGGACGCCGACTGCTCCTACATGCGCACCGGTGAGGGCCTGCACCGCTTCGTCGACCCCGTGGACCGGCAGGTCTACCTGCACAGCCAGTTCGAGACGGCCGACGCCCACCGGATGTACGCCTGCTTCGACCAGCCGGACCTCAAGGCGACCTTCGAGCTGACCGTCCTCGCCCCCGCCGACTGGGAGGTGGTGTCCAACGCCGCCCCGGACGCGGTCGAGGCGCTGGAGGAGCACCACGGGCGGCACGGCACGCTGCAGGCCGCCAGGCGCTGGCACTTCCCGCCGACCCCCGTCATGTCGACGTACATCACGGCCCTCATCGCCGGGCCGTACGCGGTCGTGCGGGACGAGCACGACGGGATCCCGCTCGGGATCTACGTGCGGCGCTCGCTCGCGCAGTATCTCGACCCCGAGAACATCTTCGAGGTCACCAAGCAGGGCTTCGACTTCTTCCACCGCGTCTTCGGCCTGCGCTACCCCTTCGGCAAGTACGACCAGCTGTTCGTGCCGGAGTTCAACGCGGGCGCCATGGAGAACGCCGGCGCCGTGACGTTCCTGGAGGACTACGTCTTCCGCTCGCGCGTGACCGACGCGCTCATCGAGCGCCGCGCGGAGACGATCCTGCACGAGATGGCGCACATGTGGTTCGGCGACCTCGTCACCATGCGCTGGTGGGACGACCTGTGGCTGAACGAGTCGTTCGCCACCTACATGTCCGTGCTCTGCCAGGCCGAGGCCACCCGGTGGGGGCAGGGCGCCTGGACGACGTTCGCCAACGTCGAGAAGGCCTGGGCCTACCGGCAGGACCAGCTGCCCTCCACCCACCCCATCGCCGCCGACATCCCGGACATGCAGGCCGTCGAGGTCAACTTCGACGGCATCACGTACGCCAAGGGCGCCTCGGTGCTCAAGCAGCTCGTCGCGTACGTGGGGCTCGACAACTTCCTCGCCGGGGTGCGCGACTACTTCAACGAGCACGCCTGGAAGAACACCACCCTGCAGGACCTGCTGTCGGCGCTTGAGCGCACCTCCGGGCGCGACCTGTCGTCCTGGTCGAAGGAGTGGCTGGAGACCTCGGGCGTCAACACGCTGCGGCCGTCGTTCACCACCGACGACGAGGGCCGGTTCCTGAGCTTCGACGTGCTGCAGGAGGCCACGCAGGAGCACCCGACGCTGCGCTCGCACCGGGTGGCCATCGGCCTGTACTCCCTGCGCGACGGCGTGCTGACCAGGACCAAGCGGGTCGAGCTCGACGTCGTCGGCGCGCGCACGGCCGTGCCCGAGCTGGTCGGCGAGGGCCGGCCCGACCTGGTGCTGGTGAACGACGACGACCTCACCTACGCCAAGATCCGGCTCGACGAGCGGTCGCTGCGCACCCTCGTCGGCGGCGGGATCACCGCGTTCACCGAGTCGCTGCCCCGCGCGCTGTGCTGGTCGGCCGCCTGGGACATGACGCGGGACGCCGAGATGGCCACCCGCGACTACGTCAAGCTGGTCGTCTCCGGCATCGACTCGGTGCGCGACATGACCGTCCTGCAGACCGTGCTGCGCCAGGCCCGCCAGGCCGTGCAGCAGTACGCCGACCCGGCGTGGCGGGCCACCGGCCTGGCCGAGCTGGCCGGCGCGCTGCGCCGCCTCGTCGCGGCGGCCGAGCCGGGCTCGGACCACCAGCTCGCCTACGTCAACGCGCTCGCCGCGACCGCGACCTCGTCCCAGGACCTGGCGTTCCTCAAGGGCGTGCTCGACGGCACCGAGGTGCCCGAGGGCCTGGCGGTCGACGCCGACCTGCGCTGGACGCTCATCCAGTCGCTCGTGTCCGGCGGCGTCCTCGGCGCCGGGGACATCGACGCGGAGCTGGCCAGGGACGCCACGGCGACCGGCGAGCGCTCGGCCGCCACCAGCCGGGCCTCGATCCCGACCCCGGAGGGCAAGGCCGAGGCCTGGGCGGCGATCGTGGGAGGAAAGCTGAGCGGCGCCCTGCTGCGCGCCACGATCCTCGGCTTCGTGGACCCGCACCACTCCGAGCTGCTGGAGCCGTACGCCGACCGGTACTTCGAGGAGGTCGGGCGGATCTGGAGCGAGTGGACCTCCGACATGGCGCAGAACTTCGTCATCGGCTGCTACCCCGCGCTGCTGATCCGTCCGGAGACCGTGGCCCGCACGCAGGACCACATCAGCGCCAAGCAGCCGCCGCACGCGCTGCGGCGCCTGCTGCTGGAGGGCGCGGACGGCGTCAGCCGGGCGCTGCGCGCCCGCGCGCGGGACGCGTCCGCCTGATCCCGCACCACCGGCGCCCCCTGACCCACGTGGTCAGGGGGCGCCGCCGTCTTCCGCACCGCTGTCTTCCGCACCGGGGTCTTCCCCCCACGCCCTGATCTCCGGGGGTGACGGGGGCCGCGGGCCGAACGCGCGGACGACGTGCAGCACACCGTCGGCGATCGACACGGCGCCCAGGACGACCGCGGCCGAGGCGGCGATCACGGCCGCCGGTGGCCGCATCCCCATCTCCCCGGCCCGCAACCCCCACCAGAACGCCGCAGACCCGAACGCCAGCCAGTAGGCGGCCCCGGCCAGTTCCCTGCGCCGCGAACGGACCGTCGCGAACCGCCCGCCCGGCAGCCACGCGCAGTACGCGACGTGCGCCGCCACGGCGGGCCACAGCCACCCGGTCACGCCTCCCGCGGCCAGAAGGAGGGAACCGGCCAGGTACGGCAGGCCCGCCAGGCAGACGAGAAGGCGGGGGCGCCGGGAGGAGCGCTCCTCCCGGTGCCCCCGGTTCGCGCGGCTCAGAAGATCCGCCGCCATCTGCGATAGACGCGGTAGCCGTACCTCACGCCGCGGAAGACGCCGTACGAGGTGCCCCATCCGGCGCCGGAGATGCCGCCGAGCGCGGCTCCGCGCCAGAAGTAGTTGTGGCAGTTGCGCCAGGCACGCCGGTAGGCGCAGTACCCCACGCCCGAGGCGCCGCCGATGTAGCCCCCGCGGCTCGTCCAGACCCGCCCGTGGTGGGCGGTCCTGTAGGCGAATCGCCAGCCGCGGCGGCCCCAGCGCTTGCCCCAGCGCGCCACCCGGGGAGCGGCCCACCTCGCGCCGCTCCAGATCGCCCGGCCGGCCCGGGCGCAGAAGCGGATGCAGGCCTGGACGCCGAGGCGGACCAGGAAGGCCCACTTCCCGTCGAGGTCCGTGCAGTTGACCGGGTCGCCCATGCAGTACTCGTACGCGTTGGCGCTGCCGCCCTCGACCGGGTCGAGCTGGAGGAACCGGCCGAGCGACGGATCGTAGAGCCGCACGCCCATGAGCATCACGCCGTCCAGGGTTTCGGCCGACCGCTGCTTGCCGCCCAGCCAGCCGTACCGCTGGGGCCGCGAGCGCGACACGCCGAACTCGTCGGCGTCGAGCACCGTGGCCTCGCCCGTGCCGAGCGTGAGCTCGGTCCCGACGTCGCCGTGCAGGGTGGTGAGCTGGAGCCGGACGTCACCGGTCTTCGAGGTGGTCGCCACGAGGTCGCCGTCGGCACCCGAGACGTTCCTCGTGACGTCCCCGGTCGAGACGTTCTCGACGATCCAGTCGGGCGAGTCGCTCTCGGAGCCGTAGTGGTTGACCTTGGTCCAGGACGGGCTCCACGTGCCGCCCGACTCGGTCTCGGCCGTGAAGGACCTGATCCGGCCGGCCGCGTCCAGCGACCAGGTCATCCGGTCGGACCCGATCGTCTGGCGGCGCACCAGGTCGTCGACGTGATACTCCAGTGTCCGGCCGCCGGGCAGCGACGTGGTCCGGCCGAGCGCGTCGTAGGCGTACCCGTCGCCCACCAGCCGATCGCCGGAGTCGTAGCCGTACGAGGTGATCGCCGCCGCCGGGTCGTCGGCCCGCGGGCACTCCGTCTCACCGGTCTGCACGGCGAGCCGGGTGCGGTTCGAGTTCTCGTCGTAGGTGTACCGGCGGAGCGTGCACTGTTCGCCCG
This sequence comes from Microbispora sp. NPDC046933, assembly GCF_040644635.1. Taxonomy (NCBI): domain Bacteria; kingdom Bacillati; phylum Actinomycetota; class Actinomycetes; order Streptosporangiales; family Streptosporangiaceae; genus Microbispora; species Microbispora sp. NPDC046933. Next base: position 14,814 of record NZ_JBEYWW010000053.1, on the reverse strand, counting down.
CGGTGTCGCGCACCGACGTCAGGCGGCCCGCCTTGTCGTACCCGTACACCTGGGACGCACCCGAGTCGCTGCGCGCGTGGGTGAGCCACTGACCGTGCACGGACTCCGACACCTGCTCGCTGAGCAGCGGCTCGGCCGCGCCGTCCCGGGTGAAGATCCGGGAGGTGTCCGCGCCGGTCTCGTCGCCCTCGGCCACCAGGTGAACGCCGCCGGGCAGGTCGCCCCCGGTCATCTCACCGTCCGCGTCGTACCTGGCGGTGAACGTCCCGGCCACGGAGTCGGTGAGGGAGGTGACCAGCCCTCGCGGCTCCTGCTGGTGGTCGTAGGCGTAGACCGTGGTGGACGGCGCGGAGTCGGCGACCTTGACCTTCCTGCCGAGCAGGTCGTACTCGGTCCTGGTCACCCCGCCGTCCGCGTCGGTGTAGGAGATCGTCCTGCCGAGCTTGTCGTAGGCCGTGACGACCCGCTCGATCACCTTGCCCGCGGCGTCGATCCGCTGGTTCTCGAGCACGGCGCCCGTCGCGGGGTCGTAGTAGACGTTGGCGGCGGGCAGCGGCTCGCCGATCCCCCCGCTGGTCCACGTCGTGACCGGGCGTCCGGCCGTGTCGTAGTTGGTGGTGGTGGTCCGGGTCGTGCCGTTCGCGGACTCCGTGACCGTGACGACGTCGCCGAACCGGTTGTACGTCGTGGTCTTCACCGGCAGCTGGGACGGGTTCGGCCCGCCGCCCGTGATCGCTCCGGCCGGCGCCTTGCGGCAGACGAGCCCGGCCCATTCCGGACGGCCGGCGCAGTCTCCCGAGCCGGTGGCCGAGTAGTACGTCGTCACCGTGGTCCCCGCGTCGGAGCCCTTGGGAAGGGTCGACCTGATCTCCCTGCCCTGGTCGTCGTACTGCGTGGTCTTGGTGATGGCGAGGCCGCCCGGGTCCTGGACGGTCTTGACCGCCTGGCCGAGCTTCCAGTCGTACTCGGTCGCGGTGACCCGCACGTCGGCGTCGGGCCCCTGCCTGCCGAGGATCGAAGCGCCGGCCGCCGCCTTGGTCACGAGGTTCCTGGTCGGCGCGTCGGCGGGCCGGCCCTCGTCGTAGGTGTTGACAGTGTGGGCGCGGGCGACGGCCTGGGAGCCCGCGGGCAGGTCGGGCAGACCGGCCACGGCGGGGGCCGCCGCCTGCAGGGTCACCGTGTGAACGGGACCGAGCTTCTCCAGCTCACGCTGGCCCTCGTCGTCGTAGATCGTCCGCGACGACAGCAACTCGGCGCGCTCGGCGGTGCCGAGGCCGGTCAGGCCAAGCTCGGCGAGCCGATCGGCCGAGCCCCGGCCGAGCGCCAGCTCCCGGTTGGCGGCCGTGAGCTCGCGCACGACGTTGCCGAACTTGTCGTGTTCCCGCGTGGTCAGGTGCCCGCCGGGCGTGAGGCCGTTCACCTCGCGGCCGTTCGCGTCCAGGTAGGTCACGCTCGCCCGGGTCCAGGACGCCTGCGCTCCCGTGCCGGAGCCCGGCCGCTGGTCGGCGGGGAACACTGCGGTCGCGTCGGTCGGGTTGTCCCGCTGGCCCCACGCCGCCGTGTGCTGCGGCCGCATGTCGGCGGGGCCGCCGCCCGCCTTGTCGAGCGGCACGTCGTAGACGATCGTGGTGCGGGCCTCGCCCTCCACCTGGTCGGCCGTGCCCTGCTTGAGCGCCGGACGGGACACCGAGAGCAGCCGGCCGTCGTTGCCGTCGGCCGGGTCGCCGGCCTTGCCGTACTGGAAGGTCCACGGCAGCGTCCCCGGCGGGGTGAGCGAGGTGACGCGGCCCGCGGCGTCGTAGGCGTAGGCCGTCTTCAGCGCGGGGGCGACCCGCGGGTCCCAGGCCTCGCGAAGCCGTCCCGAGGCGTCGTAGGCGTACTGTGCCAGCGCGACCGGCGTGCCCATCGTCGCCTGCCCGGCCGACGCGCCCGGCGTGGCGCCGTGGAACAGCACCTTGCTCACCCGGCCCGCGTAGTCGCCGAGCGACGACCCCGTCGCGGTCGTCGTGGTCGCGTAGACCAGCTCAAGCACACGGCAGCCCACCTTGGGCGCGGGCAGCGCGCAGTCGGCCGCGAGATCGGCCATCGCGGGCGTCGGCGCGACGATCGCCTTCAGGCGGGTGGCACCGGCCGACGTCTCGTAGACGTAGCGGGTGACGTTCTGCTCGCCCGGCGGCGTCGTGGTGGCCACCAGGTGGACGGCCGAGCCCGACGGCTTGGTGAACGTGGTGACCACCCCGTCGGAGTCCTTCAGCGTGTAGGCGCCGGACGCCGGGCCGGTGAGCGTGAGCTCCTCCGCGCCCTCCTCCGGCTTCCATCCGCTTCCCGACTTCACGAACTGGATGGGTGTCCCGTCCACGAGAGTCAGCTCGGCCGACGTCGCGGAGGTCTCGCGGAGCGTCGCGTAGTCGGTCTCCGCCACCTCGGACACGCCGCCCGCCGACCATTCGGGGCCGAAGGGCGAGGTCTGCCCGGTGACGCGGGTGCCGAGGAGCGGGTCCCGGGAGGACGCGGTGCGCGAGAGCGAAAGACCGAACTCCGACGCCTCGGTGACCTCCAGGCGGAAGTCGCCGGTCAGCAGGTTCACGACGCCGGGGCCGATCTCCTCGGTCGCGGCGCCGGTGGCCTGCCTGTCGGCGACCACGTCGGCCGCCGCGGTCGTCGCCGAGCCGCCCGATCCGTTGGCGAACACGGCACGCACCTGGACGGCGGCGTCCCCGCCGAGCTGGTCGACCACGTTCCAGGTGAGGCCGGACACCTTGGCGGAGCCGTTCGCCACGGTCGCCGTCACCGGCCAGGCCGTGAGCGTCCTGCCATCGGCGCCTGCCACGGCGGCGGCGGGGATGTCGGCCCAGGCGTCGGTATCGGCCCTGCGCCATTGGAAGGTCACCCGGTCGAACTCTCCGCGGCCCGCGGCGGAGAGTTCCACGCGGCGGGCCGTGCGCTGCCCGTCGGTGGGCGAGACGACCGTTCCCGCGCCCACGTTGAACTCGTGACTCACGGTGGGAGAGGCGTTGCCCGCCTTGTCTACCGTGTAGAAGCTCAGCGTGTGCGTCCCCGAGGTCGCCGGCGTCACCGAGACGGTCTTCGCGGCGCCGGGGGTGAGCACCCTGGTCTCGGCTCCGTCGTCGAGCTTGTAGGCGATCCACCCGGTGTCGCCGTTCGCCGGCTGGATCGTGAACGTGGCGGCCTTGCCCGCGTCGCCGTACCAGCCGCCGTCGTTGGGATGGGAGGTGCCGGTGATGGACGGGGCGGGCGGCTTGGTGGTGTCCACGGTGAACGTGTAGGTCTGGTACGACTTGGAGGTGAGCGAGCCGTCGTTCGACCACGCACGGACGGAGTAGGTCCTGCCGTTCACGAGCTTGCCCGACGGCGGCGCGGAGGTCGACGAGAAGCCGCCGCTGGCGACGTAGCCACCGTAGACGTCGTTGACGAGCAGCGTGCTGCCGTCATAGACGTCGAACAGGCCGCGGACGTTGCCGCCGTCGGGATCGCCGACGTGCGCCCTGAGCTGGGGCGTGGTGGTGTTCGTCCAATGGGTCGTGACGCCGCCGTCGGTGTAGTCGCTGTACGGCGAGATCCAGGCCGACACCGGCGTGGTCGGGTAGGAGTTGTACGTGACCGAGATGTACGGCACGTGCGACGAGGCGTTGCCGGAGTTGAACCGCTTCCAGGCGTAGGGGTCGGACTCGTCCGTGGCCCGCAGCCCCATACCGGACTCCGACCAGCCGTTGTCGGCCCAGTACTGCGCCAACGAGGTGACGTTGGCGTTTACCCAGCCGTCGGCGCAGGACGAGCTGTAGCCCTTGGTCTGGGTGGAGGTCGCGTACTTGGCCGCCATGGTCGGCCCGGGCCACCGCGAGGAGGTGGAGGCGCGGTTGGCGGCCCAGACCTCCCAGCTCCTGGCGGTGCACGACCAGGAGTGGAAGTTCCACAGGTTGAGCGTGGCCGAGAGGATCTTCTTGCCGGCGATGCCGGGGGTCTTCCAGGTGATGAACGACCTGGCGACCTGGCCGCTGCCGTTGTTGCCCAGTTTGAGCTCGGTCGAGCCCGACTGGTCGGTGCCGTAGCCCTCCTGGACGAAGGTGTCGAAGACCTGGCCGAGGTTGACCGAGGGGTCCACGGTGACCGGATAGGCGGTGGCGGGGTCGGCGAGGAAGGCGGGGTCGGGGGTGACGACCAGGTCCTTGCCGTCGAGCGTCATTCGCACCGCGCCCCTGCGCGTGTGCTCCCCTGACGCCTGGTCGACCGTGGCGTCCCACATCACCGGCGCGGGCACGGTGACGGCGGCCTTGCCGTCCTTGCCCGTGAGCTCGATCGCGCCGTCGCCGGTCTGGCGCGCCTTCAGGCCGGGCGCCTTCAGCCGCAGCCGGTAGGACAGCTCGCCGCCGGGTCTGCGGTTGAGGACCAGGAACTGCTCGGCTCCTGTCCGGGTCGCGGTCACCCGCAGGTCGGCTCCGGGCAGCACTCCCGGGTAGGTGACGTCCTGTCCCGACACCTGGGGCGACGGCAGCGCGCCACGCCACTGGAGCGTGACCTGCGCGTCGCCCTCGCCGACGGTGATCAGATCGGTGTCCGCCGCCGCCGACCGCGCCTGTCCCGGCGCTCCGATGCGCAGGCCGCGGGAGTGGGACCTCGGCGCCACCGTCCCGTCCGTCATCTTCACAAGGGAGACGTCGACGGGGGCCCAGCCGTCGCCCTGCCGGGTCCTGACGGGACCGGAGAAGGACTCCATGGTGAGCGAGCCGTCGGGATTGGCGTAGGTGGTGGACGTCTCGGTCCGCAGGGACTCGATCTCGGTCCTGCGGCCCGTGAGCCGCGCCGTGAGCCGGGCCGAGGGCTCGTCGGCGGCGCCGGGCCCGGCGTCGGGGGTCGCGGAAGGGTCGGCGGCCGTCGCGGAGGGGTCGGCGGCGGCCGTGGCGGGGGCGGGGGCGGGGGACGGCGCTGCCGCGATGGTCGCGGCCCGGGCCGGCGCCTCCTCCATGAGGCTCACCGCCATCGTCACCGACAGGGCGGCGGCGACGGCTCGGGCGGGCCCGGCGAAGCCGCGGCGGGCAAGCCGGTCGCGCAGGCGACCGAGGGGGGTGTGACCGTGGGGCAATTCGGTTCTCCGATCTCGTCCGAAGATCAACCGCGGCGATCGTAAACGTTTACGATCAAGCCCCGGAACTATCCGGAAGCGCGATTCACGAAGATTTCATCGGGTATCAACCTCGCCCGGCGCTCGCCGTGCGCCGCCCCGAAAGCGGGGCGCAAGCCCGGTGCAAGGCGGCCGGGGTGACATGGGGCGCACCGGGTCGTTCACCGGCCGCGGCCCCGTAAGCCGACCCCGCAAGCCGGGCATGGCGCGCCGGGCCGTTTACAGGGTGAGCGGGCCGGGACTACCGTCCGTGCAGGAGGCCCGTGATCCCCATGATCCCAATGATCGTCGTCCTCGCCGTCGTGGCCGTCCTCGTCGCGACGCTCGTGTCCGTCTACAACCGCCTCGTACGCGCCCGCAACACCGTCGACAACGCGTGGGCGCAGATCGACGTGCAGCTCAAGCGCCGCTACGACCTGATCCCCAACCTCGTGGAGACCGTCAAGGGCTACGCCGCCCACGAGCGGGCCACGCTGGAGGCCGTCGTCGCGGCGCGCTCCCAGGCCATCGGCGCCCGGGGCCCCGCCGAGCAGGCGGCGGCCGAGAACATGCTGTCCGGCGCGCTGAGGAGCCTGTTCGCGGTGGCCGAGGCCTACCCCGACCTCAAGGCGAGCGCCAACTTCGCGGAGCTCCAGGAGGAGCTGACCGCCACCGAGAACCGGATCGCGTACTCGCGGCAGTACTACAACGACGCCGTCCTGACCTACAACAACGCCATCCAGACGGTGCCGGCCAACATCGTGGCCGGCATGACCGGCTTCACGCCCCGGGAGTACTTCCGGGCGCCCGGCGAGGAGCGCGGCCCCGTGCAGGTCAGGTTCTGAGCATGGCCGCCTGGGTGGCAGCGGCGGTGGCGACCGGCCTGTGGCTGCTGCTCCTGCTCGGCCTCGCCATGGCGACGAGGAACCCGGACGTCGAGCCGGGGCCGGCCACCGGGGAGCTCGCCGGGCAGTCCCCCGCGGTGGTCGACCTGATCACCGGGAACTGGCGGCTGTGCGACGAGGCGGCCTCGGCCACCCTGCTCGACCTGGCCGCCAGGGGCGTCGTGGCCGTCGAGGAGATCGGCCCCGAGCTGTCCCTCGTACGGCTGCGTGGTGAGCCGGGCGACCTGCGGCCGTACGAGCGGCTCGTCTACGACCACGTACGCTCGCTGGCCGTCGACGGCGTGGTGGCGACGGGGGCGCTGGCCGAGGGCTCGCGCGACCTCGGCCGGTGGTGGAGGAGCTTCCGCAAGAAGGTGATCGTCGAGGCGCGGGAGCAGGGCCTGTCCCGGCCGCGCTGGAGCAGGGCGCACGCGCTGCTCCTCGGCGTGGCGGCGGTCGTCCCCGCCGTGGCGATCGGCATCGCGTTCTCCGCCGACGACACCCGCGCGAACCACGACGGCGGGCCCGGCGCGGCGATCGTGTCCTTCGCCCTGCTCGTGGCGTTGATGGGCAGGCTGAACGGGGAGCGCGGCACGGCCGAGGGGGCCGGGGCCGCCGCGCACTGGCTCGGCGTCCGCGAGCACCTTCGGGCGACCGGGCGGTTCGCCGAGCAGCCCGCCGCCTCGGTCACGATCTGGGGCCGCCACCTCGCGTACGCCGCCGCGCTCGGGCTCGCGCCGCGGGCCGTCAGGAGCCTTCCGGTCAGCACCCCGGCCGACGACAACCGGGCCTGGTCCGACTACGGCGGGATGTGGCACGTCGTCGACGTCCGCTACCCCTCACGCCTGCTGTGGGGCCGGCCGCCGGGGCCGACGATCCTGCGGGGCCTCGCGGCCGGCTGGTTCGCCGGGTTCTTCGCCTGGATCCTCCTGGTGGTCGCCGCCGCCTTCGGCGTGTGGCCGGACGGGCTGGTCCTGCCCGCCGCCCTCGCCGTGGGCCTGGCGGTCGCCGGCCTGCCGGTCGTCTACGCGATCTCCGACCTCGGCGGCGCGGCGGCCGTCGAGGGCCAGATCGTCCGGCTGCGCCGCTTCTCCGACGGCGGCAAGGCCGGCGACACCCCCAAATGGACGTACTGGTGCGCGATCGACGAAGGGGGGTCCCGCGAGGTCAGGGCCATGTGCCTGAGCGAGGAGATGTGGCGCCCCCTGCGGGAGGGCGACAAGGTGCGGGCCGTGGCGGGGCGCAGGCTCGGCTGGATCAGGCGGATCGACGTGACCGAGGGCTCCCGCCTGCGGGACGCCGCCTCCTACGACGACACCGGCGAGCACCTGGTGGACGCGCCGGAGAACCTCGGCGAAGTGCGCGTCCTGCCCGGCCTCGCCTCCCGTGGTGCGGCGGACGGCATGCGCCCGGCCGACCTCGTCACCCCCGCCGACCTCAAGCGCGCCCTCGGGATCGACGTCGGGGAGCCCGTGGCGTGCGACGGCCTGCCCGCACCGTCCTGGCTCCGGATCGACTCCTGCCGGTACGAGACCGGCACGGGCGTGACGGTGGACGTCCACACCGCCACCGGCCTGCGCTCCCGCTATCTGATGGTGATCGGGCACACGCTGACCCGGGTTCAGGGCCGGCCGGTCGAGGGGGTCGGCGACGGCGCCATGCTCTACCCCGGCCTGGTGTCCGCGGCCACCCGCCAGGGCACGTTCGCGATCACCGTGTCGTCCCCCCAGGGCCCGCCCCCGCCCGGGCCGCTGATCGAACTCGCCCGTACGGCCGCCGCCCGCCTGGGTCAGTAAGGTCGTCGGGTGCACTCAGCCCGAGACCTGTTGATCGCCCTGACCCGGAGATACTCGTTCGGCGACGTCGGCGCGCTCGCGCCGGCCGTGCTCGGGGAGGGCGGACGATCGGCCCTGGTGGCGTCGGTCTGCGAGTTCGGCCAGCGGCTCCTCACCCTCGACGCCGAGGACTTCCACACCGAGATCGACGCTCAGACGGTGCCCGCCGACCTGCGCAGGCGCGCCCGCGCGTGTCACATGCCGCAGACGCCGAGAGAGCAGCCGCGCGGCGCGCTCGACTCGCTGCGACCGGCGTACGCGCTGCTCCTCGAGGTCGTCGAGGTCCGCTGGCGGCGGCGCGAGCTCAGCCCGATGATCGCGGCCGTGCACATCTGCAGCGAGTATCTCCCCCTGCTGGCCTTCGAGTCCGCGCTCGGGCACGCGGGTGACCCCGCCCGCTGGCCGGAGGGCCTGCGCGCCCCCGGCAGCAGGTTCGGGGTGATGCCCGACAGGGAGTGCGACCACACCAGGGCGGAGCGGTCGGCGGCCGAGCGGACGCTGCGGGTGGCCGTGGAGCCGCCCGCGGGCTGGCGGGCCTACTTCGACCGGCAGCACAGCCAGGTGGCGGGGGCCCTCGCCACCTGCGCGGGCCGGTGCCGCACCCCCTGCCCCGCCCTCGACTGGGTGCCGGACCTCGACGACCTGTCCGCCCGCTGCCGGGTCGCGCTCGCGTTCGCCGAGACCCCGCTCGTACGGCTGCGCCACGCCGCCCCGGTCGGCCACGGATTCGGCGTGCCGTCGCCGGAGGAGGTGCTGGAGGCGTGGGAGCGCAGCCGCGCCGCGCTGGCCAAGCACGAGGCGGCCGCCGCGGTCACCGCCGACGACGGCTTCCCGTTGCCGGGACTGCCCGCCCTGTTCTCCGCCGTGGCGGCGGCGCCGGTGCGGCCGGCCACGCTGCTCGCCGACGTCTCCGCGCACGTCGTCGAGCTGCTGCGGGGGTAGCGGTCACCAGACCGGCGGCCTGCGGTCCCCCCAGAAACCCCCGACCGACGCCTCCACCTGGGACGACAGGGAGATGAGCGTCCCCTCGTCGCCGTACCTGCCCGCCAGCATGACGCCGATGGGCAGGCCGTCGGGCGTCCAGTAGAGGGGAAGGTTCACCGCGGGCTGGCCGCTCACGTTGTAGATGGCCGCGAACGGCGCGAAGCGCATCATCCGCTCGAACGTCTCCTCGGGTGACTCGACGTCCTCGAACCAGCCGACCGGCACGGGCGGCTGGGTGACGGTCGGCGAGAGCACCGCGTCGTAGGCGTCGGTCACGAGCAGCGCGAACCGCGTGGCGAGCTGGAGCGTCGACTGCGCCTGGAGGAACTCGGGGGCCGAGATCGCGTGGCCGCGCTCGCGCAGCCACGCGGTGAGCGGGCGCAGCTTCGGCTCCAGTTCCTCCGCCACCGGATGCATGCAGGAGAAGCTGAACCACATCTTGACGAACTCGGGCACCACGTCCGGGCCGAACGGCGGCGCGATCTCCTCCACCTCGTGGCCGAGCGACTCCAGCACCGCCGAGGCGCTCTCGTACGCCGCGAGCACGTCGGGGTGGACCTCCGCGCCGGGCACGGCGGGCGTGGCGAACCTGGCGATCCGCAGGCGGCCCGGGTCCCGCCCGGCGTAGGCCGAGAACGACCCGAGCGCCGGCGCCGGGGCGTGGTAGAGGTCCCCGGGATTGTTGTGGGCCATGACGTCCAGCAGCGCCGCGGCGTCGGCGACGTTCCTGGCCAGGGGCCCGCTGGTCGACAGCCCCGCGAGGTCGGGCATGATCGGGGCCGCGGAGATCCGGCCGCGGCTGGGCTTGATGCCGTACAGGCCGCAGACGGAGGCGGGGATGCGGATCGAGCCCGCGCCGTCGCTGCCCTGCGCGGCGGGCGCCAGACCGGCCGCGACGGCGGCCCCCGCTCCCCCGCTCGACCCCCCGGCCGACCGGGTGGTGTCCCACGGCGTGCGGGTGGGCTCGTGCAGGTAGGTCTCCGTGTAGCAGGGCATGCCGAACTCGGGGGTGCTGGTCTTGCCCAGCATGATCGTGCCCGCGTCCCGCAGGCGCTCGACCACGCTGTCGTCCGCGGGCGCGACGAACCCCTCGTACGTGGCCGAGCCGAAGTGGACCGGCACGTCCTTGACGAAGTTGAGGTCCTTGATCGGAATCGGCACGCCCAGCAGCGGGGGCAGGTCCTCCGTGTCGCCGGCGGCGAGCCGGGCCTCCTGCTCGCGCGCCTGGGCCAGGGCCCGGTCGGCGGTCACCGTGACGAACGCCCCCAGGCCGGGGTCGAGCCGCTCGATGCGCTCCAGGTAGTGCTCGGTGATTTCGACAGGAGAAACTTCACCCGTACGTACGGCTGCCGCCTGCTCAAGGGCGGTAAGATCGTGAATGTGCGCCACGCTACCGAACGGTAGGCCTCTGGACCGCGGATATCTAGAGAAGATACCCGCACTTCCGCGCAACGAATCGGCTCAAGCAGGCCACAAAAGTATGAACCATCCAACACTAGGCAAGCCGCTGACGGCTCAACTACCGTGAGTGATGTGGATACCGGTCTAGCGCCAGAAGACGGTCACGATACGTCACCCATCTGGGTCGGTGACCAATCGTCGGAGCAGGCGGAACGCCCTTCGGCGCCACCTGAGGCGCCGGCGTCCCCCACGTACGCTCCGGTCCAGCGCACGTCGCTGAGCAGCCTGTGGCAGGACACGCGATACCGCCACCTGCGCCGCCGGGCCGTGATCGCCGTCGTGGCGGGCGTGGTGTTCGGCGTGCTCTTCGGCAGCTGGCGGCTCGGGCTCACCGCGGCCATCCTCGCGTGCGTCGCCGACGCCGTCTACCGGGCGAGGACGGTCTCCTCCATCCCCGCGTGGCGGCGCGCCTCCGCGGCGGAGCGTCAGACGGAGGCCCAGCTCAAGAAGCTGGAGCGGAACGGCTACAAGACGCTGCACGCCAGGGCCATCCCCGGCAGCGAGGCGCAGATCGACCACCTGGTGGTCGGGCCCACCGGCGTGTACGCGGTGGACTCCGAGAAGTGGGACAAGCGGCTGCCCGTACGCGTCCAGTCGCACCGCAAGCTCTTCCACGGCCCGTTCAACCAGAAGCCGCGGCTCGACGAGGCCCGGTGGGAGGCGGCGCAGGCCAGCGACCTGATCAGCAAGGCGCTCGGCCGGGAGATCACCGTGGTGCCGTCCCTGGCCATCTACGGACCGCCGATCCCCTGGCGCATCCTCAACATCCGTGAGGTGGACGTCTTCTCCGGCGGGCTGGTGCGCAAGTGGATCACCAAGCGGGAGAGGTCGCTCACCACGGCGGAGATCGACGCGATCTACCGGGCCGCCGAACGCGTGCTGCCCGCGCGATACCCCGAGTAGAGCGGTACCCCGAGTAGACACGTCCCGATTCGTGGACAGCGGGTCTCGGCAGCCGGGCACTGGTCGTACCATTTGAAGACTCAGTAGTCTCCGGATGGGGGTCCCTCGATGCCCGCTCTCAGGTCCCGCACTGTCACTCACGGCAGGAACATGGCCGGCGCCCGTGCGCTGCTCAGGGCCACGGGCGTAGCGGGCAGCGACCTCGGCAAGCCGATCGTCGCGGTGGCCAACAGCTTCACCCAGTTCGTGCCCGGCCACGTGCACCTGCGCGAGGTCGCCGAGGTGGTGGCCGACGCGGTGCGCGAGGCGGGGGCCGTCCCGCGCGAGTTCAACACGATCGCCGTGGACGACGGCATCGCGATGGGCCACGGCGGCATGCTCTACTCGCTGCCCTCCCGCGAGCTGATCGCCGACGCGGTCGAGTACATGGTCAACGCCCACTGCGCCGACGCGCTGGTCTGCGTGTCCAACTGCGACAAGATCACGCCGGGCATGCTGCTCGCCGCGATGCGGCTGAACATTCCCACGATCTTCGTGTCCGGCGGCCCGATGGAGGCCGGCAAGGTCCCCGGCCGCAAGCTCGACCTGATCGACCCGATGATCGCCTCCGCCGACGCGAGCGTGTCGGACGCCGACCTCCTGGCGATGGAGGAGAACGCCTGCCCGACCTGCGGGTCCTGCAGCGGCATGTTCACGGCCAACTCCATGAACTGCCTCGCCGAGGCGATCGGCCTGGCCCTGCCCGGCAACGGCACCACGCTCGCCACCCACACCGCCCGCAAGGCCCTGTTCGAGGAGGCGGGACGGCGGATCGTCGACCTCACCCGGCGTTACTACGAGGAGGACGACGAGTCGGTCCTGCCGAGGAGCATCGCCACCCGCGAGGCGTTCGAGAACGCCATGGCGCTCGACGTCGCCATGGGCGGATCGACCAACACGATCCTCCACATCCTCGCCGCCGCCCGCGAGGCGGGCGTCGACTTCGGGCTCAAGGAGATCAACGAGGTGTCGTTGCGGGTGCCGTGCCTGTGCAAGGTCGCCCCCGCGACGATGAAGTACCACGTCGAGGACGTGCACCGGGCGGGCGGCATCCCCGGGATCCTCGGCGAGCTGGACCGGGCCGGCCTGCTCCACCGCGACCTGCCGACCGTCCACTCCGCCTCCATCGCGGAGTACATCGCCAAGTGGGACCCCAAGTCGCCCGAGGTCACCGACGAGGCCCTGGAGCTGTGGCACGCGGCGCCCGGGAACGTGCGGACCGTCAAGGCGTACTCGCAGAGCGCCCGCTGGGAGTCGCTCGACCTCGACCGCGCCGAGGGCTGCATCCGCGACCTCGACCACGCGTACACCAAGGACGGCGGCCTCGCCGTGCTGTACGGCAACCTCGCCCTGGACGGCTGTGTGGTCAAGACGGCCGGCGTGGACGAGTCGATCTGGCGTTTCTCCGGCCCGGCGGTCGTGTTCGAGTCCCAGGAGGCCGCCGTCGAGGGCATCCTCGGTGACCGGGTCAAGCCGGGTGACGTGGTCGTCATCCGCTATGAGGGCCCCAAGGGCGGCCCGGGCATGCAGGAGATGCTCTACCCGACGAGCTTCCTGAAGGGCCGGGGCCTGGGCAAGGTGTGCGCGCTCGTCACCGACGGCCGCTTCTCCGGCGGCACGTCGGGCCTGTCCATCGGCCACGCCTCCCCCGAGGCGGCCGAGGGCGGCACGATGGCCCTGGTCGAGGACGGCGACATCATCGAGATCGACATCCCGGGCCGCTCGATCGAGCTCAAGGTGGCCGAGGACGTGCTGGCCGCCCGCCGCGAGCGGCTGCTGGCCGACCTCGGCGGCTACCGGCCGCGCGACCGGCACCGCCCGGTGTCGGCCGCCCTTCAGGCGTACGCCGCGCTGACCACCTCGGCCTCGACCGGCGCGTCCCGCGACCTGACCCAGCTCTCCCGGTAGGTCGTGTGGGGCCGCCTCGCCGGAGGCGGCCCCACGTAGTTCATACCGGTCAGCTGTAGGAAACCGACTGCACGCTGCAGTTTGTCACCCACGGACCGGGATAGACCGGGGCCGTCGTACAGCCCCAGGTGGCGGTCACAGTGGTGGTTCCCGCGGGGATGCTGACGCCGCCCGTGGAGCCGGTGAGGTCGTACGTATGGCCCTCGCTGCACTTGGCGGAGACGCTGACGGCCGTCGTCCCACTGGGCAGCGTCTGCGTGAACTGCCACGCGTGCGTGGCCGGGACCGCGACCATGCTGGTGTAGGGCACCGTCCCCCCTCCGCCGTACGGTGAGGCGCCGACGGCCGGGGCGATGGGGTACCAGTCCCTGGTGTCCCCGAAACTGTTGTAGTTGAGGCAGTCCACCGTGGCCTGCAGCGTGACGGTGTCGGCCAGGGCAGGGCTGGGCGCGAGCGCCAGGCTCAGCACGCCGGCCGTGACGAGCGCCGCACCGAGCGCGAGCACCCGCCGGGCTGATTTCGCAGCAAACATGGGTAGTCCCTTCTCCCGCCTCTGACATCAGCCACAGCGAATGGCACCACCTCCCCCGGACACCGTCAATCACCCGCATTTTCGGCAAACCGGAACATCGCGCCAGCCGTTACGCGAAAATGGCGCCCTGCCGGGGGCCGGAAACCTATTACGGATCGGGCCCCTCGGCCGGAATCGGATATGCAGCGGCGATCGCGAAACCAATGCCGGAGATTCGTCGAAACGTTTCGCAGACCGGGCCCGCCGTGATTAGGGAATGGAGCCCGGCCGGGTGAAAGATTCAGCGCGGGCACGAATACGCGGTCATGCCCGGGCGGCGCCGCCCTCCCGGCGCATCGTCCGACGGGTTTGACGACGGCCGGCGCGGTCACGGCGGCGGCCTGCCCGCAGCCCGGCTACAGCCTGCTGGTGTCGAAACGACAGGACAGTATGCCCGCGCAGACAGGCTTTCCTGTCCTTTGCTTCGAGTGAGCGTTCGGAAAAATGTCAGTCCTCGTCGTTATTGTCGAGGTATGGCCAACGTCATTCGGCACTCGCTGACCGCCGAGGAACTCGCCGCCCTCGCCCTGTCGCTCGCTCACCTCGGTGCCGGCCCGCAGTCGGTCACCGCCCGGCGCGGCCTGCGCCACGCTTTCGAGCACCTCGATCTGGACGACGACGTCATCGCCACGACCCTCACCACCCTGACCACCCCGCTGCCCACCGACGTCGCCCGCCGGGCGCGGGCGGTGGCCAACGCGATCACCGCCCGCCTGGTGATCCGCATCCAGTATCACGACGCCGCCGGCCGGCTGACGGTCCGCGACGTCGAGCCGGTGACCTGCCTGGTCCACGGCGAGTTCTGGTATCTGGTCGGTTGGTGCCGCATGCGCCGGTCGATCAGGGCCTTCCGCTTCGACCGCATCCTGGCGGTCGAGCCGACCGATCTGCCGGCCCGCGCCCACCTGCCGCAGCGCTACCTGCCGTTCCAGCGACGCTCACGGACCAGGCGCCCGTCCGCGGCCTGACCAGCGCCGATTCCGCACCGATTCCGGCCGGTGTCCGCCCCCGGGCGGACACCGGCCGGACGGGTCCGAAGGCAGGGTGGGGTGGACACCCGCGGCGGCCCCCGGGCCCCACCCGCAGGTCCGGCGGGCAACACACCCCGCG
>NZ_JBEYWW010000052.1:0-53274 GCF_040644635.1 Microbispora sp. NPDC046933 | reverse complement strand
GCCGCGGCGCCGCGGGCCGCGGCGCCGAATCCCGCGGCGTGCCCCGAGCAGGTGGCGTTGGTCAACGGCGGTTTCGAGAACCCCGTCGTCACCGGCACGTGGGCGTCGCTCCCCGACGCCTCCCAGGGCGGCGCGGGCGCGGTGCCGGGCTGGCGGACGACCGCCACCGATCACAGGATCGAGGTCTGGAGCCCCCGCATGGGCGTTCCGGCGGCGGAGGGCGCGCAGTTCGCCGAGCTGAACGCCAACCAGGTCTCGACCCTCTACCAGGACCGTCCGACCACCCCCGGGCAGAAGCTGTACTGGCGGTTGTCCCACCGCGGACGTCAGGGCACCGACGTGATGGCTCTGGACATCGGCGCCCCCTCGGGCCCCGCCCAGCAGGGGACCATGTCCGACGGCACCGCGAAGTGGGGCAGCTACCACGGCAGCTACACCGTGCCCGCCGGGCAGACGACCACAAGGTTCGCCTTCCGCTCGGTCTCGGCGGCCGGGGGGAACGGCGCGATCGGCAACTTCCTCGACGACATCTTCTTCGGCACCCCGCCGTGCGTCGTCGTCACCAAGTCCGCCAGTCCCAAGGGACCGGTGAACGTCGGCGTCGAGATCACCTACCGGCTGACCGCCGTCAACAAGGGCGGCGACGTCGCGCAGAACGTCCGGCTCACCGACAAGGTCCCGGCCGGCACCACCTACGTGCCCGGCTCGCTGCGCGTCGTGGACGGCCCGGGCAGCGGCGCCATGACCGACCAGGCCGGCGACGACCAGGCGGAGTTCGACGCGGCCACCGGTGCGATCTCCTTCAGGCTGGGAGACGGCGCCACGGGCACGGCGGGGGGCCGGCTGGCCAACGACACCACCCTGCCGGACGGCACCACCGTGGAGTTCCGGGTCAAGGTCGGCAGGTCGGTCGCGGGCAAGCAGGTCGTCAACAGCGGCGCGGTCGCCTACGAGAACCGGCTCGGCGCCGAGCCCGAGCCGCTGACCTCCACCAGCGGTGACGCCGTGACCGAGGTCAACCCGGCCGTCGACCTGAGCGTGGTCAAGTCCGCGGACAAGACCGAGGTCACCGTGGGTGAGACCGTCACCTACCGCGTCACGGTCGCCAACGCCGGGCCCAACGACGCCACCGGCGTCGCCGTCAAGGACGCCCTGCCGGCCAACCTGGCCTTCCTGTCGGCCGCGCCCTCGACCGGCGCGTACGCCGGTGGAACATGGAACGTGGGGACGCTGGCCAGTGGCGCGACGGCCACACTGGTCGTCCACGCGAAGGCCACCGCGGTCGGAGAGACGGTCAACACCGCCACCGTCGGCGGCAAGGAGCTCGACCTCGACCCGGCCAACGACAGCGACGCGGTCAAGGTCTGCGTCCAGCGTGAGCCGTTCTGCCCCTACTGCACGCCTGGGAGCGAGCAGAGCAGCGGGAAGTGACGCGCCCGTGGGCGAGTAGGGCCGACGTCTCCCGGCGGCCCACGCCCGTGAGGTGAGGTCACGAAATCGCGAGGCCCTTCCGGGAGCATCCGGAGGGGCCTTCTCGCGTACCTGCCGGAAACACGGAAGCGGCGGAGTGCCGGAGAGACGCGAGCAGCGGATCGGCGGGTGCGCGCGTTCACACTGCATGGATCGTGAATCCCTACGGCCGACGGCGCTCGCGCCGCCCGCGCCGCCTCCCGAGACCGATCTCGCGGGCCTGTACCGCGAGCACCGGGTCGGCCTGGTGCGGCTCGCGGTGCTGCTCGTCGGCGACCTGGAGACGGCGGAGGACGTGGTGCAGGACGTCTTCGCCCGGCTGCACGGCCGGCGGCGGCCCCCGGACCTGACGCTCGCCTATCTGAGGACCTGTGTGCTCAACGGGTCGCGGTCGGTGCTGCGCCGCCGTGCGGTCATGCTGCGCCGGACGCAGCGGGTCACCGACCTGGCCGACTCGGCGGAGACCGCCGTCCTTCTCGGCGAGTCCCGCAGGCAGGTGCTGCTGGCGCTGGCCCGGCTGCCCCGGCGGCAGCGGGAGGCGCTGGTGCTGCGTTACTACCTCGACCTGGCGGACTCCGAGATCGCCCTGGTCATGGGGGTGGGGCAGAGCACCGTCAGGTCCACGACCGCACGAGCCCTGGCCAGACTCCTTCGCGAACTGGGAGAGGACGCATGAGCGAGCGTAGCGACCGAATCAGGGAACGCACTGCCCGGCGAGGTGCTGAACCGCGCGCCTGCGGCACGACCCGACTCCGAGCTCTCGGAGCCGAAGGCGAGGAGGCGGCATGAGCACCATCGAGGATCGGCTGCGTGACGCCATGGCGGCCCGCGCGCGTACGGTGCGGGACGACGGCCGCGTGCTCGCGCTGCCCGCGCCACGCCGAAACCGGCCGCGCGGCCTCGCGATCGCCGCCGCGGCCCTCGCGGTGGCCGGCACGATCGTGGGCGTGGCACGGCTCGCGGAGCCGTCTCCGGACCCCCGGGAGGTCAGCCTCGCCGTGATGGCGCTGAGCGGCGCCGCAGCCTCGTCGGACGGGGTCGACGTCTCGGTCTACCTCTGTGCGAATTCCTCCCCCTTCGAGAACTGCAAGGGCGGCGCGGCCACCGACAGGGAGAAGGAGAACATCGAGCGGGCTCTCCAGGCCCGCTCCGACGTGAAGACCATCGTGTTCGAGGACCGGCGGACGGCGTTCGAGAACTTCCGCAGATCCGAGACGAATCCGAGGCTGCTGAAGGTGATCAGGGTTGAGGACATGCCGGAGTCCTTCCGCCTGAAAGTCGCCCCCGGCGCCGACCACCTGGCCATGGCCAGGGCGGCGAGCGAACTGCCCGGGGTGTCCAACGTCGTCGACGGAGGGTGCCTGAGGGAGAACCTGAACCGGCCGGCGGGGAGCTCCAGGCAATGCAGCTTCCGGGGCGCGGGACGTTGAGCGCCCGGACACGCGGAAGGGGCACGGGCGGAACGCCCGTGCCCCTCATGGCCCTACTGGATGTCAGGACCTCGCTTCCCGGCTCACGGGTCGCAGTCCGAGCTGGAGGACCGCATCATGGGCCGGCTGTAACTGCTGATCTGCCGTGACTCGGTGACGTACCGCGTCTCGCTGACCGGACGCCGGTAGGTCATCATCCGCGTGTAGCTGACCGGACGGCTCTCGCTGACGAAGTGCGTGGACTTCACCTCGTGAGTCTCCGGCACCATCCGCGTGTAGCTGACCGGACGGCTTTCCGTGACGAAGCGCGTCTCCGTGACCGGGCGCCTGAAGGTGACCCGCTCGGTCACCGGACGGCTCTCGGTGACGTACCGCGTCTCGGTGACGGGCCGCTGGTAGGTCACCTGGCGGGTGACCGGCCGGGTCTCGGTGACGTAGCGCACCACCGGGCGCTGGTAGGTGACGTACCGCGTCACCGGACGCGACTCGGTGATGTACCGCGTCTGGGTGACCGGGCGCTGGAAGGTCACCTGGCGGGTGACCGGGCGGCTCTCGGTGACCATGCGCGTGTAGGTCACGGGGCGCTGGAAGGACACCTCACGCGTTTCGGTGACCGGACGCATCCGGGTGACCAGCCGCGTCTCGGTGACCGGGCGCCGGAAGGTGACCTGCCGGGTGAACGTGACCGGACGGCTCTCGGTCACCATACGCGTCTCGGTGACCGGGCGCCGGTAGGTGATCGTCCGCGTGTAGCTGATCGGACGGCTGTACGACGGCTGCTCGCGCAGTGCCAGCCTGCTGCTGCGCAGCGACGATTCGCGCAGCGAGGCCCGCGAGTGGTGGTAGGCGAGGTTGCTTCCGGACTGGCCGCTCGACTCCTCGCTCGATGAACCTTTCTGGGCGCTCTCCCGCCCGTACCCGCTCTCCTCCTCGTACGCGCGTCCGCTCTGCTGACCCGCCTCCTCCGACTGTTCGCCGAGGCTGGTGCCCGGCTCCTCGGCCCGCGGCGCGCTGAGCGCGGCGGCGAGGCCGGACGGGTGGGCGGCGGTGGAGGCCGATGCGATGGCCGGCCAGAGCGTGATGGCGGACAGGACTGCCGGACCCAGCAGTAATGAGAATCGAGTGCCGTGCATAGAGATACTCCTCTCCGATCAGCGATCGGGTCGTATCTCAATCGTTGGCACACGCCGCCGGAGCCCGTCCAGGCAAGTTGACCCCTCCCGGGCCGTTCGCTGTGCCATTTCATGTGTGCCAATGGGCGTGGGTGTCGGTTACGGCGTCGATGACCGGGCTCCGTTTTGCCCCCGCATTCCGCGGACAATGCGCTTCGACTAATTGCCGAGACGTTTACGGATTCGGCATTGCGTGTTTTGCGGGAAAGCGCAGTCTCAGCGGTGGGCGATGACGGCGTACCGCTCGTCGTGGACGGGCTTGCCCCACAGCACGGGATCGGTCAGCGGCTCCACCCGCACGCTCGCGGCGTACGGCCGCAGCACGTCGACGAGGGGCTCGGCGCTCACCCCGCCGAGCCAGGGCAGGGAGCCGGCCCCCGGCACGTACGGCGGGCCGTCCCCGGAGGCCCGCCAGTTGCCCTCGATGAGGATCAGCCGGCCGTGGGGGCGCAGCAGACCCATCCAGGTGCGCAACGCGCGTTCCGGCGCCGGCAGGGTCCACAGCAGGTGCCGGGCCAGGACGACGTCGAAGGAGCTTCCGGCGGCGGCCGGCGGCTCGCTCGCGTCGCCGGTGAGGACGGGCGCCGTGAAGCCCGCGGCGGCGAGCTTGCGCCGGGCCGCCTCGGCCATCCTGGGAGACAGGTCCACGCCCACCGGCCGGTGTCCCTGCTCGGCCAGCAGCAGCGTCAGCGAGCCGGTGCCGCAGCCCAGGTCAAGGACGTTGGTGGGCGCCTGCGGCATCCAGGACCGCAGCCGGCCCGCCCAGGCCGCGCGAACCCGGAGGTCGTGCAGCCCGTGGTCGGCTTCGTCGTCGAAGGTGTCGGCCTCCGCGTCCCAGTAGGAGGCGATCGACTGGGGATCCAGATCGGGCACGGACGCATCTTGTCACCCGTCGCCGACAAAAGTGGATGCAAAGGGTAAGACGGGAGGTATCCGCATGGGTCAGAGGGCCTGCGGGAGTGAACGGTTCACCCCGAGTGGTCCCGTGAAACGCGAGGACCCCGGCAGGAGGATCTCCTGCCGGGGTCCCGCACGTGTGGTGCCGGTGCCGGGTCGCCTCTCGGCGAAAGGCACAACGCGGCTCCAGCCGAACGGTAGTCCGCGAAGGCAAATTAGGTGAGGCCCGGGGACACCTGCACACCGGCCACGCTTCATCCAACCACGTGTACGCACCCGTTGTTCCCGGGCCACGCCATCTTTTTCCGGGCCGATCTCCGGAGCTCCGTGCTCAATCGCGGAGGAAGACGGTCTTTCCGGACGTGCCGGGGAAGGCGAGGACCGGGCATCAAAGGTCCTGGCCTCCTCCTGTTCGCGCAGGTGGACGCGGAGGCGCCCGCGGCCCCGGCCGATCCGTCCCGCGGCCCGGAAAAGGTGTTGCCCGGCCTCGTCGTGCTCGGGAAGTCTCCCTCCTGTGGAGCGAGTGATTCTTGCCGGGCCGGACGGGGCTCCGGCCGTCAGCTATGTCGAGGACGAGCGGTACGGGCTGCCGTGCGCCGATCTGGTCGAGGTCGTGGGCCCGGGCGCGGTCGACGCGATCATGACGAAGCTGCCGGGCTGGGCGGTGGCGGGGCCGGTCGACCTGGGCGAGGCGCTCGTCGCGCGCGGCGCCCGCGTGCGGCGGCACGCCCATGAGATGACCTGTGAGCTGCGTACGGCGCCGCCCGCCGAGGCCGGGGCGCCCGAGGGCTTCCGGTTCGCGCCTTGCGACCGGCCCGCCGAGGAGGTGTTCGCGGCGTGGCGGGCGGCCTATCCGCCGGGCCACCCCGACCACCGTGCGGTGGACGACGCCGCCGCGTTGCGCGACATTCTCACCCCGTTGCTGGAGGGGAAGGTGACCGGGGAGATCCTGCCCTGCAGCCTGCTCGCCCTGGACGGGGAGGACGCGGTGGCCGGCGGCGTCGTGGTCACTCTCTTCCACGATCGGCCCTGGGTGGTCGAGGTCTTCCGCCACCCCGCCCGCACACCCTCCGGCCTCGGCGCGCGCATGCTGGCCGCCGTACGGGACGAGGCGGCGGCCGGCGGTTGGGAGCGGCTGGGCCTGGTCGTGTCCGAGGGCAACCCGGCCAGGCGCGTCTACGAACGGCTCGGCTTCACCCTTGTCGGCAGTTCGATGACCGTCGTCATCCCGGGCTGATCGACGTGACGAACTCCTTCAACTCCCGCTCGTAGCGCCCGGGATCCGCGTTCCAGGAGCCCGTGTGTCCGCCCCCGCTCGTCCGTACGAGCCTGACGATGTCGGGGCGGGCCTCGGCGAACCGCAGCGCCGGGCCGATCGGCACGGTCGCGTCGCCGTCGTCCACGAAGACCAGCGTGGGGATCCTGAACTCGCGGGCGTGCCGCAGGTGGTCGATGTCGTCGAACGACAGGCCGGTGCGCCGCTCGACGACCCATTCGCCCACCGGCACGAGAAAGCCGGGCACGCCCATCTGCTCGGCCCCGAGGGCGATGGGGGCCCGCCAGTCGATGACCGGGCTGTCGAGGATCATGGCCGTGATCGGCTCGCCGGGCAGGTTGCGTACGGCCATCGGCACGATGCCCCCGCCCATCGACCAGCCGTACAGGACGATCCCGGTCGCGCCCTGGCCCTTGGCGTACGTGATGGCGGCCGCCACGTCCTGCCACTCGGTGGCGCCGAGGTGGAGCTTGCCGTCCGGGCTCGCCGGGGCGCCCTCGTCGTTGCGGTAGGTGATGCCCAGCACCGGCATCCCCAGGCTGTGGAAAACCGGCAGCACGCGCAGCGCCTCGGCCGGGCCGCCGTTGCGGCCGTGCACGGCGATCACCCAGGTCGTCGAGGTGCCCTCGGTCCGCCAGCCGGGGAAGTCGCCGAGCGGCGAGGGGATCCTCACGTCCGTGTACGGCACCCCCGCGGCGGCCGGGGTCGCGTGGCCCCACATCCATCGGTCGAGGTAGGCGCGCACCCCGGGACGCAGCTCGCCCCTGACGACCTCGGTGACCTTCCTCGTCACCGCGCCGGCCCCGGTCGCGATCACCTGTCCCACCAGTGCGTTCCCGTCCGCCCAGGTCAGGCCGTACGTGCCGGGGGCGGCCGTGTCGGCGCCGCCCTTGATCGTGACCTGGTCGCCGCTGACGGCCGTCACCTCCAGGGGATAACCGGAGGTGTGGACGGGATCGATCACCAGGCCCGAGTAGTACCAGCCCGCGCCGCCGACGCCGGCCGTCGCGAGCACCACGACGACGGCGAGCGTCCACAGCAGGCGGCGCCGCCATCGTGTCGTCCGACCCATGACCCAGAATCTACTGGGCCTTTTCTAGTTGTTTAAGTGCGAATGACACCCTTCGTGCGCATGAGGAATTCGCCGAGGTACGCGTCGTGCGGAACCCATGGCGGCATCAGGTAGGTGGGGGTGTCCCCCAGGTAGACGTTCCTGATCGACGGGTCCTCCACCAGCTGGTCGACCAGCCCGGCGTCCTCCGTGATCGCGGTCAGCACGAGCGTGTTCCGCAGCGGCTCGATGCCGTCCGCCCGGCTCCAGGGCGCGAACCACACACAGGGGAACGACAGCTCGATGCCCGTCTGGGGGGCGTCCGGCCGGTCCACCCGGAAGACGGCCGGTCGCAGGACCCCGCTGCCGTCGCCCAGGTCGTCCACCACGCCGTCGCCGCCGAGCACCGGCGTCGCCCCGTTCACGTGGTCGAGCAGGTACTTCTCGATCGCGTGCGCGTCCGCGACCGGCTGGACGGGCAGCACCGCGCCGTCGTCCTCCGGCGGCAGGCTCGGGATCGCCGAGAGCCGTTCCGCGACGGCCTTGGCCACCGGCGCGGGATCGCCCTCCACGAAGACGGCGGTGGTGTTCACGCAGGCCGTGCCCCCGAAGGCGCTGACCGACTCCACGATCGTGCCGAGGTGGGACTCCCAGTCGTGCCCGGCGAGGAGGATCTTGGACCGTCCCGGGCCCTGCGGCAGCACCCTGACGTCGTTGCCGTACTTGTTCACGACCTCCTCGCCGCCGTACACCATGGCGAGGTCCGCGTCGCGGATGATCTCGTCGGCCACCGCGTAGTCGGTCGGCAGGAGCACCACCTGGTCCTCGCCGAACCCCGACTCCCGCAGCGCCGTGATCAGGCGGTGCGGGGTGAACGGCTCGCGCCGCGAGGGGCGCACCGCGACCCGGTAGCCGAGCGCCAGGGCCTCCAGCCACAGCGTGTGCACGCCCGGGTGGTTGCCCGCCGCGTGTACGGCGAAGACGTCGCCGCGCCGCGTCCAGACCGCCTGGCCGTTGCGGGTGAGCGGGTCGCGCCAGTCGTCCACCGCGCCCTCGGGACGGGCGTACCGGGTGGTGCGGTACGCCTCTCCGGCGCGCCGCCCGATGCCCGAGGTCGCCGAGCGGACCACGGTGATCGGCATCCCCGAGACGCGGCTGACGATGTGCTGATACTCCTCCGCCGGAACGCCGTCCACCACGCCGGTCGCGAAGAGCCGTCCCGCGCGGGCGAGGGCCGCCGCCCGCTCGTGGGCCGGCAGGGTCCGCGCCTCGCGCAGGGCCGCCATCGTCCGCTGGACGAACAGCCGCGGCACCAGGCTCAGCTCCGCGACCGGCGTCCCGGTCAGCTCCGTGATCGTCAGCCGGCTGCGGCTGTGGTAGGGCCCGCCCGCGCCCAGCGCGTCGAGCCGGATCAGCTCGTCCATCAGTACACCCCCTCGATGACCGTCTCGTTCTCGAAGGTGGGGAGCGGGCCGACGTCGGCGACGGAGTCGCCCATCTGCCCCGGCGGCGGCACCACGCGAGTGGCCAGGTCGCGTTCGAGGTTGTTGGGCAGCAGGAAGCTCTTGCTGACGTGGTGCATCACCACCTGGCCGCGGTCGCCGTACCGGACGACCTCCCCGCTCTCCTGGTCCACGACCGAGAGCGTGACGTAGGGCGAGAACGTGTCGAAGATGACGAGGTCCTCGTCGGGCGGCGCGACACGCTCGGCCAGCCCGGCGAGGATCATCGTGCTGCCGTACGTGCCGTACAGCTTGACCTCGGGAAACACCTCGGTGCGGAGCAGGTAGCGGGTGTCGGGGTCCATGTGCGCGCCGCCCCAGCTGATCGCGACGATCTTCGAGTTGATCAGGTCGACGAGCGCGTTCCTGCGGGCCAGCCGGGTCAGCAGCGGCGGCGTGGTCACCAGGACCCGCACGTCCTGGGTCTCCAGGATGTAGGTGCTCTGGTCGATCAGATGCTCGGCGTAGCGCTCGGCCTCGTCGCCGCGGCCCTCGGCGATGCACCTCTTCACCCACCGGGGGTCCATGTCGACCGTGAACCGGATGCCGCCCCGCCGCGCGGCCTGCCAGCGGGCCAGCTCGCCGAAGACGTGCGGCCCGGTCGGCCCGAGCGACAGCCAGTGGCCGCGCTCGGGATAGCCCCTGGCCTGCAGGTCCTGCTCGGCCCGGTGCATCAGCCGGTCCATCCAGTCCCGCAGCAGGACGACGCGCTTGGGCGGCCCGGTCGTGCCGCCGCTCTCGTACACGCCGATCACGTCGGCGTCCGGGCCGTACCCCCGGGGGATCAGGTCCTCCACCCGGACGTCGCGCAGCTCGTTGGCCACGTTGGGGAACCGGCGCAGGTCCTCGAAGGTGCGCACGTCCTCACGCGGGTCGAAGCCGAGCGTCTTCGCCCGTTCCAGCCAGAACGGCGAGCCGGTCTCGGGGCTGAAGTGCCACCGCATGGCGGCCTCGATGAGCTCCGGGCCCTCCGGGACCTGGTCGAGCGGGCAGTCGAGGATCGGATCTGTTGACATATCCGGCCCCTTTGACTCGGAAATCCCCTGAAAAGCCAGGCTATTTCCGGGTGATTCGCCGCCAGGTCAAGAGATTCCGGGACTGTGGAAAAGATCGGACGCGGGATCTCAGTGCCGGATTTCGCCCGTCCTCTCGCGTCCCCGCCGCAAGGTTCCCGTACGGAGGCGGGGCGAACCGTCAGCAGGACACCTTTTCGTGGGAGGGGTGGGGTGCGAGGGAGGGCAGGGCCTGCGCCACGTCCACCCCGACGACGGCCGTGGAGCCGATCACCGCCCCCTTCGGCGTGCGCGTGGTCACCTTCCTCGGCTTCCCGTCCCGTTCGAGCTCACGGCGCGACTCCTTGGGATCCGCGCCCCTGGCGACCATCTCCCGGACGATGCGGTCGACGTGCGCCTTGCTCAGGGGCCGGGTCGTGAACGATCTCGTCCTGTCGCGGGTCGCCACCGTGCGCTCGCCCAGGTAGCGGTAGGTGCTCTTGTCGAAGATGAGCTCGGTCCGGGTGTAGTCCTCCTCGATCGTGACCCCGATGCCGTGCCGGCCCGCCGCGTCCACGGCGTCCGGCACCATCGTGATCCCGTCGATTCGGGCGGCGATCCGGAACAGCGCCGCCGTGAGGGACGGGCGGAAGACGCTGTCGCGGATGAGGTTCCCGACGGCTCCCCAGGTCCGCAGGTGCTCCGGCACGGCCGTGGCCTTGGCCGCCTCGGTCTCGACCCGTCGCCGCAGCCAGGCCTCGTCCAGCGGCCAAAGGGCCATCCGGGAGGCGGCGACGGCGTCGCCCGAGGGGCAGGCAGGGGTCTCGGTCAGCGTGTCCTCGGGCTCCCTCTGGAGCTGTGGCGGCCGGCTGGGCAGCGGGATGCCGGGCGCCGGAGCCGCGCTGATCTGCCGTTCACGCCTGAGCCAGGGGCCGGTGCCGCCGGCCGGGAGCCAGCGCTCCTCGGTGCCGGTGACCTGCATCCCGGCACCCTCCATGGACCAGTAGGTCACCGTGCGCATCGTGAGGTGGACGTACTGACCGGGGCGAGGCCGCGGCTCCGGCTCGGCCGCGGCGGTCCGCGCGGCGCGCTCCAGGAGCTCCCGGGCGTTCGCCGGAGGTGCGGCCGGCAGCCCGGCGACGCCGCGGGAATCAGATCCGTCCGGCCGGATCTCGGCTACGAGCACTCCCGCGGTGAGCGCGGCGGCCACGCCGCCCGCGAGCGCGATCTTGAGCCCTGTCCGGGGGATTCGCGTCCTCCAGGTCCGCGGCCGCGGCGCGCGGGCCGCGGCCAGCAGCGCGCCACGCGCGCCGCGCAGGTCCTCGCCCGACCCCTCGGGCACCTCGGCCCACAGGCGTCTGACAGTGGTGATCTCATCCATCGTGGTCCTCCGTGGTCGCCAGTGCCTCGCGGATCTTCCTGCGCGCTCTGTTGAGCCGTGAGCGGACGGTGCCGAGGGGGACGCCGAGCGCCCGCGACACCTCCTCGTAGGTCAGGTCGGCCCAGGCGACGAGCAGCAGCACGTCACGGTCGCCCGGTCTGAGCGCGGCGAGCGCCGCCGCCAGTGGCCGGTTCACCGCCAGCGTCGTCACCCCGTCCTCCACCAGGCCGCCGGACACGGCGGCCGGATGGACGCCACTGCGGACGTACGCCCGGTAGACGGTGATCTCGCTGCGCCGGCGCTTGCCGATGACGTTGGAGGCGATGCCGTACAGCCAGGGACGGGCGTCGGCGTGCCGGACGTCGTAGCGATGCCGGCTCTGGAACGCGGCGAGGAACGTCTCGGACACCACGTCCTCGGCGCCGTCCGGCCCCAGGCGCCGGGCGGCGTACCGGTGCAGGGAGGGGGCGTGCCGGTCGAAGAGCACGGCGAAGACCTCGGGCTCCCGCAACGACCGCTGGATGAGCGTCGTGTCTGCGGCGTCAACGGCCGTTGCGGATTCCGGCATGAATCGTGGACCCCTTCATCAGTCGCCTTTCGCGATGGCGGGTACGGTCGCCCGTTATTACCGGCCGCCTCCGGAATGGTTCACGATGCCGATGCTCCGGCCCCCAGGCCGTCGTGACGCCGGGAAAACGGCGTGCCCGCTGTGGCGGACGGCAGGTAGCCTCTCCGGGAAATCACATGGACTCGGTCGGGTGGGGGAGGAACGAAGTCGGCTGTGCACGGTGACATCCCGGTCCCACCGACCCAGTTCTGCTCGGTCCTGATCTGTCCGCCGAAGCGCTCGTCTCGAGTTCCGCCGAGCAACTTCCGATGGAGGGTCGGTATGTCCTCCACGTGGATCCTCGGCGCGTCCGCGAGATCTAAGTTTGACCTCTGTGAGGACGTTCCTCCCTTCGCTCCCTACGAACACTTGGCCGCGAACCGTTCTTATGGCCCGGGGATGGGAACGCTTCGAGGCCGGTCGGCTCACTCGCTGGGCTCAGCCTCAAAGATCTCGTCACGTCGGGGGCGGTGGCCGGCGGAAAACGAGATGCCACTTGCAGAAGTGATGAGTAGCCTGCGCGGGAAGCGCATGAACATATCCGAGCAGGAGATTCGCGGTGGGACATGTCGAGGTCGGGCATCTGACACATGTGCTGCCGGACGGCAGGTTGCTCCTGAACGACGTCTCGTTCCGGGTGGGAGAGGGCGTCAAGGCGGCCCTGGTCGGCCCGAACGGCGCGGGCAAGACGACCCTGCTCCGGATGATCGCGGGTGATCTCCAGCCGGTCGAGGGCACGGTGGCCCATTCGGGCGGTCTCGGTGTGATGCGGCAGTTCGTCGGCAACATCCGGGACGGCCGCACTGTCCAGGACCTGCTGCTCAGCGTCGCGCCCGAACGGGTCAGGGCGGCGGCCGAACGGCTCCACGGCGCCGAGCTGGCGATGATGGAGCGCGACGACGAGAAGACCCAGATGCGGTACGCCCAGGCGATCACCGACTACACCGACGCCGGGGGCTACGACATCGAGGTGCTCTGGGACGCCTGCGCGATGGCCGCCCTCGGCGCGCCGTACGACAGGGTGAAGTATCGCGAGGTCGCCACGCTGTCCGGCGGCGAGCAGAAGAGGCTGGTGCTGGAGGCCTTGCTGCGCGGGCCCGACCAGGTGCTGCTGCTCGACGAGCCCGACAACTACCTCGACGTGCCGGGCAAGGTGTGGCTGGAGACGGCGCTGCGTGAGACGCCCAAGACCGTGCTGCTGGTCTCCCACGACCGCCAGCTTCTCGCCAACGCCGCCGACAGGATCGTCACGGTCGAGTCCGGCAACGTCTGGATTCACGGCGGCGGCTTCGCGACGTACGCCGAGGCGCGGCGGGAGCGCAACGAGCGGCTCGACGAGCTGCGCAGGCGCTGGGACGAGGAGCACGCCAAGCTCAAGCGCCTGGTGGTCATGCTCAAGCAGAAGGCCACCTACAACGACGGCATGGCCTCCGCCTACCACGCGGCGCAGACCCGGCTGCGCCGGTTCGAGGAGGCCGGGCCGCCGGAGCTCGCGCCGAAGGACCAGGTCATCAGCATGCGCCTGCGCGGTGGCCGTACGGGCAAGCGGGCCGTGATGTGTGAGGGCCTGGAGCTGACCGGCCTCATGAAGCCCTTCGACCTGGAGATCTGGTATGGCGAGCGGGTCGCCGTGCTCGGCTCGAACGGCTCCGGAAAATCCCACTTCCTCCGCCTGCTGGCGGGAGAGGGCGTGCGGCACGCCGGGACGGTCAGGCTCGGCGCGCGGGTGGTGCCCGGGCACTTCGCCCAGACCCACGCCCGGCCCGAGCTGCTCGGCCGTACGCCCTGCGAGATCGTCATGACCGAGCACGCCCGGCTGAAGAACGAGGCGATGAAGGCCCTGGCCCGCTACGAACTCGCCGGCCGGGTCGCCGAGCAGCGGTTCGAGACGCTGTCGGGCGGTCAGCAGGCCCGCCTGCAGATCCTCCTGCTCGAACTGTCGGGAGCCACGCTGCTGCTGCTCGACGAGCCGACCGACAACCTCGACCTGGCCAGCGCCGAGGCCCTGCAACAAGGCTTGGACGCCTTCGAGGGGACCGTGCTGGCGGTGACGCACGACCGCTGGTTCGCGGCCGACTTCGACCGCTACCTCGTCTTCGGATCGGACGGCCGGGTGTACGAGTCGCCCGAGCCGGTCTGGGACGAGACACGCGTGGTCCGCCCGCGATAGACGGCCGGTAAAGATACCGGCGGGAGCGCGCGTGTCCTGGAGGCGGCGTCCCATTCAGCGGTTATGACGGCTAAGTGACGCGACGTTGCCACATGACCGTCGCACTCGCCCTCGCCGCGCTGGCGATGGCGTCGTGCGCGAGGGAAGACAAGCAGGAGGGCCCGCAACCGCTGGCCCTCAAGGAGCAGGTGTCCTCGATCGTGCGCTCGGGGGCCGGATACGCGGTGACCTGGGCGGGGGTGCTGAGCAACCCCAACCGCTGGCACTTCGGGGAGAACGCGGTCGCCGTGATCACGGCGGTGGACGCCGCCGGCAAGGAGGTCGTCCACCTGGAGCAGCCGCTGGACGCGGTGCCGCCCGGCCGCCCGCTGGCCTTCGGCGGCCAGGTCCCGAGCGCCGCCCAGCCGGTCCGCGTGAAGATCGACTACCGTCCCGCCTCGTGGCGGCCCATCCCGCGCGTCCCGTCTGCGTTCCTCAAGTTCCCGATCTCCGACGTCCACACGGACAAGCTCACGAACGGGTCCTACCTCGTCACGGGCTACGTGCTGGACCCGTTCCGCAAGCCCGCCGGCGCCCTCGCCGTCACGGCTCTGCTGCGTGACGCGGCGGGCAAGCTCGTCGGCGGGGCCACGTCGTACGTGGACGACGTGCGGCCGGGGGCCAAGCGCAGGTTCGTCATCACCGTCGAGGGCGTGAGCGGGCCGGTCGGCGCGACCGACGTGCAGGCCACGACCTGGGGCTCGACCGCCAAGACGTACGAGGACCTGGCCCGGGCCGGGGCCGTTTCGCTGCACACGGTCGCGCCGACGACGGAGCCGTTCGCCAAGGACCGCGGGTATCCGCCGCCCAATGACCGGCGCCAGTGAGCGGCCCACTGCCGATCTTGACACCACGGGCGGGTTACCGTAGCGGGATGGCCACCCCCAGGATCGTGCTGTTCGGAGCCACCGGCTTCACCGGCAGGCTCACCGCCGAGGCGCTCGCCGCACGCGGGGCCCGGCCGCTGCTGGCCGGACGGGACCAGACGCGGCTCACCGCACTCGCCGACACGCTGGGCGGCGACCTGCCCACCGCGGTCGCCGACGTCGGCCGCCCCGAGTCCGTACGCCGGATCGTCGGGCCGGGCGACGTGCTGATCTCGACCGTCGGCCCGTTCGTCCGCTGGGGAGAGGCCGCGGTCGCCGCCGCGACCGAGGCGGGCGCGGTCTACCTCGACAGCACCGGGGAGCCCACCTTCGTCAAGCGGATCTTCCAGCGGTACGGCCCCGCCGCGGCGGCCCGGGGCGCGGCCCTGATCACCGCCTTCGGGTACGACTACGTGCCCGGCAACCTCGCCGCGGCCCTGGCCCTGCGCAAGGCCGGGCCGGGGGCCGTCCGCGTGGACGTCGGCTACTTCGTGGACGGCGGCATGGCGCGTCGCGCCAGCGCCGGGACCCGCGCCTCGGCGCTGGGAATGATCCTCGAACCGATGTACGGCTTCCGCGAGGGCCGCATCGTCCCCGAGCACGGCCGCACCCGCAAGTTCCTCGTGGACGGCCGCGTGCGGCACGGCCTGTCCATGGGCGCTTCGGAGCATTTCACGTTGCCTCCGGCGCATCCCGGCCTGCGCGAGGTGAACGTCTACCTCGGCTGGCTGGGCGGGCTGACCAGGGTCGCGGGCGTGCTGGCCAAGGCGACCCCCGCCCTCGCCGCGCTGCCGGGGATCCGGCGGGCGACCGAGGCGCTGGCCGACCGGGTGCTCCGTACGGGCGGGGGCGGCGCGCCGGCCGGGGCGGGCGTTTTGTCGCGCATCGTCGCCGAGGCGTACGACGGGGAAGGCCGCCGCCTGGCCGCCGTCCACCTGGCCGGAGGCGACCCGTACGAGTTCACCGCCGGCGTGCTGGCCTGGGCGGCGACGACGGCGCTGGCCGAGGGCGTGCACGGCACCGGCGCCCTGGGCCCAGTGGACGCCTTCGGTCTCGACGCGCTCACGCGGGGCTGCGCCGAGGTGGGAATGGCCGTACGGGAGTGACATCGCCTGTACGGCGCGCCGGATTTTTCATGATTAGTCGCGTAATTAAGCGGCAGATTCCGGCAAATCAACTGGATGGCGGAGTGTAAAAGCCGACGATGTAGTTATGTGACTTCGCCTGAATGGGTGGAGCGGGGAGTTACTGAGCATTTACGCTCCGTTATATGAATGATGGCGTCCTGGTCGAGGCGTTGCGGGCCCGGGATCCGGGAGCGCTGGCCGCCCTTTATGACACATATGCGGAGAATCTTTACCGATACTGCCGCACGTTGCTGGCCGGGCCCGACACCGCCCAGGTCGCGCTGCGCGACACGCTGATCGCCGGGGAGGCCCTCGTCGGCTCGCTGGCCGACCCGGACAGGTTCCGTCCCTGGCTGTACGCCCTGGCCCGCGGCGAGTGCCTGCGCCGTCGCACGCCGGGGGAGGAGGACGGGCCGGAGACCGGGCCGGTCCCCGTCGCGACCGTGCCCTTCCCCGGCGTCACGGCCGACGGCGCCGAGGCCGACCTGCGCCTCGTCGCCAGCAGCGCCGTGGGGGCGCTGTCCGTCGAGGACCGGGAGGTGCTCGAACTGGCGGCCCGGCACGGGATGACCGGCCAGGACCTGGCCGCCGTGCTCGGCGCGGGCGAGCGGTACGCCGAGGGGCTCCTCGACGCGGCCACGGAACGCCTGCGTGAGACGGTGACCGTCGAGATCCTGGCCAGGCGTGCCACCCACGACTGCGAGCGGGCGTCCGCCATCCTCGCGGGCTTCACGGGAGAGCTCGCCCCGCAGGTGCGCGCCCAGCTCATCCGGCACCTGGCGCGGTGCGAGACCTGTGGACGACAGCGGGTCCGGCAGATCTCCCCGGCCAAGGTGTTCGGCCTGCTTCCGCAGGTCGCCATGCCCGAGACGCTGCGGGTGCGGGTGCTCAGCAGCTTCATCGATCCCGAACTCGTCCCCTACCGGCGGTACGTCGCCAAGCGCGTCGGCGGGCTGAACGCCGCGGGCTTCCCGAGGGCCGGCCGCCGCGAGGGCAGGCTGGCGCAGGCGGTGGCGGGCGCCGTGGCCGCCCTGGCGGCGGTGGCGACGATCGCGCTCGTGTTCGCCCAGTTCGCCGGAAACCTGCGTGAGCAGGCCGCCGACACGATCGCCCCCCGCCGGCTCCCCCCGGCCGAGGCCACGGCCGGCCCCTCCGACGGCGCCGCCTCTCCGGAGGGGTCTCGGGACGAGGCCGACGGGGTCGGCGAGCGCTCGCCCGAGCCTCCGGGCTCCCGGGACCTGGCCGAGCCGGTCGTGCCCGTGGTCCCCGCGAGGCCGGTCGCCCTGCCGCGCCCGGCGCCCCTGCCCGCTCCCGTGCCGCCCTCCGCCGGACGGCCGCACCGTCCCGTGCCGCCGGGGAAGCCGTCCGCGCGCCCCACCGGAGGGTCGTCCTCACCGCAGGGCCCGGGTGCATCGCCGTCCGGCCCGTCGCCCGTGCCCAGCATCACCCCGGGCACGGAGCCGGGCGAGGAGCCCAGCCCCGGCGGCTCCGGTTCCGGCGGCCCCGGCTCCGGGAGCCCCGGTTCTGGTTGGCCCGGTTCTGGCTGGCCTGGCTCTGGTTGGCCCGGTTCTGGCGGGCCCGGTTCTGGCGGGCACGGGCCGGGCCGGCCGCCCCGGGGCGGGCCACCGCCGGCGCACTGGCCGGGACACCGTCCGCCCTGGCGCGACCACCAGCACCATCCCCGCCCCCACCGGGAGTGCCCGCCGACTCCCGTGCCTTCCCACACGCCCTCCGGCGACCACGGCGGGCCCTCGGCCGTACCTCCCTGGCGCGGCCGACACGGCGGCGGGCACGAGGCCCGGGACGCCGGAGGCGGCGGGCAGGCGCAGGGCGCCGGAGGCGGCGGGCAGGCACAGGGCGCCGGAGGCGGGCAGGCACAAGGCGGTTCCGCCGGAGGCCCGCCACGGCACGCCCGGCCCGGCGGCTCCGGCCGGGACGGCTCGCGCCGCGACGGTGCGGGTCCCGACCGCCCCGGCTGGGACGGCTCGCGCCGCGACGGTCCTGGTCCCGACCGCCCGGGCCGGGACGGCTCTCTGCCGGGCGTACGCGGCGGAACCCGGGACGGCGGTCCCGAACGCGGAACGGAGCGCCGTGGCACATCCGGCGACCCCGCGGCCGGAAGCTCCGGAGGCCCAGGAGGTCCCGGAGGACCTGGAGAACCCGGAGGACCTGGAGAACCCGGAGGCGGGACCGCCCCGGGCGGCGGCCCGGGCCGGGCCGGCCAGGAGGCCGTTTAGAAGTCCCCGGGCGCTGGCCCACTCTTTCCCTGCCTTAACGGGACGACCCACCACATAGGTTGATTACTGGACGTAGCTTAGATGTGTACGGAGAGTAGTCGCCGGGAAGTGAGGGGAGTGGAGCAGGGAAGGGGAAGGAATGCCACTCCTCAGAGCATCGGGGCTGGTCGCCGGGCTCGGGTCAAGTCTCGTCCTGACCTTCGGAGCCCCGGCGGGAGCCGATCCGAAGCCGTCGGCCAAGGACGTCGCCAAGGCGCGGCAGCAGGTGCAGGAGCGCGTACGGGAACTGGGCAGGGCCGAGGCCGACCTCGCGGTCGCGCAGGCGCGCCGGGAGGCGCTGGACGCCGAGGCGGAGCGGCTCGTTGAGACGTACAACGGGCAACTCGTCCAGCTCGAGCAGGCGCGTGCCGCGTACGAGCAGTCGGTGCGACGCGTCGGCCAGGCGTCCGACCAGGTCGCCCGCCTGCGCGGCGAGGTGGCGGCGAGGGTGGCCGAGGGGTACAGCGGGGTGCGGCTGTCACCGTCCACCGCGGCCATGCTCGGCGGTCTTGGCGACGTGCACGGCTTCCTGCGAAGAGCAAGCATGCTGACGCAACTCGGCGACGAACAGGCCGCCGCGCTGCAACGGCTGAAAGACGCGCAACAGGTCTTCGAGATCCTCCGAGAACAGGCGGCCCGTGCCTACTCCGAGCAGTCGCGCGGCGCCGACGAGGTGCGACAGGCGAAGGAAGCGGCACAGCGGGCCGTCGAGGAACAGCTCGAACAGACCAAACGGATCGAGCAGGAGAAAGCGGAGATCTCCAAACGGCTGGAAGCCGCCCGCGACCGCGTCGACGAGCTGAAACAGGCGAGGAGCAAGGCCCGGCAGGCGGCCCTCCCCGCGCGCAGAAGTCTGGCGGTGCCGGCCTGGACCGGCCGGCTCGGGTCGGGACCGGGCGAGATGGCCGCCCAATGGGCGCTCAAACAGATAGGCAAGCCATACGTGTGGGCCGCCGCAGGCCCGTCGGGGTTCGACTGCTCGGGGCTGACGATGCGGGCCTGGCAGCGGGCCGGGGTGTCACTCGATCACTGGACCGGCACGCAGTGGACCTCGGGACGGCACGTCCCGCTCAAGGAACTGCGCACCGGTGACCTCATCTTCTACGGCCGGTTGAGTGGTAATCCCGGCACCATCCATCATGTGGGCATATACATCGGGCGCGGCATGATGGTCCACGCCCCCCAGACGGGGGACGTGGTGCGCATCTCGCCCATCTGGCGCCACGATCTGGTCGGCGCCACCCGGCCCGGCTAGGGTCGCGCCCCTTGGATCTTCTGCCTACCGCGGTCGCCCGGGCGGCGCCTCCCTACGGAGGGATCCGCGGGACACTCCCAGAACTCAGTGCTCCTCGTCCTGGTGCTCGGTCTCCTGGAAGCGCTCGATGCTGGCGAGGATCTCGGCCTCGGCCTCGGTACGGCCGACCCAGTTGGCGCCCTCGACCGACTTACCGGGCTCCAGGTCCTTGTAGACCTCGAAGAAGTGCTGGATCTCCAGCCGGTCGAACTCGGCGACGTGGTGGATGTCACGGATGTGCTCCATCCGCGGATCGGTCGCCGGAACGCACAGGACCTTGTCGTCGCCGCCCTTCTCGTCGGTCATCCGGAACATCCCGACGGCGCGGCAGCGGATCAGGCAACCGGGAAAGGTCGGCTCCTGGAGCAGGACGAGCGCGTCGAGCGGGTCTCCGTCCTCGCCGAGAGTGTTCTCGATGAACCCGTAGTCGGCGGGGTACTGGGTAGACGTGAAAAGCAGGCGGTCCAGACGTATGCGGCCGGTCTTGTGGTCAACCTCGTACTTGTTCCGTTGTCCCTTGGGGATCTCAACGACAACGTCGAACTCCACTCGTTCCTCCGCATGAGTCCCCGGTCTCCCGGGCTGGCGTTAATGTCTCGTAGGCGTGGTCAAGGTCGGCGCGAAATGAGGGTGTAGTGGTGCGACGTGAGCGGTGGATGGTGGTGGCCACCCTCGCCCTGCTGCAGATCTTCGTCGTCCTCGCGGGCACTTATTTGATCACCCATGACGCCGACAGGACCCCGGCTCCGGTCGCGTCCCCGAAGCCGACCCCGATCCCCCTGGTGACCGCGGGTCCGGTTCTGGCCGCGGCGGGGGACGGGGCTCTCCCCGCCAAGGGTACTTTGACCACCCGGCTCACCGCTGCGATGGGTGACCCCGCCCTCGGCGGCAGCGTGGCCGGGATCGTGCTCGACGCCGCGACGGGAACGCCGATCTTCGACGGCCGCTCGGGCACTCCCATCACCCCGGCCTCGACGACCAAGGTCGTTACCGCGCTGACGGTGCTGGCCTCGGTGGGGCCGGACGCCCGTCTGGCCACCCGGGTCGTCCGAGGGTCCTCCGCCACGTCGATCGTCCTGGTCGGCGGCGGCGACCCGACCCTGGCAGGCCCGCGGACGAGCGCCGCCGAGCAGGAGGAGATCTACCCGCGGCCCGCGTCGCTCGCCCGGCTCGCCTCGAGTACGGCCAAGGCGCTCAAGGCGGCGAAGCTCACCTCGGTGGACCTGTCGTACGACGCCTCCCTGTTCGGCGGGCCGCGGACGGCGCCGGGCTGGAAGCCGACGTACATCCCGGAGGGCAGTGTCGCCCCGGTGTCCGCGCTCATGATGGACGAGGGCCGGGCGGCCAACGGCGCCCGCTACCCGGACCCGGCGCAGGCCACCGCCGACGCGTTCGCCACGCTGCTCAGAAAGAACGGCATCAGGGTGGGCAAGGGGGTCGACCCGGCCAAGGCGGCGCCCCCCGCGCAGGAGCTGGCCCGGGTGGAGTCCGGTCCGATCTACGCGCTTGTGGAGCGGATGCTCACCCACAGTGACAACGACCTGGCCGAGGCGCTCGCCCGCCAGGCCGCCATCAAGGAGGGCCTCCCGCACACCTTCCAGGGCGTGCCCGCGGCGGTAGGGCGGGTGCTCACCCGCCTCGGCGTGACCGATGGAGTGGAGGTCCACGACGGCAGCGGGCTGTCCACGAAGAACCGGATCACGCCGACGGCCCTCGCCCGCATCCTGGCCGTGGCGGCGTCCGCCGCCCATCCGGAACTGCACTCGCTGATCAGCGGCCTGCCGGTCGCGGGTTTCACCGGGACTCTGCACAATCGTTACGAGAAGTCCGATTCGAAGGCCGGCGCCGGATTGGTACGCGCGAAGACGGGCACTCTGAACGGGGTGAACACCCTGGCGGGCATCGCGTACACATCCGACGGCCGGTTGCTGACCTTCGCGTTCATGGCCGACCAGGTGGCCAACCCGCCGGAGGCGATCGCCGCCCTCGACAAAATGGCCACGATCGTCTCCCAGAGCTAGCCATCCCCCTCGCGTCTGCATGCGCGGCGAGAAGTCGGAGAACGTACGGTGGTGGGTATGCAGGTGATCGACTGGGATCTGGCCGTCGCGACCGGGGTGCGCCTCGTGCGGCCCGGCCCTCAGGTGAGCCGCGAGGAGGCCAGACAGGCGGTCCTCGAACTGCGGCGGCTGTCGCGGGACGCCGAGGGGCACGTGCGGGAGTTCACCCGCATCGACTCGGCGACGCCGGAGGCGGCGACCGTGGTCGATCGTCCCGGGTGGATCCGCGCCAACGTGGACGGCTTCCGCGTGGTGCTCGAGCCGCTGACGCAGAAGATGTCGAACATGCCGGCGGTCGTCGGCGCGGTCGGCTCGCGCATCACCGGCCTGGAGGTCGGCGCGGTGCTGGCCTTCCTCGCCTCCCGGGTGCTCGGGCAGTACGAGCTGTTCCTCCCGCCCGACCCCTCGGGCCACGCCCCGACCGGCCGCCTGACGCTGGTGGCGCCCAACATCGTGCACGCCGAGCGCGAGCTGGGCGTCGATCCCCGTGACTTCCGCCTGTGGGTGTGCCTGCACGAGGAGACCCACCGGGTGCAGTTCACCGGCGTCCCCTGGCTCCGGGAGTACGTCCGCAGCCAGATGACCGAGTTCCTCCTCGCGTCCGAGATGGACCTGGCCACCCTGCTGGAGCGCCTGCGCGCCGCCTCCGACGCCGTGGCCGACGCCTTCAGGGGCGGTGAGGGCAACCTCATCGAAGCCATCCAGACACCCGAGCAGAAGGCCGTGCTCGACCGCGTGACGGCCGTGATGACGCTGGTCGAGGGGCACGGCGACTACGTCATGGACGCGGTGGGCCCGTCCGTCGTGCCGTCGGTCGCCGAGATCCGCGCCAAGTTCCAGCGCCGCCGCGAGGGCGGCTCGCGCCTCGACCAGCTCGTCCGCCGGCTGCTCGGCATCGAGC
Source organism: Microbispora sp. NPDC046933 (assembly GCF_040644635.1). Classification (NCBI taxonomy): domain Bacteria; kingdom Bacillati; phylum Actinomycetota; class Actinomycetes; order Streptosporangiales; family Streptosporangiaceae; genus Microbispora; species Microbispora sp. NPDC046933. The sequence goes on along the minus strand of NZ_JBEYWW010000052.1, from coordinate 30,763 downwards.
TCAAGATGAAGCAGTACGCCGAGGGCTCCCGCTTCGTCCGCACCGTCGTGGACGAGGCCGGCATGGAGTCGTTCAACAAGGTCTGGACCTCGCCGGAGACCCTGCCCGACCGCGAGGAGATCGCCGACCCGCACGCCTGGATGTCCCGCGTCCTGGCCTCCGCCTGATTCCACCTGCCCGGGTCCGCCCGACGCGCGTTTCCCCATGTCCGCCGCGGGCGGCCAGAATGGCCGCATGGGCCCGCATCCCGCCGTCGCCGACGTCCGCCGCGCCGTACGGCTGTCGCTCGCGGACCTCGCCGCGCCGGGCGACTCCCCCGCCCCCGGCGGGGCCGGGGAGCCGTCCGGCGCGCTCGTTCTCGTGGCCTGCAGCGGCGGCGCCGACTCGCTGGCGCTGGCGGCGGCCACCGGTTTCGCGGCCCCTCGCCTCGGCCTGCGCGCCGGGCTGCTGACGGTCGACCACGGCCTGCAGGAGGGCTCGGCCGGCCGGGCCCGCGACGTCGTACGGCTCGCGGCCTCGCTCGGTCTCGACCCGGCCGAGGCGCTGACCGTCACGGTCGGCACGGCCGGGGGCCCCGAGGCCGCGGCGCGGGAGGCCCGCTACGCCGCGCTGACCGCCGCTGCCGAGCGGCTGGGCGCCGCGGCGGTCCTGCTCGGCCACACCCGCGACGACCAGGCGGAGACCGTGCTGCTGCGCCTGGCCCGCGGCAGCGGCACGCGGTCCCTTTCCGGCATGGCGGAGGCCTCCGGGATCTATCGGCGGCCCCTGCTCGGGCTCGGCCGCGAGCGGACCAGGCAGGCCTGTGACGCCCTCGGCCTGCGGCCCTGGGACGACCCGCACAACGACGACCCGGCGTACACGAGGGTCCGGGTGCGGCGCGACGCCCTCCCGGCGCTGGAGGCCGCGCTGGGGCCGGGGATCGCCGAGGCGCTGGCCCGCACGGCGCGGCTGTGCCGGGACGACGCCGACGCCCTGGACGAGTGGGCGGACGCCGTCCACGCGAAGTCGCGGGGGCCCGGCGGGGAGCTGGACGTGTCCGTGCTGGCGGGCGTGCCGGGGGCGGTGCGGCGGAGGGTCATCCAGCGGGCGGCGGTGGAGGCCGGGGCGCACGCCGCCGCGCTCGCGGCGGTGCACATCGAGGCGGTCGAGCGGCTGGTGACCGGCTGGCACGGGCAGAAGGGGGTGGACCTACCCGGGGGGGTGGGAGTGGTCAGGCGCTGTGGCACCCTTGTCTTCGCCGTGGACAAACTCTCGCTCGCGTAAGGAAAACCCCAGGTGGACGCAGCTGACATGGGCAAGGATCTCTCCAGAGTCCTCATCTCGGAGCAGGAGCTACAGGAGAAGATCAGGGAGCTGGCGGGCCAGATCGACGCCGACTACGCCGGCAAGGAACTGTTGATCGTCGGCGTGCTCAAGGGGGCGGTCATGGTCATGGCCGATCTCGCCCGCGCGTTGCACGTGCCCGTGCAGATGGACTGGATGGCCGTTTCCTCGTACGGCGCGGGGACCAAGTCGTCCGGCGTGGTGCGGGTGCTGAAGGACCTCGACACCGACATCGCCGGCCGGCACGTGCTGGTGGTCGAGGACATCATCGACTCCGGCTTGACCCTTTCGTGGCTGATGAACAACCTGAAGTCGCGCAACCCGGCGTCCGTGGAGATCTGCACCCTGCTGCGTAAGCCGGACGCGGTCAAGGTCGAGATGGATGTCCGTTACGTCGGTTTCGACATCCCCAACGAGTTCGTCATCGGGTTCGGCCTCGATTACGCGGAGCGGTATCGCAACCTGCCGTTCATCGGGACTCTTGCGCCTCATGTGTACGGAGGGGATTGACTTCCTCCCGGCCTGAAGCTGAAGGACCGGGACGTGCCCGCACGCACTGCACGTCTTCGAGCTGGACCAGGAACCGCCCGTACCGCCGGGCTTTGTACTCCAGCTGGCGGCGGAACTCACCCCACCCGCAGTCGGAGATCACCCGCGCCAGGCAGTGGTCGCGGACCATGCCGCGCACGTTGAGGTCTTCGATCACGATGTCGTGGTCGCGGACCAGCCGGGTTCGGGCCAGGACCACACCAACGCATGCCGTACGCATGTTCGCATTTTACGAGCGCTTTGCCTGACCGTCAGTGAAAGGAGCAAATCATGAGCGATTGGCGCTCTGGGCTGTCCCGGCTTCGCAGGGCCACCCCTTACGGGCCCGGATTCCTCCCGGCCCCCTGAAGGGGAGGGGAGTAAGCCCTTAGCGAAGTGACCCTCGAATCGTGCGTTATTGGGCGCCAGGTCGGGGAACACGGGGTTGGCTGACGTACGTTGGAAAGGCAAAGCCGGAGCCGCTCGGGCAGTTACCCGACGCGGCTGCCGGGTGTACCTTCGGATATCCGTGGGGGGCCGTCAGGCCGGACCGCGGTAGCCAGAAGGAGCGGTAAGGGATGCCGCGACCCCGGGGTTTCCCGGGGCAGGCCTTGGTCAGGAAGGGACGGGCCCGCCGGGGTTCCGCAACGGATGGATCTCAAGCGATTTACACGTGGCCCACTGCTGTGGATCCTGGGCATCGTATTGCTTCTCCTGCTCGTCACCACGATGTTCAGCGGAGACGGCAACTACACAACCGCTGACACCTCGACGGTCGTCCAGCAGATCCAGCAGGGCAATGTCAAGAACGCGACCGTGGTCGACAAGGACCAGCGCGTCGAGCTGACGCTGAACAAGCCCATCGAGGTCGCGGGCAAGACGACCAGCCGCATCCAGGCACCCTGGGTCGAGGGGCAGGGCGTCCAGCTCACACAGGCACTCGACCAGGCCAAGCCCTCCGGGGGCTGGACCGTCGAGGTGCCGAAGGAGAACTTCCTCGTCAGCCTGCTGGTCAGCTTCCTGCCGATCATCATCATCGTCCTGATCTTCCTGTTCATCATGAACCAGATGCAGGGCGGCGGCTCCCGGGTCATGAACTTCGGCAAGTCGCGGGCGAAGCTGATCACCAAGGACACCCCGAAGACGACCTTCGCCGACGTCGCGGGGGCCGACGAGGCCATCGAGGAGCTCCAGGAGATCAAGGAGTTCCTCCAGGCCCCGGCCAAGTTCCAGGCCATCGGCGCCAAGATCCCCAAGGGCGTGCTGCTGTACGGCCCGCCCGGCACCGGCAAGACCCTGCTCGCCCGCGCCGTCGCGGGTGAGGCGGGCGTGCCGTTCTACTCGATCTCCGGTTCCGACTTCGTCGAGATGTTCGTCGGCGTCGGCGCCTCCCGCGTCCGCGACCTGTTCGAGCAGGCCAAGGCGAACGCCCCGGCGATCATCTTCATCGACGAGATCGACGCCGTCGGCCGGCATCGCGGCGCGGGCCTCGGCGGCGGCCACGACGAGCGTGAGCAGACGCTGAACCAGCTCCTCGTCGAGATGGACGGCTTCGACGTCAAGGGCGGCGTGATCCTCATCGCCGCCACCAACCGCCCCGACATCCTCGACCCCGCCCTGCTGCGTCCCGGCCGCTTCGACCGGCAGGTCGTCATCGACCGGCCCGACCTGGAGGGCCGCAAGGGCATCCTGCGCGTCCACGGCCGCGGCAAGCCGTTCGCGCAGGACGTCGACCTCGACGTGATCGCCCGCAGGACCCCCGGCTTCACCGGCGCCGACCTCGCGAACGTGATCAACGAGGCGGCCCTGCTGACCGCCCGCCAGGACCAGAAGCTCATCACGATGACGACTCTGGAGGAGTCGATCGACCGCGTGATGGCCGGTCCCGAGCGCAAGTCCCGGGTCATGTCGGATCAGGAGAAGAAGATCATCGCCTACCACGAGGGCGGTCACGCCCTGGTGGCCCACGCGCTGCCCAACTCCGACCCGGTCCACAAGATCACGATCCTGTCCCGCGGCCGCGCCCTCGGTTACACGATGACGCTGCCGATGGAGGACAAGTTCCTCGCGACCCGGTCCGAGATGATGGACCAGCTCGCCATGCTGCTCGGCGGCCGCACCGCGGAGGAGCTCGTCTTCCACGAGCCCACCACCGGCGCGTCCAACGACATCGAGAAGGCGACCTCGATCGCCCGGCGCATGGTCACCGAGTACGGCATGAGCGAGCGGCTCGGCGCCCGCAAGTTCGGCAGCGGCAACGGCGAGGTCTTCCTCGGCCGTGAGATGGGCCACGAACGCGACTACTCCGAGCAGATCGCCTCGGCGATCGACGAGGAGGTCCGCCGCCTCATCGAGAGCGCGCACGACCAGGCGTGGGAGATCCTCGTCCAGTACCGCGACGTGCTCGACAACCTCGTGCTCGAACTGATGGAGAAGGAGACGCTCTCCCGGGAGCAGGTCCTCGAGATCTTCTCGCCCGTCGTGCCCAAGGAGAAGCGCCCCTCCTACGCCGGGTACGGCAAGCGCCTGCCGTCCGACCGTCCTCCGGTCATCACGCCCAAGGAGCGCGCGAACGGCAACGGCTCCGCGCTGCCCGCCGGCGGCACCGGCTCCACCCCGTGGGTCAACGACCAGTCGGCGCAGCGGGACGAGGCCTGACCGTGGCCGAACCCCACGTGGCGGGTCCGCCCCCCGGTTTCGACCACGACCGGATCGAGAAAGCGGTCCGGGAGATCCTGTTCGCGATCGGGGAGGACCCCGATCGCGACGGGCTCCGGGACACCCCGGCCCGGGTGGCCCGCGCGTTCGCGGAGCAGTTCGCCGGCCTGGGCCAGCGGCCCGAGGACGCGCTGACCACGATGTTCGACGCGGACCATGACGAGATGGTGCTCGTCAAGGACATCGAGGTGATGTCCACCTGCGAGCACCACCTGCTCCCGTTCCACGGCGTGGCCCACATCGGCTACACCCCGAACGACAAGGGACGCATCACCGGCCTGTCCAAGCTGGCCAGGCTGGTGGACGTCTACGCCCGCAGGCCGCAGGTCCAGGAGCGGATGACCTCCCAGATCGCCGACGGCCTGATGCAGGTGCTGGAGCCGCGTGGAGTGATCGTGGTCATCGAGGCCGAGCACATGTGCATGACCATGCGCGGTGTGCGCAAGCCCGGCGCGAAGACGATCACGTCGGCCGTCCGTGGTGACTTCCGTTCCAGCGAGGCGACCAGGGCCGAGGCCATGTCGCTGATCCTGCGCGGCTGAGCGCGGGCACGGCCGGGTTGGGACGGCGCTCCTGCCCGACGGGCACCGAGCCATGGGGCATTAGTCTTGACCCCATGGCTTCAGGGAGTGTGCCCGGTATGCCCGAGTCCGGGCGCTGCCTGGTCATGGGCGTGGTCAACGTGACCCCCGACTCCTTCTCCGACGGCGGGCAGTGGTTCGACGTCGACGTCGCGATCAGGCACGGTCTCGACCTGGTGGCCGAGGGCGCCGACATCGTGGACGTGGGCGGCGAGTCCACCCGTCCGGGCGCGGCACGGGTCTCGCTGGAGGAGGAACTGCGCCGCGTCGAGCCGGTGATCCGCGCGCTCGACCAGGAGGGCGTGACGGTCAGCGTCGACACCATGCGCGCGGAGGTAGCCGAGGTGGCCGTCGCGGCCGGGGCGAAGCTCGTCAACGACGTGAGCGGCGGGCTGGCCGACCCGGCGATGCCGCGGGTGGTGGCCGCGACCGGCGTGCCGTACGTCGTGATGCACTGGCGCGGGCACAGCCGCGACATGGACAGCCGGGCCATCTACGGCGACGTCGTGACCGAGGTGGCGGAGGAGCTGCGCAAGCGGGTCGACTCCGTGCTGGCCGAGGGCGTGCGGGAGGAGCAGATCGTGCTCGACCCCGGTCTCGGGTTCTCCAAGAACGCCGAGCACAACTGGGCCCTGCTGGCCGGCATCGGCGAACTGAACAGCCTCGGCCGCCCGTTGCTGATCGGAGCGTCGAGGAAACGCTTCCTCGGCCGCCTGCTGGCGGGGCCGGACGGCGAGCCCCGGCCGTTCGACGGCAGCGACGACGCCACGCTCGCCGTCACGGCGCTCGCGGCGCGGGCCGGCGCGTGGTGCGTGCGGGTGCACCGGGTGCGGCCGAACGCCGACGCGGTGCGTGTGGCCGCCGCGTGGGGGGCAGCAGCCGTACGACACGCTGACGAGGGCCGGTGACGACATGCCGACAGGGACGCCGATGAAGGACATCGAGGAGCTCAACCAGGCGTTCTACAACGCCATCGAGAGCGGCGACCTCGACAAGATGTCGGAGATCTGGATCGAGGACGTCCCGGGACGTCCGGCCATGTGCGTCCACCCCGGCTGGCCCATGCTGACCGGGCGGTCGGAGGTGCTGCGCTCGTGGGCGCTCATCATGGCCAACACCACGTACATCCAGTTCGTGCTGACCGACGTGCAGACGACCGTGATCGGGGACGTCGCCGTGGTCACCTGCGCGGAGAACATCCTCACGGCCGCCGACACCGACGAGCCGGGCTTCGCGGCCGGGCGGGTCGTCGCGTCGAGCACCTACGTGCGGACCAGGACCGGGTGGCGGCTGTGGCTCTACCACGGCTCACCGGTGCTCCAGAGCGACGACGACGAGGAGGACCAGGAGCAGTGACGAGTCGTGACCCCAGTCGCGACACCGTGCGCCTCGTGGGGCTGCGGGCCCGCGGCAGGCACGGCTGCCTGCCCGCCGAGCGCGAGCTGGGCCAGGAGTTCGTGGTCGACGTGGCCCTGTGGTTCGACACCGCCCCGGCGGCGGCGGCCGACGACCTGACCCTCACGGTGGACTACGGGGCACTGGCGGGGGAGCTCATCCGCATCGTGGAGGGCGAGCCGGTCAACCTCATCGAGACCCTCGCCGAGCGGCTGGCGGCGGCCTGCCTGGCCCACGAGCTGGTCGAGGAGGCGGAGGTCAGCGTGCACAAACCGGCGGCGCCCATCCCGCTGCCGTTCGGCGACGTGGTGGTGACGATCAGAAGGGGTCGCGCATGAGGGTCGTGATCGCGCTCGGCAGCAACCTCGGCCGCCGCATCGACAACCTCCAGGGAGCCGTCGACTCGCTGTTCGACGCCCCCGGGCTCACGTTCGTGGCGGTGTCGCCGGTCTACGAGACCGATCCGGTCGGCGGCCCCGAGCAGGGCCCCTACCTCAACGCCGTCGTGATCGCCGAGAGCATGCTCGACCCGCGCACGCTGCTCGACCGCGCGCAGAGCGTCGAGAACGCGTTCGGTCGCGAGCGCACGGAGCGGTGGGGCCCTCGGACGCTCGACGTGGACCTCATCGCGGTCGGGAACCTCATGTCGGACGACCCCGAGCTCACGCTCCCGCACCCCCGGGCGCACGAGCGGGCGTTCGTGCTGGTCCCGTGGGCGCAGGCCGATCCGGCGGCGGTGCTGCCCGGGCGCGGGTCGGTGGCGGCCCTGCTGGCCGACATGGACCAGAGCGGGGTGCGGCTGCGGCCCGACCTCGTGCTCGAACCCCCGGTCTGATCGACGAGGAGTCCCCGCGTGAAGCCCAGCAATCCCGGCGTGCTCGTCGGTCTCGTGGTCGTGTTCGCCCTGCTCACCTGGGGACTGCTGCGGCAGTTCTACTCCGTGGTGCCGACCCTGCCGTGGACCGCGATCCCCACCACGCTGCTGCTGGCCGTCGGCGAGGCGTACACGGGCTGGCTGACCAGGGCGAGGATCCTGCGCCGCCCGGGCACCAAGCCGGTCGAGCCGCTGGCCGTCGCCCGCCTCGCGGCGCTGGCCAAGGCCTCGGCGTACGTCGGGGCGGTGTTCGGCGGCATCTTCGCCGGGTTCGTGGTGCGCGTGCTCGACCTGCTCGACCTGGAGAAGCCCCGCCAGGACGCGTTCGTCGGCGGCGGGTCGTTCGTGGCCTGCGTGATCCTGATCTGCGCGGCGCTGTTCCTCGAACACTGCTGCCGGGTGCCCGGCAAGCCTTCCGGGGAGACCTGACCCCGCTACGTGTCGATCTACTTGTCGATGTCGCCGACCACGAAGAACATCGAGCCGAGGATCGCGATCATGTCGGCGACCAGGTTGCCCGGCAGCATCTCCCGCAGCACCTGGATGTTGTTGTAGGAGGCGCTGCGCAGCTTGAGCCGCCACGGCGTCTTCTCGCCCCGCGACACGAGGTAGTAACCGTTCAGGCCGAGCGGGTTCTCGGTCCACGCGTACGTGTGGCCCTCTGGCGCCTTCAGCACCTTGGGCAGCCGCTGGTTGATCGGCCCGGGCGGCAGGTGCCGCAGGCGCTCGACGCAGGCGTCGGCCAGGTCGAGGGACACCTTGACCTGTTCGAGCAGCACCTGGAACCGGGCCTGGCAGTCCCCGGCCGACCGGGTCACGACCTTCACCGGCAGCTCGCCGTACGCGAGGTAGGGCTCGTCGCGCCGCAGGTCGAAGTCGACGCCCGAGGCCCGCGCGATGGGGCCGCTCACGCCGTACTGCATGATCGTCTCGCGGTCGAGCACGCCGACCCCGCGGGTGCGGGCCAGGAAGATCTCGTTGCCCGCGATCAGTTCCTCGATGTCGGGCAGCCGCCGCCGCACGGCCGCGACGGCGGCGGTGACGCGGTCGAGCCAGCCCAGGGGCAGGTCCTCCTTCAGCCCGCCCACCCGGTTGAACATGTAGTGCATGCGGCCGCCGGAGATCTCCTCCATGACGTGCTGCAGGGTCTCCCGCTCCCGGAAGGCGTAGAAGACCGGCGTGATCGCGCCGAGCTCCAGGGGATAGCTGCCGAGGAACATCAGGTGGCTGAGCACGCGGTTGAGCTCGGCCAGCAGGGTCCTGGCCCACACCGCCCTGGGCGGGGGCTGCATGCCCAGCATGCGCTCGACCGCGAGCACGACGCCCAGCTCGTTGGCGAACGCCGACAGCCAGTCGTGCCGGTTGGCGAGCACGATGATCTGCCGGTAGTCGCGCACCTCGAACAGCTTCTCCGCGCCGCGGTGCATGTAGCCGACGATCGGCTCGGCGGCGGTGATGCGCTCGCCGTCGAGGACGAGCCGCAGCCGCAGAACGCCGTGGGTGGACGGGTGCTGCGGGCCGATGTTGAGGATCATGTCCTCGGTGGCCAGCTCCCTCGCCTGCACGGCGTCGGCTCCCGCGCCGATCCCCACGATGCGTTCCCGGCGCGCGCCCTCCTGCTCGGTCGTCATGCCGTCCATGCTTTCACGCTCGTCATGCAGGAGCGAAGACGACGAAGGCATCAGACGAACTCGACCACCGTCTCATGTCGACGGCAGTAGCCTGCTGTCCGACTTAAGGCTAGCCTTGACTCCCGGAGGCGCTCTTGGCGTGGACGGTGAAGGTTACAGGTGAGTATGCCGCCTGGTTCAGGACGCTCCTCAAGGAGGATCTTGACTCGGCGATTCAGGTCGCTCAGGCCGTCGCTCTCTCCGGGAGGAGGGGCCAACGCTGGGCAGGCCCCTCGTCGACCGGCTCAAGGGAAGCTCCCTGCATCATCTCAAGGAACTGCGCCCAGGATCGCGTGGGCGATCGGACATCAGGATCATCTTCGCCTTCGACCCTACGCGGGCGGCGTTGCTGTTGCTGGGCGGCGACAAAGCCGGGAACTGGAACCGGTGGCACAAGGAGAACATCCCCCTGGCCATACAGCTTTACCTCGACTACACCAGCGACGAAGAGGAGTGAACATGCCGAAGAGAGTGCTGGGGGACTGGGCCGACCTCGAGCGGGAACTGCACGAGGCCGGCGTCTCCCCTTCCTTGATCGAGCAGGGCGCCAGAAAGCTCCTCGCCGAGGCGCGCGGTCATCAGCTCGCCGAGGCGCGAAAGCAGCTTGGGCTCGGTCAGAGGGACGTCGCGGCTGTCATGGGTCTGAGTGTTGCCCGGGTCTCTCAGATCGAGCATGGAGAAGTTACATCTCTCGATGTCATCGCTCGCTATGTAGAGGCGCTCGGGGCCCGCTTGGACCTGGTCGTCGACTTCGGTGATCGGACACTGCGCTTGCCTGTCAGCGAGAAGTCGACGGATGCCGCGTGATTGGGGGCCTCCTGGACGAGACCCCAACCTGACCTTCCGTCGTCAGGCGCCGGCGATTTCGCGTAGGGCCTCGACGAGGCGGTCGACGTGCTCGGTGGTCGTGCCGATGCCGATCGAGGCGCGTACGGCGCTGACCGTGCCGTCCGCGCAGCCGCCGTCCTGTCCGCCGCCGAGGAGGTGGCGGACGAACGGGTGGGCGCAGAACTTGCCGTCCCTGACGCCGATGCCGTGCTCGGCCGACAGCGCCTCGGCGACCTCGCGGGCCGGACGGCCCTCGACGGTGAACGACACGATGCCGACGCGCGGGTGGTCCTGGCCCCACAGCGACAGCTCGCGTACGCCGGGGATCGCGGCGAGCCCGGCGCGCAGGCGGGCGAGCAGCCGCTCCTCCTCCGCCACCAGCGCGGTCCAGCCGGTCGCGGTCAGCGCGTCGCAGGCGGCGGCGAGCGCGATCGCGCCGAGCACGTTGGGGGTGCCCGCCTCGTGCCGCGCCTCGGGGTCGTCGCTCCACTCGGTGGTCTCGCCCACGGCCCGTACGGCTCCGCCGCCGCGCAGGTACGGATCGGCGTCGGCGAGCCAGTCGGGACGGCCCACGAGCACCCCGGCGCCGAACGGGGCGTAGAGCTTGTGCCCGGAGAAGGCCACGTAGTCGAGGTCGAGCGCGGCGAGGTTGAGCCCGCGGTGGGGGACGAACTGGGCCGCGTCCACGGCGATCCGCGCGCCGTGCCGGTGGGCGACGTGGGCCAGCCCGGCGATGGGCCACAGCTCGCCCGTGACGTTGGAGGCGGCGGTCACGACGAGCAGGGCCGGGCCCTCGATCGCGGCCAGCGCCTCGTCGGCCGCCCGGATCGCCTCGCCGGGGAAGGCGGGCGGCGCGAGCCGTACGGCGTTCGGCCAGGGCAGCAGCGAGGCGTGGTGCTCGGTCTCGAACACCACGACGGTGGTGCCCTCGGGGAGGCTGCGGGCCAGCAGGTTCATCGCGTCGGTCGTGTTGCGCACGAAGACCAGCGCGTCGCCGGGGCGGGCGCCGACGAAGGCCCGCACGGTGTGCCTGGCCTGCTCGTACCTGGCCGTCGTGAGCTGCGAGGCGTAGCCCGCGCCCCGGTGGACGCTGGAGTAGGCCGGCAGCGCCGCCGCGACGGCGGCGTTCACCGGCTCGAGACAGGGCGCGCTCGCCGCGTAGTCGAGGTTCGCGTACGGCACGAGCCTGCCGCCCCTGACGGGCACCTCCAGGTCGGCTCCCACGACAGCGGGGAGGCGCACGGGCTCGGAGATGCGGTTGACGGCCTGCTGGACGAAGGTGAGTGCGGACAACGCCATGCCTCCTCGGGGTCGGGGACCCCGGCCATGGCGTCGGAAGGCGGAGCCCGCGCTTGCCCGGCACACCTCGTGCCGGACCCGGTCCTCACCCGGGGCACCCCGCCGCGAGCGCGAGGGTTGCCGGCCAGCAAGCCGGGGCTTGACGCTGGCACTCATGACCTGGACGGCACTATAACCCGACCCGGCCCCCCGGTCGCAAGTGCCGGGGGCTCGGGCGAATTCAGCCGTTGTCGACCGTGACACCGAGGACGTGGGCGAACATCGGCGCGAGTTCCATCAGCTGGACGCCGCTGATGGTCGCGCCGCGCAGCGCGTCGTATCCGTCCGAGATGCCCAGGGACACGGCGCCGCGCAGGTCGACCCGGGACATGCGCGCCTTGTCGAACCGCACCCGTTCCAGGGTGGAGCCCGGGAAGGCGACGCCGGTCAGCGTCGCGCCCGCGAAATCCACGTCGCGCAGCGTGCACTCGACGAACGAGACCTCCCGCAGCTCGGCCGCGCGGAGATTGACCGAGTCGAGCTTGCACCGGTGGAAGGTCACGTGGGTCATCTCGGCGCCGGGCAGCGCCGTGCCGGCCGGGGCGCTCATGATGATCTCCGCGTCCGCCCAGACGGATTCGGTGAGGTCGCCGCCCACCCAGCGCACGCCGTTCAGCCACACGTCGGAGAACCGGGCACGCCGATAGCGGCCGCCGACGAACGTCACCGAGGTGAACGCCGACTCCATGAACCGGGCGCCTCCGGCGTCGGCGTCCTCGAACTCCTGCCCGTCGAACAGGATCGTGTCGTAGTCGCCGCCCTGTGTGAGCGGGCCGTCGAACGGTTCGAGGTGACCGGCATAGGGCAGCTCGCCGAGTTCGCGGGGTTCTCTGCGGTGCTGTTCTCGGCGCTTCGGCATCGCCCCAACCTACGCCATGGCGGACCCGGGCATCCGTACTCCCCGACCAGGTCTTTTATACGTATTGTTGTCCCTTGTGAGGTTTGATCCCTGGAATCCCGAGTTCATCGCGCACCCCTACGACGCCTACCGCGAGCTGCGCGACAACGAGCCGGTCAGCTTCTTCGAGCCGACCGGGCAGTGGCTGATCGCCCGCCACGCGGATGTGAACGCGCTGCTGCGCGACCGGCGCCTCGGCCGCTCCTACCTGCACATGGCCACGCACGAGGCGTTCGGCCGCGAGCCCGAACCGGAGTTCCAGGAACCGTTCTGGCGGGTGATCCGGGCGGGGATGCTCGACGTCGAGCCGCCGGTCCACACGCGGCTGCGCCGCCTGGTGTCCAAGGCGTTCACGCCGCGCATGGTCGAGTCGCTGCGCCCCCGCGTACGGAAGATCGCGACCGAGCTGACCGAGGCACTGGTCGAACGCGGTGGCGGCGACCTGCTGGCCGAGGTGGCCGAGCCGCTGCCGGTCACCGTGATCGCCGAGATGCTGGGCGTGCCCGAGGCCGACCGCCACCTGCTGCGGCCCTGGTCGGCCGACATCTGCGGGATGTACGAGCTGAATCCCTCGCTGGAGGCCCAGCACACCGCCGTACGCGCGGCGACGGAGTTCGCGGAGTACCTGCGGGAGCTGGCCAGGGCGCGCAGGGAACGGCCGGGCGACGACATGATCTCGGCGCTGGCCCAGGTGGTGGACGACGGGGACAGGCTGACCGAGGACGAGCTGATCGGCACCTGCGTGCTGCTGCTCAACGCCGGGCACGAGGCCACGGTCAACGCCACCGGCAGCGGGTGGTGGGCGCTGTTCCGCAACCCGGGTGAGCTGGAGCGGCTGCGCGCCGACCCCGGCCTGATGCCCACGGCGGTCGAGGAGCTGCTGCGCTACGACACCCCGGCGCAGATGTTCGAGCGGTGGGTGCTGGAGGACGTCGAGGTCGGCGGGGTGACGATCCCCCGGGGTGTGGAGATCGCGCTGCTGTTCGGCTCCGCCAACCGCGACCCCGAGGTCTTCGCCGACCCGGACCGTCTCGACCTCGGCCGGGCGGACAACCCGCACATCTCGTTCGGCGCCGGCATCCACTTCTGCCTCGGCGCCCCGCTCGCGCGGGTCGAGATGGCGGAGTCGTTCGGCGTCCTGCTGCGGCTGGCGCCCAAGCTGGAGCTCGCCGAGGAGCCCACCTGGAAGCCCAGCTACATCATGCGCGGCCTGGAGTCACTCAAGGTCACCGTCTGACCACCTGGCTGAGCCAGCCGAAGCCGCCGAGGCCGGCCGGGTCGATCAGCTCGGCCTCCTGGGAGGCCCGGCCGAGCGCGCGTACGTACCCGGCCGGATCGGCGGACGCGAGCGCGAGCGGCGGGCGGGCGCCGGTGACGCCCAGGTCGCGCAGCGCCTCCCGCTGCGTGGTGAGCGTGGTCGCCTCCGCCCCCGCCCGCTCGCCGGCCGCCGCGCAGGCGTCCAGCGCGACGTGGGCGGTGACGTCGCACGACCCGTCCGGCACGGCCGGCACCACCGAGCCGTCGCGATATCCGGCGAGCGTGCCGAGCGGGGGCCGCCGCCCGGCCAGATGGGCGTAGTCCACGGCGACCGCCGTGCCGCGCGCCAGCCGCGCGATCACCGAGGCCCACGCCTCGTCGCGGGGGCGGCCGATCTCGGCGCGTTCCCCCGGTGAGCGCAGCGGCCACCAGCGCTCCAGCCAGGCCAGGTCCTCGGGGCCGGGAGCGGGCCCGAGCCGTTCCTCGCCGGTCGAGGTGTCCACGAGCACCAGGCGCGGGCCGTCCGGCGTCATCTCGGCGATGTCGAGCGGCACGTTGTCGAGCCACTCGTTGGCGATCACCAGGCCGGCGACCCCGTACGGCGCCTCCGGCTCCCAGGCGACGCGGGGGTCGAGATCGCCGGGCCGGGGGGACAGGTCGACGGCGGTGACCCGCAGCCGCTCCGCGAGGTCCGGCGGCGCGGCGGCCAGCACCCGCGCGGCCAGCAGGCCGTTGCCGCTGCCCATGTCCACGAGATCGACAGGATCGGGCCGGCCGAGGGCGGCGTCGACCCGCCGGAGCAGGCCCAGCACCGCCTCGGCGAAGACCGGCGAGGCATGCACCGACGTGCGGAAATGGCGGTCGGGGCGCTCCCGCAGGTAGAAGCCCTCCGCGCCGTAGAGCGCCCGCCGCATGGCCTCCCGCCAGGTGACCTCCACAGCGCTTTACGGTACCGACACGCCGAGGCCGTGACGAAAAGTAGTCACTTTCGTACTTATGGCTCAACATAGGCCCGTGAGAAACGGGACAAAATCCGACCGTTGGCCCACGCCCGGGCCGGCGGGAGCGCCGCCGCTACGCTGAACCGAGGGGAGGCGTCATGGACACAAGTGACCGCCCGGCGCGGCTCGCCGTGGGAGTGCTGGGCGCGGGACGGGTCGGTTCCGTGCTCGGAGCCGCGCTCATGCTCGCGGGTCATCGGGTGGTGGCGGCCAGCGGCGTGTCCGACGCGTCGGCGCGGCGGGCCGCCGACCGCCTCGGCCTGAAGCTCAGCAGGCCGGACGAGGTGATCACCCGGTCCGAGCTCGTGCTGCTGACCGTGCCGGACGACGTGCTGCCCGGTCTCGTCTCCGGCCTCGCCGCCACCGGCGCCGACCTGCGCGGCAAGTTGCTCGTGCACGCCAGCGGCGCGTACGGCCTGGGCGTGCTCGACCCCGCGGCCGAGGCGGGGGCGCTGCCGCTCGCGCTGCACCCGGTGATGACCTTCACCGGCAGGAGCGACGACCTGACCCGGCTCAACGGCTGCTCGTTCGGCGTCACCGCGCCCGACCTGCTGCGGCCGGTGGCCGAGGCGCTGGTGATCGAGATGGGCGGCGAGCCGGTGTGGATCGCCGACCAGGACCGGCCGCTCTACCACGCCGCCCTGGCCGGCGCCGCGAACCACATGGTGACGCTCGTCGCCGAGTCGCAGGAACTGCTCGCGAAGATCGGCGTGGAGCATCCGGGCCGGATGCTCGGCCCCCTGCTGAGCGCGGCACTCGACAACGTGCTGCGCCTCGGCATCAGCGGGCTCACCGGCCCCGTCGTGCGCGGCGACGCGGGCACCGTGCGCAAGCACGTCGACGCCCTCATCCTGGCCGCCCCCGAGGCCGCGGACGCGTACGTCGCCCTCGCGAGGCTCACCGCCGACCGGGCGCTCGCGGCGGGCCTGCTCAAGCCCGAGGCGGCCGAACGCCTGCTGGACGCCCTGGGAGGGAACATATGGACCTGACCGTCGCCGCCGACCGCGCCGCCCTCGACAAGGCGAGGGACGCCCTCGGCCCCGGGAGGATCGCCCTGGTCCCCACGATGGGGGCGCTCCACGAGGGGCACCGGTCGCTGATGCGGCTGGCGCGCGAGCACGCCGACCACGTGGTGGTGAGCGTGTTCGTCAACCCCCTGCAGTTCGGCCCCCACGAGGACTTCTCCCGCTATCCCCGTACGTTCGACGCCGACCTCCGGGTGTGCGAGGAGGAGGGCGTGGGCGTGGTCTTCGCGCCTTCGGCCGAGGACATGTACCTGCCGGACCGCCAGGTGGAGGTCTCGGCCGGCGGCATGGGCGGGGTGGTCGAGGGCGCTTTCCGGCCCGGCCACTTCGACGGCGTGCTGACCGTGGTGCTCAAGCTGTTCAACCTGGTGCGGCCGGACGTCGCGGTCTTCGGGCAGAAGGACGCCCAGCAGCTCGCGCTGATCCGGCGGATGGTGGCCGACCTCGACGTCCCGGTGTCGGTCGTCGGCGCCCCGACCGTGCGGGAGCCCGACGGCCTCGCTCTGTCGAGCCGCAACCGGTACCTGTCGGAGGCCGACCGCCGCACCGCGCTCGCGCTGTCGCGGGCGCTGCGGGCCGGCGCGGCGCGGGCCGGGACAGCCGGGCCGGCCGGGATCCTCGACGCCGCGCGGGCCGTGCTGGAGGAGGCCGCCCGGTTCGACCCGCCGCTGCTGCTCGACTACCTGATCCTGGCCGACCCCGCGACGTTCGCGCCGGTCGGCGACGACCACCGGGGTGAGGCGATCCTGGCCGTGGCAGCCAAGGTGGGTACCACGCGCCTCATCGACAACGTGGTCCTGAGCCTGTAGCTCAGGCTGCCCCGGCGCGCAGCGTGAACCAGAAAGTGGGGAACGGGTTCGTGCCGGGTGTGACGTCGACCAGCTCCCAGCCGGCGAACCTGGCACGCAGCTCGTCGGCGGTGACGCCGGAGAACGTGTCGTCGAGCGTCCCGGGGCCGTACCCGAACATCAACAGCCGTGCGCCGGGAGCGGCGCGGCGGGTGAGCCCGGCGGCGTAGGCGTCGCGGCGGTGCGGCGGGATGCCGCAGTAGCAGCTCAGGTCGAAGAACAGGTCGTAGGGGCCGGGCGCGTCCAGCTCGTCGAGCCGGGTGGCGTCTCCGTGCAGCAGCCGTACGGCCGCTCCCGCCGCGTCGGCCTTCTCCCGGGCCTGCTCGATCGCGCGGTCGATCAGGTCGACGGCCACGACCTCCCAGCCGTGCCGGGCCAGATATATGGCGTTGGTTCCGGTGCCGCAGCCGAGCTCCAGGGCGCGGCCGGGCGGCAGTGCGCCGTGCCTCTCCCCGTGCCCCTGCCCTCGCCCCTCCACCAGCGCGACCAGCTCGGGCGGCGTCACGCCGGTGTCCCACGGCGGCTTGCCGGCCCGGTAGTACTCCTCGAGCGCTCGGCGCACGGCCTCTTCCTGATCCACGTCCGCGCCCGTGTTCGGCATGTCCATGATCCCTCCAGGTTTCTAGAGCTGAACTCTAGTGACTAACTCTAGAGATAGACTCACGCCATGGACACCGTCAAGCGGCCGGACAAACGGGCCGAGCGCTCACGCCGCACCCGGGAGAAGGTCATCCAGGCGGCGCGGGAGCTGTTCGTCGCGCAGGGCTACGGGGCGACGAGCCTGCAGGAGGTCGCCGACCGGGCGGGCGTGGCCGTCCAGACGGTCTACTTCGTCTTCGGCAACAAGCGCACGCTGTTCAAGGACGTCGTCGACACGTCCATCGCCGGCGACACCGAGCCGGTGGCCAT
Source organism: Microbispora sp. NPDC046933 (assembly GCF_040644635.1). NCBI lineage: Bacteria > Bacillati > Actinomycetota > Actinomycetes > Streptosporangiales > Streptosporangiaceae > Microbispora > Microbispora sp. NPDC046933. Next base: position 13,570 of record NZ_JBEYWW010000052.1, on the reverse strand, counting down.
CATGGACCGTGAATGGTTCCGCGCCGCGTGCGCCGAGCCCACCGCGGCCGGCCAGTTGCGCGCGCACGTTCGCGGCACGAGTGAGATCCTCGGCCGGGTCGCTCCGATCATGCCGATGATCGAGTCCGCCGGGGCCGCCGATCCGCAGATCGCCGCGCAGTGGCCCGACGGGCCCGATCCGCGCTACATCGTGCAGCACGCCGCGGCCCAGGCGCTGGCCGGCAAGCCCGGCGCCCGCCCGGACGTCTCCGTCGCGATGGCCGCGGACCTGCTGTTCTGCCTGCTCAGCCCGCAGCTGTACCTGCTCTTCGTCCAGGACCGCGGCTGGTCGCCGGACCGGTGGGAGGAATGGGCCTACGCCACTCTGACCGCCCAACTCTGCGCCGACCCCGCGGTGCGCCCCTTGTAGGAGGGGCCGGGGCGTCACCATCGCCCGGGGGGCGTTATCGTCATTATGACGAAAGGGGATCCCCTCATGGTGGCGCTCGCACGCAGACTCACCGCCCCCGCACCCGGCTGGACCGTCGAGGCCGACGCGGTCGTGATCGGGTCCGGCATCGCCGGCCTCACCGTGGCGCTGCGCCACGTCGAACTCGACCCCCGGGCGCGGGTGCTCGTGGTCACCAAGGACGTGCTGTCGGCCGGGTCCACCCGCTGGGCCCAGGGCGGCATCGCCGCCGTCCTCGACCCCGAGGACACCCCCGACGAGCACCTGAGGGACACGCTCGTCGCCGGGGTCGGCCTGTGCGACGAGGAGGCCGTACGCGTCCTGGTCACCGAGGGCCCCGACGCGCTGAAGCGGCTGATGAGCCACGGCGCCGAGTTCGACCGCGACACCGACGGCGAGCTCCAGCTCACCCGCGAGGGCGGCCACCACCGCAACCGCATCGTGCACGCGGGCGGCGACGCGACCGGCGCCGAGGTGCAGCGGGCCCTCGCCGAGGCCGTGCTGGCCGAGCCCCGCATCGAGGTCATCGAGCACGCCCTCGCGCTCGACCTCCTCCTCGACGCCGAGGGCCACGCCTGCGGGGTCACGCTCCACGTGATGGGGGAGGGCGCCCGCGACGGCGTCGGCGCCGTACGGGCCGGGGCCGTGGTGCTGGCCAGCGGCGGCATGGGCCAGGTCTACGCGGCCACCACCAACCCCGTCGTGTCCACCGGGGACGGTGTCGCACTGGCTCTGCGGGCCGGCGCGGTGGTCAGGGACATCGAGTTCGTGCAGTTCCACCCCACGGTCCTGTGGCTGGGGGAGGGCTCGACCGGCCAGCAGCCCCTCGTCTCCGAGGCCGTGCGCGGCGAGGGCGCCGTGCTGATCGACTCGGAGCACAAGCGCTTCATGCAGGGAGTCCACGAGCTGGCCGACCTCGCGCCCCGCGACGTGGTCGCCAAGGCGATCATGCGCCAGATGGCGCGAACCGGCGCCGACCACGTCTACCTCGACGCCACCCACTTCGGCGAGGAGAAGTGGCGAACCAGGTTCCCCACGATCCTCGCGGTCTGCCGGGAGCACGGCATCGACCCCGTCACCGAGCCCATCCCCGTCGCCCCGGCCGCCCACTACGCGAGCGGCGGCGTGCGCACGGACCTGTACGGCAGGACCAGCGTGCCCGGCCTGTACGCCTGCGGAGAGGTGGCCTGCACGGGCGTGCACGGCGCCAACCGGCTGGCCTCCAACTCGCTGCTGGAAGGGCTCGTCTACGGCGAGCGCATCGCCGCCGATCTGGCCGCCCGCGACCTCGCGCCCCGCGAGCCCGCCGAGCGCGACGACCGGCCCGAGGGCCTGGTGGACCCGCGTACGCGTCCCAGGGTCCAGAGCCACATGAGCCGGGGCGCCGGGGTGCTCCGCAGCGACCGGACCCTCGCGCAGGTCGCCCGCGCGCTCTCGGACGCCCGCTGGACGCCGGTCGAGGTCGAGCCCTGCACCGAGTCGTGGGAGGCCACCAACCTCCTCACGGTGGCCTCCGCGCTGGTCGCCGCGGCGGCCGTGCGCGAGGAGACCCGCGGTTCGCACTGGCGGGAGGACCACCCCGACCGCGACGACGCCCGCTGGCGGGCGCACATCGACATCGCCCTGACAGCGGAGGGACTGACCTTGACGTACGCGCCCCACGAGGAACCGCGGACCGAACTGGAGAAGGCCGGCCTCGACCCGGACGCCGTGCTGCGTCTCGTCCGCGCCGCGCTGGAGGAGGACCTGGCCGGGGGGCAGGACGTGACCTCGGTCGCCACCATCCCCGCCGACCAGCGGGCCGTCGCCGACGTGGTGGCCCGCAAGGAGGGCGTGGTCGCCGGCCTGGCCGTCGCCGAGTCCGTCTTCCGCCAGGCCGCCGTGCCGGTCGAGGTCGAGCGGCACGCCGCCGACGGCGACCGCGTGCGCCCCGGCGACGTGGTGATGACCGTGCGGGGCGCGACCAGGGACCTGCTCACGCTGGAGCGCACCGCGCTCAACTTCCTCACCCACCTGTCCGGCATCGCCACCCAGACCCGCCGCTGGGTGGACGCCGTCGAGGGCACCGGCGCCCGCGTCCGCGACAGCCGCAAGACCCTGCCCGGGCTGCGGGCCCTGGAGAAGTACGCCGTCCGGGCCGGCGGCGGGGTCAACCACCGGATGGGCCTGCACGACGCCGCCCTGATCAAGGACAACCACGTCGTCGCCGCCGGGGGCGTCGCCGAGGCGTTCCGGGCCGTACGGCAGGCCTTCCCCGGCCTGCCGATCGAGGTCGAGGTGGACAGGATCGACCAGATCGAGCCGGTCCTGGCCGAGGGCGCCGACGAGATCCTGCTCGACAACTTCACCGTGGACCAGCTCGCCGAGGCCGTACGGCTGGTGGCCGGGCGGGCGCGGCTGGAGTCGAGCGGCGGGCTGACCCTGGACGCGGCCCGCGCGGTCGCCGAGACCGGGGTCGACTACCTGGCCGTCGGCGCGCTCACGCACTCGGCCCCGGCACTCGACCTGGGTCTAGATCTTCGTGATGCATAATCAGGGAATGCTGCTCACCATCGACGTCAGCAACACCCACACGGTGCTGGGCCTGTTCGAGGGTGAAGAGGTGATCGAGCACTGGCGGATCGCCACCGACCCCCGCCGTACGGCGGACGAGATCGCGGTGGTGCTCCAGGGTCTGCTCGGGCAGTCGCCGCTGCTCAAGGACGCCGACATCAGCGGCATCGCGATCTGCTCCACGGTCCCGTCGGTGCTCAACGAGATGCGGGAGATGTCCCGGCGCTACTACGGCGACGTCACGGCGGTGGTCGTCGAGCCCGGCGTGCGCACCGGCGTTCCGGTCCGCATGGACAACCCCAAGGAGGTCGGCAGCGACCGCATCGTGAACGCGCTCGCCGCCACCACCCTGTACGGCGGGCCGTGCGTGATCGTCGACTTCGGCACGGCCACCTCGTTCGACGCCGTCTCGGCCCGGGGCGAGTACGTCGGCGCGGTGACCGCGCCCGGCCTGGAGATCTCGGTGGACGCGCTGGCCACGGCCGGGGCCCAGCTCCACAAGGTCGAGCTGGTCCGGCCGCGGTCCGTGATCGCCAAGAACACCGTGGAGGCGCTCCAGTCGGGCATCATCTACGGCTTCGCGGGCCTGGTCGACGGCATCGTCGACCGCATGACGGCCGAGCTGGCCTCCGACCCCGACGACGTCACCGTGGTCGCCACGGGCACCGGTGCGCCGCTCGTCATCGGCGAGGCCCGTACGATCGACGTGCACGAGCCCTGGCTCACGCTGATCGGCCTGCGGCTGGTCTACGCCCGTAACGCGTCCTGACGACTCCCTCGCGTACGGGACCATAGAAGGCAGGATCCCGTTCAGAGAGGACTGACGTGATGGACGCCGACTGGGTGGCGCGTTTCGCCGATGAGGTCATCGCCGAGGCTGAACGGCGCGCACCGGGCAAACCCGTCGTCTGCGCGTCCGGCCTCAGCCCGTCCGGCCCGATCCACCTGGGCAACCTGCGCGAGGTCATGACCCCGCACCTGGTGGCCGACGAGATCAGGCGGCGCGGCTACGAGTGCGTGCACATCATCTCGTGGGACGACTTCGACCGCTTCCGCAAGGTTCCCGTGGGCATCGACCCCGCCTGGAACGAGCACATCGGCAAGCCGCTGACCACCGTCCCGGCCCCGCCCGGCAGCGAGTACCCCAACTGGGCCGAGCACTTCAAGGCGCCGATGATCGCCGCGCTCAACGAGCTGGGCGTGGAGTTCCACGGCATCAGCCAGACGCAGATGTACACCTCCGGGGCGTACCGGGAGCAGGTGCTGCTCGCCATGCGGGAGCGGCGGCGGATCGACGCGATCCTCGACCAGTACCGCACCAAGAAGGCGAAGGCCAAGGAGGTCGTGGACGCCGACGAGGCTGCCGCCCTGGAGGGCTCGGGGGCCGCGAGTGAGGACGACGGCTCCGGCGCCGGGGGCTACTACCCCTACAAGCCCTACTGCTCGGCCTGCGACCGCGACCTGACCACGGTCACGTCGTACGACGACGAGACCACCGCGATGTCCTACACCTGTGTGTGCGGCCACGGCGAGACCGTCCTGCTGTCCGAGCACACCCGCGGCAAGCTGGTGTGGAAGGTCGACTGGCCGATGCGCTGGGCCTACGAGGGCGTGGTCTTCGAGCCGTCGGGTGTGGACCACAGCTCGCCGGGCTCGTCGTTCGTCGTCGGCGGCCAGATCGTCCGCGAGGTGTTCGACGCCCCGCAGCCGATCGGGCCGATGTACGCCTTCGTCGGCATCAGCGGCATGGCCAAGATGAGCAGCTCCAAGGGCGGCGTGCCGACCCCGGCCGACGCTCTGTCCATCATGGAGCCCGCGCTGCTGCGCTGGCTGTACGCCCGCCGCCGCCCCAACCAGTCGTTCAAGGTCTCCTTCGACCAGGAGATCCAGCGCATGTACGACGAGTGGGACACGCTGACCAAGAAGGTGCAGGACGGCACGGCGCTGCCGGCCGACCAGTCGGCCTACCGCCGCGCGTCGAGCACGGCCTCCCGGGTCCTGCCGGAGACGCCGCGGCGGCTGCCGTACCGGACGCTCGCCTCGGTCGTGGACATCGCCACCGGGCACGAGGAGCAGACGCTGCGCATCCTGCGCGCGTTCGACCCGGAGATCGCCGGGCTGGACGAGCTGCGGCCGCGGCTCGACCGCGCCCAGCACTGGGTGAACACGTACGTGCCCGCGGAGGACCGCACGCAGGTGCGCGAGACGCCCGACAAGGAGCTGCTCGACACGCTCGGCGAGCAGGACCGGGAGTCGCTGCGCCTGCTGGCGGAGGGCCTCGACGAGCACTGGTCGCTCGACGGGCTGACCACGCTCGTGTACGGCGTGCCGAAGGTGCAGGCCGGGCTCGACATGGACGCCAAGGCGGCCACGCCCGAGCTGAAGGCGGCCCAGCGCGCGTTCTTCGCCCTGCTCTACCGGCTGCTCGTCGGCCGCGACACCGGCCCGCGGCTGCCCACGCTGCTGCTGGCCGTGGGCCGCGACCGGGTGCGCGAGCTGCTCGGTCGCGCCTGATCGGCGTGTCGGATTCCTTGGAGGCGGGTCACACCGCCTGAACGCCGGCGCCGCGGGCCGGACGGCACGGCCGTCCGGCCCGCGGCCGTGCCGACACGCCTCCGGGACGCCTCCGGGACGCCTCCGGGTCGCCTCGCGGACCGGTGGCGGCGTCAGAGCGCCCAAAAGGCAGGGACCCGCACGCCAGGGTGTCCGGCAGTTCAAGGTGCCCGGCAGTTCAGGGTGCCCGGCAGTTCAGGGTGCCGGCAGCTCGGGGTGTCCGGCAGGTGACGGTGTTCGGCAACTCAGGGTGTTCGGCAACTCAGGGTGTTCGGCAACTCAGGGCAACAGCACCAGCCGGCCGCGCAGGCCGCCCCTCCGCAGGCGTTCGTGCGCCTCGGCCGCCCGCTCCAGGGGATAGGTGCCGGCGACCCGCGTGGTCAGCCGTCCCGCCTCGGCCAGCTTGGCGACGTCCCGGAGCTGGGCCGCGTCGGCGCGGACGAACACCGTCGAGACCCGGATGCCGCGCAGCGGGATCGGGGCCTGCCCGGCGCCGACGGCGACGAACGCGCCCCCGTTGCGCACGGCGTCCAGGGCGGGCAGGCCGACGACCGCCGCGTCCACCAGACCGTCCACACCGCCGGGAACGAGGGCCCTGACCGCCCCGGCCAGGTCGGCGCCTCTCGGGACGAACCATTCGGCGCCGAAGCCCCGCACCAGTGACTCGTCGCCGGGCGCGGCGACCGCGGCGACCCTGATCCCCCGTGCCACGGCCAGTTCCACGAGATAGCCGCCGAGGCCACCGGCCGCGCCCGTGACGAGCAGGGTCCCACCCTCGGCGAGCCCGGCGAGATCGAGCGCCTGGGCGGCGGTGAGCGCGTTCAGCGGCAGCGTCGACGCCTCGGGCGCGGCCACTCCGGCGGGCGCGGGCGCGACGGCCGTCTCGTCCAGCACCACCAGGTCCGCCTGGGCCTTGAGTGGATCCGTCAGCCGGTCCGACAGTCCGATGACCCGCTCCCCCGGGCGCATGCCCGTCACGCCCGGACCGACGCGATCGATCACGCCCGCCACGTCCCAGCCGAGTGCGTACGTCTCCTGGTGCGGCATGAGCTTGTGATCGGCGAGGGCGCCCGCGGCCGTGAGCAGGTCGACGGGGTTCACGGCCGCCGCCTCGACCCTGATCCGCACCTGTCCCGGCCCCGGCTCGGGTTCGGCGACGTCGACGACCCGTACGGCGCCGCCCTGTGCCACCAGTGCTCTCATGAATTCCTCCTTCCGTACGGCAAGCAGGGTAGGGAGAGCTACTCTCTCCGGGTAAGAAGGCACCTGAAAGTGCGTAAGGGAGGCGGAGGGAAGACATGGCCACCCGGACGGCGGCCGAGCGCCGCGAGGAGGCGCGCCAGCGGTACAACGCGTACGTCGCGACCTGCCCGTCGCGGAAGCTGCTCGACACCCTCAGCGACAAGTGGGTGAGCCTGGCGCTCACCGCGCTCGCCCACGGCCCGCTCCGGTACAGCGAGCTGGCGAGGACGATCGCCGGCGTCAGCCAGAAGATGCTCACGCAGACGCTGCGGACGATGGAGCGCGACGGCCTGGTCTCCCGTACGGTCACCCTCTCGGTGCCGGTCCGGGTCGACTACCGGCTCACGCCGCTGGGCGAGGACCTCATGCCGCTGCTGGAAGCGATCAAGCGCTGGGCCGAGGTTCACATGGAGGATGTGGAGGCGGCCAGGGAGGCGTACGACCGGCGGCTCGACCCCGAACCTTGACGACCTTCATTGCAGGCGTTTACCGTCCCTGAAGGGTGGGCCGACGAATCATCGTCGTGGGGGAGGGCGGACGATGGGTGTTCCCGAGGTCGTCTACCGAGGTGACAATCTCGCCTCGGAGCTTGACCGTGCCGGTCTCACCGAAGAGGACCTGCTTCTCCTCGCGGAGCTGGCCAAGGGCGTGACCGCCGACCGGGTGGGCCGCAGTCTCGACGTCAGCGGGCGCACCGTGCGGCGCCGGCTGCGGTGCATCTGCGACCGCATCGGCGTCGCGACCGCGATCGAGGCGGTCGCCTGGGCGGCGCGCCGCCGCCTCATCTGACCGCGTTCCGCCCCCACGGCCTCCCTCTGGGGAGGCTCAGTCGGCGACGCGCACCGCTCCCGCGAACGGCCGCCCGGCGATCTTCGCGATGTGGATGACGTCTCCCGTGCGCGGCGCGTGGATCATGTAGCCACCGCCGATGTAGATGCCCACGTGGTGCAGGTCGGAGTAGAAGAACACCAGGTCGCCGGGGCGGAGCTGGTCACGGGGAATGTGCGTGCCGGCCGTCCACTGGTCGCCCGTGTAGTGGGGCAGGCTGATGCCGACGGACTGGTAGGCCGCCATGACCAGGCCGGAGCAGTCGAAGGAGCCGGGCCCCTCGGCGCCCCACACGTACGGCTTGAGCTGCTGCGCGAGGGCCCAGCGCGCCGCCTGGGCGGCCTTGCCGTCGCCCACGATGGGGAACGACATCCTCCTGCGCGTCTCGCTGCCGACCGTCCGGGAGACCTGCCGGTAAAGGTTGCTCTCGGTCTTCTTGATCAGCTTGGTGATCTTGTCGCGCTGCGAGTCGAGGCCGCTGAGGAGCTTCTTGACCTCGGCCTGCCGGGCGGAGGCGCTCTCCCTGGCCCGTGCGGCGGCGTCCATGGCCTTGGTGACCTCGGCGACCTCCTGGCTCTCCTGCAGCTCCAGCGCGTACTGCGTGGAGGCCTGGTCCAGGTACTGCCGGGGGTCGGCGTCGCTGTCGATGAGCACGAGCGCGTTGCCGAGCCCGTTGGTCATGTAGGAGTGCTGCGCGAGGGCGCTCGCCTTCTGCCGGCGGACCTCCAGCTCGGCCTCGCTCTTGGCGAGGTTCTTCTTGGCGAGGTCGGCGGACCGCTCGGCCGCCTTCAGACGCACGCGCTCGCCGTTGTACTGCTCGGTGAGGGTCTCGATCTCGGTGTAGAGGCTCTCGACCTGCTCGGTGAGCTCCTTGAGGCTCGGCTTGGGGTCGGCGGTGGCGCGGACCACCGGGGCGCCGAACGTGATCGCGGTGAGCGCGACGCCGACGAACGCCAAGCGGCGGATGGCACCCGGACCGGCCGTGCCGGATCCGGACCGTCGGCGGCGGGCGTGCCTGCCCGTCGGCCGTCCTCCACGCATGCGCAACCGAGCTCCTCTCCCACATGTGCCCCGCCGGCGGGCCCGTGTCGTCGGGACGGGGCCGTACTGCGGGGCACTACTGAGCGCCTACCGGGTTAGCTGACGGGTTCGGGCCGGAGTAGCCCTACCTTGGCGGATTCACCCCTTGACGATCTCAGACCGAACCGATCCTGATCCTGCAGTTGGGTCCCCGGTTCCCCTTCGCACTCGGTGCTCGAAGATTCGGCGCCCGGTCGCCGTGAGCGCTCACGATGACCGGCATCGTCGCTGGACGATAGTGCACGGCGAGTTCTTGCTCAACCAGAACTCCGAAACCCGTCTACGTTTGACAACCAAACGATCACAGTCGGGTCACGGGCTCGGTAGTGATGCGTCCGTGTTCACCTGGGTTTAGAGCGATCTGAGGCATTGGATGTGCTGCTCGGACTGCTGGAAAAAGTGGGACGAACTGGAACGGCCACCTCGGGGTGCGGCTGTGCATCCGTCCGTATCCTGGAGGCTACGGACGGTCAGGCGCCATGTCGGATGCGGCGTTTGGGAATGACCGTTATCCAGGAAGACGCGAGGAAGACGCTCCGCGCCGACCCCATGGGATCGGCGGAGGTCCGGCTAGGCTGGCCGACCATGGAGCAGGTCGCCGCGCAGACATCCAGCGGATCGGGTGCCACGGCCGTGACGGTGCGCCGGGCCAGGACGCCGGACGTCCGGGTGATCCGGCGCCTCGTCGACGCGTACTCGGGCTCCGGTCCCCGCCTGCTCAAGAAGAGCACGGTCACCCTGTACGAGGACGTCCAGGAGTTCTGGGTGGCCGAGACGGGCGGGCAGGTCGTCGGCTGCGGCGCGCTGCACGTGCTGTGGGAGGACCTGGCCGAGATCAGGACCGTCGCGGTGGACCCCACGGCACGCGGCGGGGGCGTCGGCCACCGGATCGTCGCCGCGCTCATCGAGACCGCCAGGGACCTCGGCGTGCGGAGGGTCTTCTGCCTCACGTTCGCCGTGGAGTTCTTCGCCAGGCACGGCTTCAGGCCCATCCAGGGCACCCCGGTCTCTCCGGAGGTGTACGCGGAACTGCTCGCGTCGTACGACGAGGGTGTCGCCGAGTTCCTCGACCTGGAGCACGTCAAGCCGAACACGCTGGGGAACACCCGGATGTTGCTGCACCTCGACCGTCATTGATCGCCATTGATGGGCATTGATCATCGATCTTGACGGTGATTGTCATCTGCTGCAAAGGTGACTGTTGATACACCTGTCGCTACTTTTGGCAATATCAGCGTGTGCTACAGACATGCGGCGCATGCGTCTTCGAAACGAGGTGACACGGTGAGCACCGGACAGCCGCCGTACCCCCAGGACGAGTCGGACGGGACGCCACCGCCGTCATCGAACCCCGGGTACAACACGGACAGACAGGCCCAGGACTACGACCCCGACGTCACGGTCGTCAGTTATCGCCACCCCGGGCAGCACACGGGCCCGCAGCAGCCGCCCGGCTACGACCCCGCCCAGGGCGGCTACGGCCAGCAGCAGTACGGCCAGCAGGGCTATGGCCAGACCGGCCCGCAGCAGGGCTACGGCCAGGAGGCCGCCCAGCAGCAGGGCTACGGCCAGCAGCAGTACGGGCAGCAGCAGTACGGCCAGCAGGGCTACGGGCAGACCGGCCCGCAGCAGCCCCCGCAGCAGGGCTACGGCCAGCAGGGTTATGGCCAGACCGGCCCGCAGCAGGGCTACGGGCAGCAGCAGTACGGCCAGCAGGGCTACGGCGCCCAGCAGGGCCAGCAGCAGTACGGTCAGCCGTCCCAGAGCGGCTACGGCCAGCAGGCCGCCCCGCAGGACTACGGCCAGCAGCAGGACTACGGTCAGCAGCAGGGTTACGGCCAGCAACCGGGCTACGGGCAGCAGCAGTACGGCCAGCAGGGCTACGGCGCCCAGCAGGGTCAGCAGCAGGGTCAGCAGCAGGGCTACGGTCAGCAACCCGGCTACGGGCAGCAGCAGTACGAGCAGCAGGGCTACGGCGCCCAGCAGGGCCAGCAGCAGGGCTACGGCCAGCAGTACGCACAGCAGGCCCCGCAGCAGGGTTACGGGCAGCAGCAGGGCTATGGCCAGCAGTACGGCCAGCAGGGGTACGGTCAGCCCGGCTTCGCGCAGCCGTACGGGGCGGCGGGCCAGATCCCGCCCGGCGCACCGGCCCCGCTCGCGGAGTGGTGGCAGCGCCTCGTCGCCCGCATCATCGACGGCGTGATCGTCGGGATTCCCTTCTGGATCATCACGCTCGTGATCACGGGGATCGTCGTCACCGCCCCGAGCATCAACATGACCAGCGGGGTGGTGGACGCCGGAGGCGGTTACTTCCTGGCGTCGCTGCTCACCGCGATTCTGGGCGGCATCGTCATGGTCGCCTACGAATTCCTCATGCTGCGGGCGCAGGGGCAGACGCTCGGTAAGAAAGTCATGGGCATCAAGGTCGTTCCGGTCGGCGGCACTCTCGACGCGGGCGGGCTTCCCCAGGACGTGGCGGTGAAGCGCGCCGGCGTGCTCTTCGGATTCGAGTTCCTGCAGTGGATTCCCGTTATCAGCTACCTCGCGAGCCTCGCCTCCCTTCTGAACGTGCTGTGGCTGCTGTGGGACAAGCCGCTGCATCAGGCACTGCATGACAAGGTCGCCAACACGGTGGTGGTCAAGGTCAAGTAACCACGACAGGCGGGGCCGATGGGAACGGACCATCGGCCCCGTTTTTGTATGGGGTCGCTATGGCTCCGTCCGCACCGCCCGCTCAACCCTGCTGTGACGGAAAAACCTTGCGCGGCGGCCCGGGCATGCCATGCTTGGGTTCACCGTCCCGAGAGGTGCCCAATGACCGCGAGACCGCCCCCGGCGCCAATCCTTAAGGTGGGTCCTCGCCGTCCCAGGGGGGTCATATCCGTCCACGGGCGGCTTAAGGAACCGTCAGGGGCGCTTATGGGGCCGTATGGAGCCGCACAGGCCCTTATGGCGCTCCCGGATGCTCGCCCGCTCTACCCGGCCGCAGGCGCGGCCCGTGGAATGCGGGGATCGTTTGGCCGTGGGAAACTCTGACGCCAGGGCCGCCCGGGCCGTCCGCCTGATTGTGCCCCCGCTCCTTTTTTCGATCTTCAGACGTCCCGCTCGTCGATCTTGACGGAACCGGCCGGTCCTCTCTTTTTGCGAGGCTTCCGGGCTGTGGCGATCTGCTTGCGCGTATATCCCGGCAAGGCGTGCGCGCCCTACGAGAAGGGCGCCGGACCCCTTGTGAAGATCCTGCCGCCGTGACAGGGGCTCCTCGTTTCACCCGGCTCTTCAACGCTCGTAGGTCCCGGTCCGGTCTTTTCCGCAGGACGTGTTTGCCGCTTCACGCTTGTCGGTGCGTGCCTGTCCGTCCCCGTCGGCAAGCCGCTCACCTGCGGCTACGGTGCGGGAACCGGGGAACCCGAGGGTGTGCGGCCCCCGCCGCCCGCCGTCGCCGGGGAAGTGCGCAAGCGGCTGAAACGGCCGGGCGGCCCCGGATCGGTGACCGCCGGGGTCGGCATTCTGGGTACGATTTCGAGTGCATCCGGTAAGGCCGCTGGAGAGACGAGGATTACCTCGGCCCTCCGGGGGCACCCCGGAAGGCGCGTCTGGTCCCTCCCGGCGCTATGGTCGTATCAGGGCGCCCGGCCCGGCAAGAGGCCGGCGGCCTTGCCACGTCCTCGGAATTTCCTCGGGTGCACCTAATGACACCCCCGGCACGAGCGAGGCAGAATGACAGAGGTATTGTCCGCCTTGATACCTTCCGCGGTCGTCGCCGGCGCGGTCGTCTACGGCATCGTAAAGTTGGTACGTTCCGACGCGGCCGGCCTCCGCACGGCACGGGAGCCACGCGAGAAGTCACCGGACTCAGAGGTTCCTGAGAATCCGCAATCTTGAATTGTCAGCCAGGGGAAACCGGGTATATGTTTGGCTGACGAATCAAACTATGGGCTGCGAAAGGATTGCCGGATGGCCAAGCACACGCAGGTGATTCTCATCGACGATCTCGATGGCGGCGAGGCCAATGAGACGGTCACCTTCGCGATTGACGGCACGTCTTATGAGATTGACCTGAGCGACGGCAACGCGAAGCGGCTTCGCGAGGCCCTGTCGCCTTTCGTCACCAGCGCGCGGCGCGCGGACAGCGGGCAGGCCCGTGGGCGCCGTCGTGGTGCGGGCGGCGGAGGCCAGCGAGCCATGACTCGCGAGAAGAGCGCGGAGATCCGCGCCTGGGCGAAGGCTCACGGACACCCCGTGAGCGAGCGCGGCCGCATTGCCGCCTCGATCGTCCAGGCGTACGAGGACGCGCACTAAGGGCGTGTCCCTTAGATCTTCTGCCTCCTGCGGTCGTCCAGGTGGCGCCTGGCTGCGTTGTCAGCCCACCTGCGAAGATTCCTTGCAGACTCGGAATCTTCGCGGGGCCCGGAGTGGCCAATACCTCCGCTATTGGCTCCTCCCCCTTGCGACGCATCCACATGGACGATCCTCGCTACGGCAAGATCTGCGGGACACTCTCTAACTCCAACCTTGATCGCGCGGTTATGCCGGTCGTCGGAGGACCTGACGATCGCATAACCGCGCGATTGTGTTTGCGCTCCCTTAAAACCTCGTTCGCTTGCGGCGTATCGGGAACATGTCACCCCCGGCAGGGGGTTGGATAGAGCATGAACGCCCTGCGCTTGGGGAACCCTCTTGCCAAGGAGCGGGTCACTGGGCCGGGGCTACCATGCGGAACGACGGGCCGGATCTCCCGTGCTCGCCTGACCGCTCTGTGAGGAGCGACGAGATGTTCGAGAGGTTCACCGACCGTGCGCGGCGGGTTGTCGTCCTGGCCCAGGAAGAGGCCCGGATGCTCAACCACAACTACATCGGTACTGAGCA
>NZ_JBEYWW010000051.1:0-55871 GCF_040644635.1 Microbispora sp. NPDC046933 | reverse complement strand
TATCTGCGTGCGGTGCTGGACCCGGATGGGGAGGAACGCGATGAGCAGGCCGATTACGGGCGGCGGTTTTTGAGGGTCCGCCCCGGCAAGGGCGGCGGGCTGGAGGGGGAGTTCTACCTGCCCCGCGAGGCGGCCGCCCGGCTGCGTGCCCTGTTGGACGCCTATGCCAAACCCAGGGCCGAGGGCGATGACCGGTCGTTGCAGGTCCGCCAGGCCGACGCGCTGATCGCGCTGCTGGAGCAGAAGATCGCCGCCGAGCTTCTGGTCCTGGTCAACGCCGAGTCCCTCCCCGCCGATCCCGAGGACGCCACCCCCGCCGACAGCACCCACGCCGACAGCACCCACGCCGACGACACGAGCGACCCCGACACCAGCGACCCCGGCGACACCGGCAACACGGGAAGCGCCGCCGACCCCTGCGACATCGAGGACCCCGGCGACGCCGAGGACACCGGTGCCAGCGAGGACAGCGGTGCCAGCGCCCCTCACGACCCCCGCGACACGGGAAGCGCCGCCGACTCCTGCGACACCGAGGACCCCGGCGACGCCGAGGACAACGACGCCAGCGGTGATTGCGCCCCCCGCGACACCGGCGACACCGGCGACAGCGGCGATACCGAGGTCACCGGCGCCAGCGCCCCCGAAGACACCAGTGCCAGCGACCCCCGCGACACCGGTGACTGCACCCCCGAAGACAACGGTGACTGCGACCCCCGCGACACCGGAACCGCCGACAACCCTGGCGATGCCAGTGCAGAGGCCGGGGCCGGTGCGGCTGTGGACGCCGCTGCCGAGAGTGCCGACCTTGCTGCCGCCAGCCCCTGCGGTAAGGAGGCCGGCGGCTCCGGGGCCGGTCAGCAGCGGGCCGGTGGGCGCGGGCCGCGCGACACCGCGAGTGCCGCCTCTGCCGAGTGCGGCGACGCCGCACCCATAAAGGGCGAGGACTGCGCCCGTGCCGAGGGGCAGAACCGGGCCCCCGCGACGGGGAACGACCGCGCCCTCGCGACAGGGGACGATGGCGCCCTTGCGACGGGGGACGACGGCGCCCTCGCCGAGGCGGAGGACAGCGTCGCCGGTGAGGCGGAAGCCACCGGCCCTGGGTGTCTTGACCAGACGGCCGATGCCGAGTTTCCCGGCGGCGGTGGCGCGCGTCCGCAGGCAGCGCCTCCGCAGGCAGCGCCTCCGCATGCAGTGCAGCCGGATCCTCCTCCCGAGGACGCCGCTGTGCGTCACACCCACGCCGGGCACCGGCCTGCGGGGGACTGCCGGCATGCGCAGGACACGCCTGAGGACCACGACGACGTGCGCTGTGGACAGTCGCCGCCACGGACGCCACCAGGGACGCCACCGGGAGTGTCACCGGGGACGGCACAGGGAGCAGCGTCACCAGGATCGGCACCGGGGGCGTCACCAGGATCGGCACCGGGGACGGCACGGGAGGCGCTCCTCGGGTCGGCGGGGACGCTGCAGGGGGCGCTGCAGGGGGCGGTGCTGGGTGCGGCGCCGGGGTTGTTGCTGGCGACCGGGCAGATGCTGCCGGTCTCCAGCGTGCACCGCCTGGCCCGCACCAGCGCCCTGGTGCGCCTGGTGATGGACGCCGACGGGCAGGTGCTCGACATGGGCCGCAAGGTCCGCCTGGCCACCCCCGCCCAGCGGCGGGCGATCTTCGCCCGCTACGCCACCTGCTGGATCGACGGCTGCCCACTGCCCGCCACGATGTGCCAGATCGACCACGCCGACGACTGGAGCAGCGGCGGCCTGACCGACCTGAAACTGCTCGGCCCGGCCTGCCAGTTCCACAACCGCGACCGCTACCGCCACCCCGGCCGCTACACCCGCCGCAAGGAAGGCACCGACCGCTGGGCCTTCACCTACCACCGCCCCACCCGCATCAGGCCGCTGCGGATCTAGAGCCGTGGATCATCACCGGCTGTCACCGCGCTGCCGCCCAGGGCTCGGCCCTGACGCGGGCGCCCTCGGGGTCGTAGAGCGGCTCGCGGGTGACGGTGGCGCCCACCCAGCCGCCGTTGACGCCTACCTCGACGCGTCCGCCGGGCTCCAGGTCCGGCGACACGTCCAGCGGCAGGTACGCGTACGCGATCGACCGGCCGACCCGGTGGCCGAAGCCGCCGCTGGTCACGCGGGAGACCGGACGGCCGTCCAGCCGGACGGGCTCGCCGCCCAGGCAGACGTCGCGCTCGTCGTCGAGCACCAGGCAGCGCAGCGCCGTACGGGGACGCGGCAGGGCGGCCCGGCGCTCCGGCCGTACGGCGAAGCCGAGCCCGGCCTCCAGCGGGGTGGTCTCGGGTGTGACGTCGAGGCCCCAAACGCGGTAGCCCTTCTCCAGCCGCAGCGAGTCGAGCGCCCGGTAGCCCGCCGGCCGCATGCCGTACGGCAGGCCCGCCTCCATGAGGGAGTCCCACAACGTCAGCCCGTACTCGGACGGGCAGTAGAGCTCCCAGCCGAACTCGCCGACGAACGTGACCCGCTGGGCGAGCACCGGGACGTGCCCCACGCTGATCTCGGCGGCCCGCAGGTATCCGAAGGTCAGGTCGTCGTCCGTCAGCGACGCCAGGATCTCGTACGCGCGAGGCCCCCACAGGCAGTAGCACGCGTAGGCGGAGGTGACGTCGGCGACCGCCAGCCCGTGACGGCGCAGCAGCGCGGCGTCGTGAACCCCGAACGCGGTGCCGGTGACGAGGCGGAAGCGGTCCTCCGCCAGCCGGGTCACGGTCACGTCCGCCTCGATGCCGCCGCGTTCGTTGAGCAGTTGCGTGTAGACCACCGGGTAGACCCCTGCACCGGCCTCTGCACCGGCCTCTGCACCGGCGGGCCGGTCCAGAGCGTTGCCCGCGAGCCGCTCCAGGTCGGCGACAGATCCGGATATTTCCAGCTTGGCGAAGGATGTCTGATCGAACAGCCCGGCGGCGTCCCGCGTCGCCAGGCACTCCTCGCGGATCGCCGGAGACCAGACCCTGCCCGCCCAGCCCCTCGGCCGTCCAGTCCGTACCGTCTCGGCGTCCGAGACGGAACCGCGATACCAGTTGACCCGCTCCCAGCCGGCCTTCTCGCCGAAGGTCGCGCCCAGCGCCTCGTGCCGCACCCAAGCGGGCGAGCGGCGCAGCGGCCGGGCGGCGGTCCGCTCCTCACCGGGATAGACGATGTCGTAGTACTTGCTGTAGGAGTCCAGCGCCCTGGCGCGGGCCCAGCGGGCGGACCGGGCATGCGAGCCGAAACGGCGCACATCCATGCCGAAGACGTCGTACTCGGGAGCGCCCTCGACGATCCACTCGGCCATGACCTTGCCCACGCCGCCGGCCGCGGCAAGTCCGTGCACGCAGAAGCCGGCCGCCACCCACAGCCCGGCGACCCCGGTCTCCCCCAGCAGGAACTCCCCGTCCGGCGTGAACGCCTCCGGTCCGTGCACGACCTTGCGGAAGGCCGCCGGGTCGTCGCCGTCCCCGACCGGCTTCAGTGACGGCACCCGCCGGACCGCCGAGTCCCACGACTCGCGGAACTTCGGCATGTCGGGCGTGAACAGGGTCCGGGGCTCGGCCAAAGGCCGGCCGGTGTCCCAGACCTGCGGGCTCCTGATGTAGCCGCCGACGAGGATGCCGCCGTCCTCCTCACGGAAGTACACGATGTTGTCCGGGTCCCGGACGGTCGGCGTGTCCGCCGGGACACCGGACGCCGGGGTCACCACGTACTGGTGCTTGATCGGCACGATCGGGATGTCGGCCCCGGCCATCCGGCCGACCACCCCGGCCGCCGCCCCCGCCGCGTTGACGACGGTCTCCGTGCGCACGACGTGCTCACCGTCCCCACCGCGCAGCCGTACGGCGGTCACGCGGCCGTCGCGGACGTCGATGCCGGTGACCTCCACGCCGGTGAAGATCCGTACGCCGAGCGTGCGGGCGCCCTCGGCCAGGGCGTGACCGAGCCGGGCCGGGTCGAGCCAGCCGTCCCCGGGCAGCCACAGCGACCCGAGGACGTCGCCCACCTCCAGCAGCGGCAGCCGGTCGAGCGTGCCCTGTGGGTCGAGCAACTCCATGTCGAGGCCGTACGTCTCGGCGGCCCCGGCCTGGCGCAGCAGTTCCTCCATGCGCTCGGGGGTGGTGGCCAGGCGCAGGCCACCCACGCCGTGCCAGCCCGGATCGAGCCCGGTCAGCTCGCGCAACTCGGGGTAGAGACCGGCCGAGTACATGATCATCCGAGTCTGCGTCACAGTGGACCTGAGCTGGCCGACGAAGCCGGCGGAGTGCCAGGTCGTGCCCTCGGTGAGGTCGTGCCGCTCGACCAGGATCACGTCGGTCCAGCCGAGCCGGGCGAGGTGATAGGCGACACTGCATCCGGCCACTCCGCCGCCGATGACGACGGCGTGGGCGTCCGCGGGAAGTTGCGACATCGGTACCGTCCTGTAACACCCGGCCCAGACAATCGGATCAATGGTCTGAAGGTAGACCAAAAGGAGCCGGGCATGCCAGATCCCGTCGCAGACGCAATGGATCTCGTCACGGCCTGGGCCGGGCGGCCGCTGACCTTCACGACGATCAAGGGCGGGCTCAGCCACCACATATCGAGGGTCGACAGCGAGGACGGCGACCGCTGGCTCCTGCGCGTGCTCGACCCGCGCATCGCCGAGACCGGCCTCGGCATCCCGCTCGACCAGGAGATCGCCAACACGGTCGCCGCGGCGTCGTCCAGGGTCGGCCCCCGCGTCGTCCACGTGCTGCCGGGCGCCCTTCTCCTGGAGTACGTCGAGGGGGTCACCCTCGACGCCCCGGCCGTGACCGCGCGGATCGAAGAGGTGGCGGGCGCCTGCCGTCGCCTGCACGCCGGCCCCCGCTTCGGCAACGATTTCTCGATCTTCGACAAGCTCCGCGAGCTCATGGCGCGGTGCCGCACCCACGGCCTGGCCCTTCCCGCCGGGTATGAGGACGTGCTGCCGGTCGTGGCCGGCATGGAGGCGGCGCTGGCCCGGCGACCGCTTCCCACGGTCCCCTGCCACAACGACCTGCTGGCCGAGAACCTGATCGCCGCCGACGACGGCGTCCGCATCGTCGACTACCAGCTCTCCGGCAACAACGACCCCTGTTTCGAGCTGGGGGACGTCGCCGCCGAGTCCGACTTCGACCCCGACCAGGTCGTACGGCTCACGCGCGCCTATTTCGGCGACGACGAGCACGTCCCCCGGGTGCGGCTGAACCTGATCATGTCCAACCTCACCTGGACGCTCTGGTTCGTCGTCCACCAGGGGCTGGTCCGCAACCGTGCCCTGCCCGGATTCGACTACTCCGCCGAGGCCGCCGACAAGTTCGCCCAAGCCGTACGCGACCTCGGAGATCCCAGCTTCGGACGCCTGCTCGACGGCGTCCGGAAACTCCGCACCAGTTAGAGGAGGCCTCAGTGGCGCAAGCCCTCGACGACGACGCCAAACGCCTAGCGGAACTCGGCTACAAGCAGGAACTGGCCCGCACCTGGAGCGGGTTCTCCAACTTCGCGATCTCCTTCTCCATCATCTCGATCCTGGCCGGGTGTTTCACCACCTTCAGTCAGGCGTGGAACAACGGCGGGCCCCTTGCGATCTCCATCGGCTGGCCGCTGATCTCGGCGTTCATTCTGATCATCGGGTTCTGCATGGCGGAGCTGGTCTCCGCGTACCCCACGGCGGGCGGCATCTACTGGTGGGCCGCGAAGCTGGGCGGGCCGGTCCACGGCTGGTTCACCGGATGGCTGAACCTGATCGGCCTGATCGCGGTGACCGCGTCGGTCGACTACGGCTGCGCCACCTTCCTGAACATCGTGATCGGCCGGTTCAGCGACTCCTGGGCCAACGGCGACGCGCTGCGCCAGATCTTCCTGCTGTTCGCGATCGTCCTGGTGCTGCACGCGTTGATCAACATCTTCAGCCACCGCCTGATCTCGCTGCTGCAGAACGTCTCGGTGTGGTGGCACGTGTTCGGCGCGGCGGCCGTCGTGCTGATCCTGATCTTCGGCCCGTCGAAGCACCAGAGCGTGGGCTTCCTGTTCGAGACGTTCAACAACTCCGGCTTCGGCGACGGCGACTCGGGCCCGGCGTTCTGGCTGTACGTGCTGCCGCTGGGCTTCCTGCTCACGCAGTACACGATCACCGGCTTCGACGCCTGCGCCCACGTGTCGGAGGAGACCCACGGCGCCGCCCGCACCGCGGCCAAGGGACTGTGGCAGTCGATCTTCTACTCCGCGATCGGCGGCTGGATCCTGCTGCTGTCGTTCCTGTTCGCGGCCACGAACGTGGACGCCGTCAACGCCGAGGGCGGCTTCGTCGGAGCCATCTTCACCTCGTCGCTGTCGTCCACCCTCGCCACCGTCGTCTTCGGGATCTCGACGATCGGGCAGTTCTTCTGCGGCATGAGCTGCGTGACCTCGATGTCGCGGATGACGTACGCGTTCTCCCGGGACGGCGCGGTGCCGGGCTGGCGGCTGTGGTCGAAGGTCGACCGCAACCGCACGCCGGTCAACGCGATCATCGGTGGTTGCGGGGTCGCGCTGCTGATCACGCTGCCCGCGCTCTACGCGCCCGAGGGCACGGCGACTCCCGTCGCGTTCCTCGCCGTGGTGTCCATCGCGGTGATCGGGCTCTACCTCGCGTTCCTCATCCCGATCTGGCTACGCCTGCGCGCCGGCGACTCCTTCCAGCCCGGGCCGTGGACCCTCGGCCGCAAGTACAAGGCGCTGAGCTGGATCGCCGTGATCGAGATCGCGATCATCTCGATCTACTTCATCCTGCCCATCGCCCCGGCGGGTGTCCCGGGCAACAAGGACTTCACCTGGACGTCGGTGAACTACGCCCCCATCGCCGTCGGCGCCGTACTCATCGGCATCGCCCTGTGGTGGCACCTGTCCGCCAAGCACTGGTTCACCGGGCCCCGCCGTACGGTCGACGACATCGGCGAGCCCGAGCGCGTGGCCTGAGACTCGTAGAGCCCGGAGAAGACTCAGGAGGCCTCGAACGCCTCCGCGACGACTCGGCGGGTCTCCTCCATGGAGGCCCGTCCGAGCTCGTGGGCGATCGAGGTCATCTCCACGTCGGGCATGCCGCAGGGCACCGCGAGGTCCCACGGCGTGAGGTCGCCGTCCACGTTGAGCGCGAAGCCGTGGCTGGTGACCGACCGGCTCGACCGCATGCCGATCGAGACGATCTTCCGCCCGGTGTCCGTGGTCCACACGCCGGTGAGCAGCTCCGACCCCGGCGGGGTGTCGCGCCGCTCGGCCGGGACGCCGAGCTTGCCCAGCGCCTCGACCAACCGCAGCTCGACCTCGCGGATGTAGTCGACCACGCCCTCGCCGTCCCGCAGCTTCACGATGAGGTAGCCGACGAGCTGCCCGGGCCCGTGATAGGTGAGCTGGCCGCCGCGGCCGGTCGGCACCACGGGGATGCCGGCCGACGGGTCGGGCAGGTGGGTCTCCAGCGTCCGCTTGCCGATCGTGAAAACCGGCGGGTGACTGAGCAGCCACAACGTGTCGGGCCGCGCGTCACCCTGCCGTTCCTCGACCAGCGCGGCCATGCGCTCCATGGCCTTCTCGTAGTCGACCAGGTCGTCCTGGACCAGCGTCAGGGGCCGTTGCCGCATAATCGCTCACCTCTCCTGATGTGAGCATAAACGGGCCCGCGCGGCCTCGTGCCGCCTACCTGCGCCCGTACGAGTAGTCGTAGCCGGGCGACGCGGGGGCCGGGGCCTTGGGGAACAGCACCCACATGATGATGTAGGCCACGAACTGCGGGCCCGGCAGCAGGCAGGACAGCAGGAACAGCACCCGCACGACCGTCGGCGACATGCCGTACCGGTCCGCGATCCCTCCACAGACGCCAGCGATGATCTTGTGCTGCCTCGATCGGTACATCGATCGGCTCCTTTCGTCATCCGGTACAACGGACGGCCTCGGAAGCCACGTTCCGCGAGGAACCCTGAGAAAACCCCGATCCGCCGACCCTGACGTGACAGGGGTCTATCCGCGCTGCCAGGGCGCGCTCGGTACGACCAGCGGGCCGCCCGTGACCGGGTCCGGCACGACGACCGACGTGAGCCCGAAGACCTCGCGGACCAGATCGGCGGTGATGATGTCGCGCGGTGCGCCCTGGGCGACGATTCGTCCCGCCTTCATGGCGATGAGGTGGTCGGCGTAGCGGGCGGCCTGGTTGAGGTCGTGCAGGACGACGACGACGGTCCGGCCACGCTCGCGGTTGAGCTGCCGGACCAGGTCCAGCACCTCGACCTGGTGCGCGATGTCGAGGTATGTCGTCGGCTCGTCCAGCAGCAGGAGGCCGGTGTCCTGGGCGAGGGCCATCGCGATCCAGGCCCGCTGTCGCTGGCCGCCGGACAGCTCGTCGACCGGCCGCTCCGCGAGATCGCCGGTCCCGGTGCGGTCCATCGCCTCGCCGACGGCCTTCTCGTCCGCCTCCGTCCACTGCTGCCACCACTTGTGGTGTGGCTGCCGCCCGCGCGTGACGAGCTCGGAGACCGTGATCCCCTCCGGCGGCACCGGGGTCTGCGGCAGCAGCCCGATCTCCTGGGCGACCCGCTTGGTGGGGATGCGGGACAACTCGGCGCCGTCCAGCAGAACCGCGCCGCGCCGCGGCTTGAGCAGCCGGCCCAAGGCGCGCAGGAGAGTGGACTTGCCGCACGCGTTGGGCCCGATGATGACGGTGACCTGCCCGTCCGGGATCTCCAGGTCGAGGCCGTCGACGACCGTGCGGTCCTCGTACGTCAGCACGAGCCCTTCGGCCCTCAGGCGGTTGCCGGTCATGCGGCGCCTCCGAAACGGCTGCGAGTGCGGACGATCAGCCACATCAGGTACGGAGCGCCCACCGCCGCGGTGAGCACGCCGACCGGCAGCTCGATCGGGGAGAACAACTTGCGGGCCAGCAGATCCGCGACGGCCATGATCAGGGCACCGGTCAACGCGGAGCCGGCCAGCGGGATCTGTGCGGTGCGGGTGAGGCGGCGGGCGATCTGCGGGGCGAGCAGCGCGACGAAGTCGACGGGACCTGCCGCGCTCGTCGCCACCGACGCCAGGACGACGCCGAGGGCGGTCAGGCACAGGCGGACCCGGCCGAGCCGTACGCCGAGAGCGGTCGCCGTGTCGTCGTCGAACGACACGGTGCGCTGGGCCCGGGCCGCCCAGAACAGCGCCGGCGTCAGCACGAGCAGAATCGAGGCGAGTGGTAGGGCGTGGTCGTAGCCGCGGCCGTTGAGCGAACCGGTGAGCCAGACCTTGGCCTGCTGGGCCACCAGGTAGTCGCCCTTGGTGAGGAGCAGCTGCGTCAGGGAGCCGAGGGCGACCGAGATGCCGATGCCGATGAGCACGAAGCGGGCGGCGTGCAGTCCCCTGCGCCAGGCGAAGACGTAGACCAGCGAAGCGGCGGCGAGGCCGCCGAGGATCGAGACGTACGGCAGGGTGGTATGCGCGGTGAGGCCGAAGGTCATCGCGGCGACGGTGGCCGCGCCCGCGCCGTGTGTCACGCCGATCACATCCGGGCTGGCGAGCGGGTTGCGGGCCACGGTCTGGATGAGAGCTCCGGCGATGCCGAAGGCGGCGCCGGCCAGCAGGCCGACCACGAGGCGGGGCATCCGCAGGGTGCCGACCACGAACTCGTCGGGGCTCGGCTGCCCCCCTCCGACGGCAGAGGAGAGCACGCGGACGACCTCCACGGGGCTGACGAAGGACTCACCGACGCACAGATAGACCACGGCGGTCACCGCGAGCACCGCACCGAGCACGGCGGCGACGAGGGTCGCCCTGCGGTGCAGCAGGAAGCTGCCCCGCCCCGCGCGCAGGACGGAAAAGCCGGTGGGGCGTGTGGGGCTTTTGGGCACCGTCACGACGCCACCACCGCCCTCCTGCGCACCAGTGCGATCAGGAACGGTACGCCGAGCAGTGCGGTCATGACGGCCACCGGCACCTCCGAGGGCGGGAAGACGATGCGGCCGAGGACGTCCGCGACCAGGATCATCACGGGACCGAGCAGGGCGGCCGCGGGCAGGACCCAGCGGTGGTCCGTGCCGACGAGCACGCGCGCGATGTGGGGGACGGCCAGGCCGGTGAAGGCGATCGGGCCGGCGGCGGCGACCGCGACGCCGGTCAGGACGGTGGCGCCGAGACCTCCGAGGATCCGCAGCAGGGGCACGTTGTGACCGAGCCCTTTGGCCACGTCCTCACCGAGCGCGAGCGCGTCGAGCCCGCGGGCCATCGCGGCGACCAGCAGCAGCCCCGCGAGCAGGAACGGCCAGGTCTGACCGGCGATCTCACCGCTCCGTCCGCTGATCGAGCCGACATGCCAGAACCGGAACTCGTCCAGGGTGCGGGCGTCGGTCGTCGTTATGCCGGAGACGACGGAGGCGAGCAGGGCGTTCATCGCGGTGCCGGCCAGGGCGAGCTTGACCGGGGTGGCGCCGCCACGCCCGCCGCTGGCGATGATGTAGACCGCGACCGCCGCGATTCCCCCGCCCGCGAAGGCGAACCACACGTAACCGGTCAGTGAGTGCACTCCGAGGAACGCGATCGCGCAGACCACGCCCACCGAGGCGCCCTGGCTGACGCCCAGGATGCCGGGCTCGGCGATGGGGTTGCGGGTGACGCCCTGCATGACCGTCCCGGCCACGGCGAGGGCGACGCCGGCCATCACGCCGATGAGGGTGCGGGGCACCCGCAACGACCGTACGACCTGGGCGTCGTCGCTGCCGCCGCCGTGCACCCCACCGTGTATCAGGGCGTCCACCACCACGCTCGGCGCGATCTGGCGGCTGCCCACCGCGAGGCTGAGCAGTACGGCGAGGACCAGCAGCCCGGCGAGGACCAGCAGGAGCGCGCCCCCGGCCGTCGGGCCGATGCGGCGTCGGGTGGCACGGGACATTCGTTCGCTTTCTCGGAGCCGGGGAGGGACCGCGTGCGCCTATCCGGCGAGGTACCTGTCCAGATCCGCGACGACCTCCATGGCGGCGGTGACGCCGAGGCCGAGATACCAGGTCTCGTCCGGGACCTCGTAGGCGTGCCCGGCCTTGACCGCCTTGAGGTTCTTCCAGAGCGGGTTGCCCTGGACCGCGGCCTTGTCGGTGGCCTTCGGATCGCCGTAGACACCGGTGAAGACGACGTCCGCGTCCGCCTGGTCGATGTTCTCCGCGCTCACCTCGGTGGCGAGGTCGGGGATGTTCTGGTTGGCCGGGCGCGGGACGCCGGCGTCCTGGAGGATGGTGCCGATGAAGGAGGCGTTGGCGTAGAGGCGGATCACGCCGTCGGGCAGGAAACGAACCATCGAGACGACAGGCTTGTCGTCACCGAGCTTCGCGCCGAGGGCCTTCACCTTGCGCTCGTACTCCGCGAGTTTCGCCCTGGCCTCCTCGGTCTTGTCCAGGGCGGCCGCGTTGAGGAGGTAGTTCTCCTTCCAGGTGAAGCCGGGACGGATGGAGAACACGGTCGGGGCGATCTTCGAGAGCGCGTCGTACTGGTCGGCGGCGCGCAACTGGCTGCCGAGGATCAGGTCCGGGCGCAGCCCGGCGATCGCCTCCAGGTTGAGGTTGTTGATGGTGCCCACGTGCTTCGGGGTGCCGGCGTCCTGCTTCAGGTAGGACGGCAGTTCGGGAGACCCCTCGCTGGGCGCGAAGCCGACCGGCTTGATGCCCAGTGACACGACGTTGTCGAGCTCTCCGACATCCAGGACGACGACCCGCTGGGGAGGGGCCTTGATCTCGGTCGTGCCCATGGCGTGCGTGAGGGTGCGCGGCCATTCGCCCGGCTTGGCGTCGGTGCCCATCGCGGCGGTCTTCTCCGCGGCCGTGGAGAAATCCTCGCCGCCCTTGGCGACGGCCTTCTTGGCGGCCTCGGCGGCGGGCTTTCCGGCGCCGGAGCCGGTACCAGCGCCGGTACCAGCGCCGGTGCCGGAGGAGGTGCCGCAGGCAGCCAGGGAGAGTGCGACGGCGACGATACCGAGACCGATACCGCGGTGCCGGAGGAACATAGGGGGCTCCCTGCAGTAAAAAATTAGGCAAGCCTTACCTTACAGGAATCTTCCCTGATTCCATCAAGCCCGAAAAGTGTGGTTATGGTCACGGCAGATGTCCGGTGTGCCGGGCCGCCGATTCGGCGGCATCCCACTGGTGATCTTCCTCGGGAAGAGGGCATATAGGGAGGCAAAAGACCGTCCTTGGAGTCTCATATGGATATAGCGACCCTGCAGGCACAGACCCACCTGTACCTGCGCCAGAAGATCACCATGATGGTGAACAGGTACGTCGTCCATGTGGCTCTCCCCGACGGTTCCGAGGGCGAGGCCGTGGCCTTCGCCGAGCAGAAGCGGATGGCCCTCAAGGAGCAGGTGACGCTCTACACCGACGAGTCCCGGCAGGCGACGCTGGCCGGGTTCAAGGCGCGCAAGGTCCTGGACCTCGCCGGTGAGTACGACGTGGTCGACGACGCGGGGAACCCCCTCGGGATGTTCCGCAAGGACTTCGGCCTGTCGCTGCTCCGCTCGACGTGGCACCTCCAGCAGCCGGGACTGCCCACGCTGACCGGCCGGGAGCGGAACCTGGCGGTCGCCCTGTTACGCCGGTTCTCCGACTCGCTGGAGTGGCTGCCCTACCACTTCGACTTCAGCATCGGCGCCTCTATCGCGTTCTCCGTGGACCGCAGGTGGGGCCTGCGCGACCGGTACGCCATCGAGATCCGCGACCCGCGCCTCGACCGCCGCCTGGTCATCGCCATG
The DNA here is from genome assembly GCF_040644635.1 of Microbispora sp. NPDC046933. NCBI lineage: Bacteria > Bacillati > Actinomycetota > Actinomycetes > Streptosporangiales > Streptosporangiaceae > Microbispora > Microbispora sp. NPDC046933. The sequence continues at coordinate 43,132 of NZ_JBEYWW010000051.1, read as the reverse complement.
GCCGTGGCGCTCGACGCCCTGCAGGCCCGGTAGATCTCAGGGGATTACGGCGACAGGTGAGCCTGTTATAGTCAGCGACAAGCCGTATGGTTCTGGCTCCGCGGTCTGGTGACCGCCAGTGAACACCGATGAGAACACTGATGAGCCCATACGCGCATCACATGTATTCCGCGAGCACCTCTCAGCCACCGGCCGAAGCACCACGGGCCGACATCCGCTGAGACGCTGCGCCTGCTCCGGCCGGACCGGCCATTTCCTCCATCAGCATGCACCGGCACATCCAGACCCAAGGAGTTCCATGACCACCACCGCTCTCCGCGTTCCCAAGCCGCGCAGCGTTTCCCGCACCACGCCGGCCCGTACGAAGAACACCCGGACCACCGAGGTCACCGGCCTGCTCGACCGGGCGGGCAGGAACACGGTGATCCGGACGAACGGCTACCTGCCCGGCCCGAAGGACGTGACCGTCCCGGCCGCGCTCGCGGACGCGCTCGACCTGCGCCGCGGCGACCACGTCCGCGGCATCGCCCAGAACGGCACGCTCACCGCCGTCACGGTCGTGAACGGCGGGCCCGTCGACGCGGCAGGGGACACCACGCGGCCTCACTTCGCCGACCTCGTGCCGATCCACCCCGACGAGCGGCTGCGCCTGGAGACGACGCGCAACGTGCTGGCCACGCGGGCCATCGACCTGTTCGCGCCGATCGGCAAGGGCCAGCGCGGCCTGATCGTCGCCCCGCCGAAGGCCGGCAAGACGATGCTTCTCAAGGCCGTTGCGAACGCGATCACGACCAACCACCCCGAATGCCACCTCATGGTCGTCCTGGTGGACGAGCGGCCCGAGGAGGTCACCGACATGCGCGAGTCGGTCCGGGCCGAGGTGATCGCCTCGACCTTCGACCGTGCGCCGCAGGACCACATCGCGGCGGCCGAACTCGCCGTCGAGCGGGCCAAGCGGCTCGTGGAGGCGGGCCGCGACGTCGTCGTGCTCATCGACTCGATCACCCGCCTCGGCCGGGCGTACAACATGGCCGCGCCGAGCGGCGGGCGTGTGCTCACGGGCGGCATGGACGCCCGCGCCCTGCACCAGCCCAAGAAGGTGCTCGGCGCCGCCCGCAACATCGAGGACGGCGGCTCGCTCACGATCCTCGCCACCGCGCTGGTCGAGACCGGCTCGAAGATGGACGACAACCTCTTCGAGGAGCTCAAGAGCACCGGCAACATGGAGCTGAAGCTGAGCCGGAGCCTGGCCGACCGCCGCGTCTTCCCCGCTGTCGACGTCGTCGCCTCCGGCACGCGGCGCGAGGAACTGCTGCTCCACACCGCGGAGCAGCCGCTGGTCTGGCGGCTGCGCCGGGCGTTGCAGGACCACGAGGCGTTCGAGCGCTTCCTCACCTCGATGAAGAACACCGGCTCGAACGCCGAGCTCCTCCTGGCCCTGGCGAAGGGCTAAATCCCGATCGGATGCCAGACGGTCTTGGTCTCCAGGAACGCCGTCATCCGCTCGATGCCGGGGTCGGCGAGCCAGTCCACGCGATCGGCCGGCGGCCGGAGCACCCGCTTGAGGTTCTCCGCGGCCAGTTCCTCACACGTGACGGCCAGCTCGGGGCCGGCGCCCGTCAGGTCGATGCCGTTGACGTCCATGTGGCCCGCCAGCCAGGGGGCGATCTCGGCGGCCGAGCCGGTGAGGATGTTCACCACCCCGCCCGGCAGATCGGAGGTCGCCAGCACCTCGGCCAGCGTGATCGCCGGCAGCGGCGCGCGCTCGGAGGCGACCACCACGCAGGTGTTGCCGGTCACGATCACCGGCGCGATCACGTTCACCAGTCCCAGCAGCGGTGCCGCAGGAGGGGCCACCACCGCGACCACGCCCGTCGGCTCCGGGCTCGACAGGTTGAAGTACGGCCCGGCCACCGGATTGGCCGACCCGAGGACCGCGCCGATCTTGTCGGACCAGCCCGCGTACCAGACCAGCCGGTCCACCGCGGCGTCCACCAGCTCGCCGGCCTTCTTGACCCCCACGCCGTCGGCGTCGCCGATCTCGGCGGCGAACTGGGCGCGGCGGCCCTCCAGCATCTCGGCGATCCGGTACAGGATCTGACCCCTGTTGTACGCGGTGGCGCCCGACCAGCCGGGGAACGCCTTCCGCGCGGCCGAGACCGCGTCCCTGGCGTCCTTGCGGGAGGCCCTGGCCGCGTTGGCGAGGAAGTCGCCCTTGGAGGAGGTCACGACATACGACCTTCCGCTCTCCGAACGCGGGAACGCGCCGCCGATGAACAGCTTGTACGTCTTGCGCACACTCAGGCGTTCGGTGCGCTCACTCATCGAAGGTTCCAATCTCCAGTGGGCGGGCCGGCTGGTAGGTCTGGCCGCACCGGCACACGCCGCCGCGGTGCGCGAACCAGCCGTGCCGTACGGCGAAGCGGGAGGAGCGGCGGCCCCGGGAGAAGCCCTCCCCGGCCCCCGCGCGGGCCCGCCGTACGAGGCGGCGGCGCTGCCCGTCATCGCACCTGCTGAACGACTGGCCGGACGGCCGGCCGGAGTGGTGATCACAGCGCAAGGTAGGCCTCCAGACCGTGCCGCCCGCCCTCGCGGCCGTAGCCCGACTCCTTGTAGCCGCCGAACGGCGAGGTGGGATCGAACCGGTTGAACGTGTTGGACCAGACGACGCCGGCCCGCAGCCGGGACGCCATCCACAGCATGCGCGAGCCCTTCTCGGTCCACACGCCCGCCGACAGCCCGTACGGCGTGTTGTTGGCCTTCTCCACCGCCTCGGCGGGGGTGCGGAAGGTCAGCACCGACAGCACCGGCCCGAAGATCTCCTCCCGGGCGATGCGGTGCGACTGGGCCACGCCGGTGAAGACGGTGGGCGGGAACCAGTAGCCGCGGTCGGGGATCGGGCAGGCGGGCGACCACCGCTCGGCGCCCTCGGCCTCCCCGGCCTCCGACAGCTCGCGGATCTTGGCAAGCTGCTCGGCCGAGTTGATCGCGCCGATGTCGGTGTTCTTGTCCAGCGGGTCGCCGAGCCTGAGCGTGCCGAGCCGCCGCTTGAGCGCCTCCAGCAGGTCGGCGGCGATCGACTCCTGCACCAGCAGCCGCGACCCGGCGCAGCAGACGTGGCCCTGGTTGAAGAAGATGCCGTTGACGATGCCCTCGACGGCCTGGTCCAGCGGCGCGTCCTCGAACACGATGTTGGCGGCCTTGCCGCCGAGCTCCAGCGTGAGCTTCTTGCGGGTCCCCGCGAGGCTCCTGGCGATGAGGCGGCCGACCTCGGTCGAGCCGGTGAAGGCGACCTTGTCCACGCCCGGGTGGTTCACGAGCGCCGCGCCCGTCTCGCCCGCGCCGGTGACGATGTTGACGACCCCCGGCGGCAGGTCGGCCTGGCGGCAGATGTCGGCGAACGCCAGCGCGGTCAGCGGCGTGGTCTCGGCCGGCTTGAGCACGACCGTGTTGCCGCAGGCCAGCGCGGGCGCGATCTTCCAGGCCAGCATGAGCAGCGGGAAGTTCCACGGGATGACCTGCCCGGCCACGCCCAGCGGACGCGGGTCAGGACCGAACCCGGCATAGGCCAGCTTGTCGGCCCAGCCGGCGTAGTAGAAGAAGTGGGCGGCGACCAGCGGGAGGTCCACGTCGCGGGACTCCCTGATCGGCTTGCCGTTGTCGAGCGTCTCCAGGACGGCCAGCTCACGCGCCCGTTCCTGGATGATCCGGGCGATCCGGAACAGGTACTTGGCCCGCTCGGCGCCCGGCATGGCCGACCACACGGGGAACGCCTTGGCCGCGGCCTGCACCGCGCGGTCGACGTCGGCCTCCCCCGCCCACGCGACCTCCGCCAGCACCTCCTCGGTGGCCGGGTTGACGGTCTTGTGGCGCTCCTCGCCCTGCGGCTCGACCCACTCGCCGTTGATGAACAGGCCGTACGACGGCCGGATGTCGACGATGTCCCGCGACTCGGGCGCGGGTGCGTATTCGAACATGGCTCAGTCCAGCCCTCAGTCCAGCGTGAAGTAGTCGGGACCGGCGTACCGGCCGGTGGCCATCTTCTGCCGCTGCATGAGCAGGTCGTTCAGCAGCGAGGAGGCGCCGAGGCGGAACCAGTCGGGGTGCAGCCAGTCCGGCCCGGCGGTCTCGTTGACCAGCACCAGGTACTTGATCGCGTCCTTGGTGGTGCGGATGCCGCCCGCGGGCTTCACGCCCACCTTGCGGCCGGTCGCGGCCAGGAAGTCGCGCACGGCCTCCAGCATGACGAGCGTCACCGGGAGGGTCGCGGCCGGCGAGACCTTGCCGGTCGAGGTCTTGATGAAGTCCGCCCCGGCGATCATCGCGAGCCAGGAGGCCCGCCGCACGTTGTCGTACGTCGCGAGCTCGCCGGTCTCCAGGATCACCTTCAGATGCGCGTCGGCGCAGGCTTCCTTGGTGGCGACGATCTCCTCGTACACCTTGAGGTAGTCGCCGGCGAGGAACGCGCCGCGGTCGATCACCATGTCGATCTCGGCCGCTCCGGCGGCCACGGCGAGGGACGTCTCGGCGACCTTCACCTCCAGGGAGGACCGGCCGCTGGGGAACGACGTGGCGACGGAGGCCACCTTCACGCCGGACCCGGCGAGGGCCTCGACGGCGGTCGCGACCAGATCGGGGTACACGCAGACGGCGGCGACCGGCGGCACCGACGCGTCGGTGGGGTCGGGCCGCACCGCCTTGGCGCACATCGCCCTGACCTTGCCGGGGGTGTCCGCGCCTTCCAGGGTGGTGAGGTCGACCATCCCGATGGCCATGTCGATGGCCTGCTTCTTGGCGGTCGTCTTGATGGATCGCGTGCCCAGCATCGCGGCCCGGGCGTCCGCCCCGACCCGGTCGACCCCGGGCAGTCCGTGCAGGAACGCCCGCAGCGTCGAGGGTGAGGAGGCGACCTCCGCGAGCGGAGTAGTCATAGTTGGCACGAGACCAGCATCCCCGACCAGTCGGAATGATTCCAAACCCGGGGATCCCGGCCTCCCTAAGGCATCGCCTTACCCGCCTTAGAAGCCCTACGCCACCGGGCCATGCCAGAGATAGGGCATCCGCCCGATGTGCCGCACCACGCCTTAGACCGAACCTTGAGGAGTACGGAAAGAGACCCCGAAACAAGGAGACCACGATGGGTCCCGAACTCCACTACCAGGTAATGATCAGCCGGGTTGCCGAGCTCCAGGAGGAGGCCGCCAGCCACCGCCGCGCCCGCCAGGCGCAGGCGGACAGGAAGGCTCAGCAGCGCTCCGGCCAGCGCCGGCTGCGTGCCGCCTTCGGCAAGCTCCGCACCTCATGAGACGCGTACGAAGGCCCGGCCGGACCCTCCCTCCCGGCCGGGCCTTTAAGCCGCCGTGACATGAGGCAGCAAAAATCATGCGAAGCCACGCAAAGGGTCATGACATGCTTGACGACATGACACGCCGGGCGGTGAGCCCCGTCTTCGTCGGGCGGGGCGTGGAGCTTGAAACCCTGGGCGAGGCCTACGACCAGGCCGGAAAGCAGATCACCGCGGCGGTGCTCATCGGCGGCGAGGCGGGCGTGGGGAAGACCCGCCTCGCCGGCCGGTTCGCCGAGCAGGCCGCGCAGGACGGCGCCCACGTGCTCGTCGGGGGCTGCGTGGAGCTGTCCGCCGAGGGCCTGGCCTACGCGCCGTTCACCGCCGCGCTGCGGCAGCTCGTCAGGGAGTGCGGCGCGGCCGAGGTCGCCGCCCTGCTGCCCGACGGCGCCGCCCGCGACCTGGCCAGGCTGCTGCCCGAGTTCGGCGAGCCGAGTGGCGACGGGGAGACCGAGTCGGCCCGCGCCCGGCTGTTCGAGCTGATCCTCGCCCTGCTGGAGCGCCTCGCCGAGCGGCGGCCGGTGGTGCTCGTCATCGAGGACATCCACTGGGCGGACCGCTCCAGCCGGGACCTCATCGCGTTCCTCAGCCGCAACCTCAAGTCGGCTCCCGTCCTGATGGTCATGACGTACCGCTCGGACGAGTTGCACCGCACCCATCCCCTGCGGCCGGTGCTGGCCGAGCTGGGGCGGGTCGACGGCGTGGTCCGGGTGGACCTGCCCCGCTTCACCCAGGACGAGGTCGCCGCGCAGATGGCCGGGATCCTCGGGGTGACCCCCGAGTTCGCCAAGGTGGACCGGGTCTTCGAACGCAGCGGCGGCATCCCGCTGTTCGTGGAGGCGCTGCTCGACTGCGGCGACGAGCGCTCGTTCCCCGACTCGCTGCACGATTTGATCATCGGCTCGGTGGAGCGGCTGCCCGAGGAGACCCAGCGGGTGCTCCGGGTCGCCGCCGCCGGGGGCGTACGCGTCGGGCACGACCTGCTCGCGGCGGTCAGCGGCCTGTCCGACGTGGACCTGGAGGACGCGCTGCGGCCGGCCATCGCGGCCAACGTGCTGCAGGTGGCCGACGGCGGGGCGTACGCGTTCCGGCACGCCCTGATCCGCGAGGCGGTCCACGACGAGTTGCTGCCCGGCGAGCACGCGCGGATGCACGCGCGGTACGCCGAGGAGATCGACCGCGACCGGACCAGGGTGCCCCCGGGCCGGGCGGCCATCGAGATCGCCCATCACTGGTACTCCGCCCGCGACGACCTGTGGGCGCTGATCGCAGCCTGGGAGGCGGCCGAGAAGGCGGCCAAGTCGTTCGCCTACACCGAGCAGATCCAACTGCTCGAACGCGTGCTGACGCTGTGGGACAAGGTCCCCGACGCCGCCGAGCGCATCGGCCACGACCACTGCACGGTGCTGGAGCGGGCCTCGGAGGCGGCCTTCCTCAGCGGCGAGATGGAGCAGAGCCAGAAGTACGTGCGCGGCGCGCTCGCCGAGCTGGACGAGCGCACCTCCCCCGAGCGGGTGGCCGAACTGCTGGTCCGCATGGCCAACGTGAAGGCGCACAAGGGCAAGCCGGGGAGTCTGGAGGACCTGCGGCGTGCCGAGCGGCTGGTCCCTCAGCCGGGCGACGTCCGCGCGCTCGTGCTGACCCGGCTGGGCCAGGGACTGATGTGCGCCGACGGGGTCGCCGAGGGCACCGCGCTCACCGAGGAGGCGCTGCGCATCGCCCGCGAGATGGGCGACGAGGTGCAGGAGGCCGACCTCCTGATCAACCTCGCGCTCGGCCACTCCATCAACGGCGACCTGGAGACCACGTTCGCGACCAACGAGCAGGCGCTGGCGATGGGCACCCGCCTGAACTCGCCCCGCATCATCCTGCGCGCCCTGGCGAACAACGTCGACGCTCTCGACAACCTCGGCCGTTCGGAGGAGGCCGTGGCGCTCGCGCTGGAGGGCGAGAAGCTCGCCCGGCGGTACGGCAGGTTCCGCCACCAGGGCACGTTCATCGCCAACAACCGGGCGGAGGCGCTGGAGTCGCTCGGCCGGTGGGACGAGGCCGTCGAGATCATCGAACGGTCGCTGACGATGGGGCCGACCCTGCGCAACCGGTGGCACATGCTGCGCGTCCGGGCGGACATCGCGATCGCGCGCGGCGAGGAGGACCTGGCGCAGGACATCCTCACCGAGGTCGGCGCCTTCTCCCCGCACCGGGACGAGCAGACGCAGGAGTGGACGAACAACGCCCGCCTGCGTCTCGCGTGGCACCTGCTGCGCGGCGAGCCGCTGGCGGCCCTCGACGTGCTGGAGGCGGCGCTGGACGACCCGCCGCTGGCCCGCAAGGCCATGCTCGCCGGGCGGCTGCTCGCCTCGGTCCGGTACGTCTGCGACGCGGCGGCTCCGGTCGCCCCCGACCGGGTGGCGCATGTGCGGGAGCTGGGCGACCGTCTGGCCGTCAAGTTGGGCGACGGGCCGGTGAACGAGGCGTTCGGGCTGGTCTACCGGGGCGAGTTCGACGCCGCGGCCGAGGCGTGGCGGCGGCTGGGCCGTCCGTACGTCCGGGCCAAGGCGCTGCTGCACGGCGCCATGGCCGCCGCCGCGGGTGGCGACCGCGAGGGGGCCTCGGCGCGCCTGCGTGAGGCCTGCCCGCTCGCGGTCGCGCTGCGCGCCACCCCCCTGGTCACCCAGATCGAGACGCTGGCCCGCCGCGTCGGCTCACCGCTCTCAGACGCCGCGCCGTCCGAGCCCGTACGGCAGGCCGAACTGACCCCCCGCGAGCTGGAGGTGCTGCGCCTGGTGGCGGCCGGGCGCAGCAACCGGGACATCGCGGCCGAGCTGTTCATCTCGGCCAAGACCGTCAGCGTGCACGTGTCGAACATCCTGCCCAAGCTGGGCGTGTCGACCCGCGGCGAGGCCGCCGCCGCAGCCCACCGCCTGTCCCTGCTCGACTAGGCGAGCAGGGGTCAGGCGAACAGGGATCAGGCGAACAGGGGCTCGGCCAGCAGGAGCACACCGAAGACGGCGAACGCCGCGGCCGCGCCGTACTTGATCCACTTCTCGGGCAGGCGCGCGCCGAGGAACCGGCCGACCAGGATGGCCAGCGCGTCGGCGGCGACCATGCCCACGGTCGAACCGACCCACGTGCCGAACCAGCCGTGCTGAGTGGCCAGCGTGATGGTGGCGAGCATGGTCTTGTCGCCCAGCTCGCTGAGGAAGAACGCCACGGCGACGGCGATGAACGCGTTGCGGGTGGTCTTCGCCGCCTTGCCCTTCTCCTCCTCGGTGAGTTCGTCGCCGCGCAGCGTCCACGCCGCGAAGGCGAGGAACGCGAGCCCGGCGATGATCGAGATGGCGGTGGTGGGGAGGGCGTCGCCGACGACCCTGCCGAGGCCGACGCTGACGAGGTGGACGAGCGCGGTCGCGGCGGTGATGCCGGCCAGCACCGGCCCCGTCTTGAACCGGGTCGCGAAGGTCAGGGCCATGAGCTGGCTCTTGTCGCCCAGCTCGGCCACGAAGATGACGACGAGGGAGATCCAGAGGGCTTGCACGGGTCGCCTTCCTAGAGGGGAGGTGCGACCGGGCCGCCGTACGACACCCGGGGAGTTCGGGCACGACTTCGGCCCGGCAGCATGTGATCATGACTGTCGGGCCGAAGGTCTCGTCCGCCACGGGGGCTCCACGACCGGGCGTACGAATCGCCAGTGTGTCGATCAGTGGATTTCGGACTACTCCCCTCCGGTGTTCTCCCAGTCTAAGGGAGCTAAAGACGCGCTCCCACCAGTACGGGCTCGTTGACGAGCCACACCCCGAACTTCTCGTGCACGCCGTCGCGCACCTCGCGGGCCAGCGCCAGCAACTCGGCCGCGCCCGCCTCGCCTGAGGGGTTGGTGAGGGCCAGCGTGTGCTTGGTCGAGATACGGACCCGGCCCTTCTCGTAGCCCTTGGGGAACCCGGCGTTCTCGATCAGCCAGGCCGCCGGCACCTTGACCATGCCGTCGGGCAGGTCCCAGCGCGGGTGGCCGGGGGCCCGCAGCGCCAGGGCCGCCGCCTCCTCCGGGCCGAGCACGGGGTTGGTGAAGAACGACCCCGCGCTGCGCGTGTCCGGGTCGTCGGGGTCGAGGACCATGCCCTTGCCCCGCCGCAGCTCCAGCACCGCCTCCCGCGCGTCGGCCAGCGGCACCCGCGCGCCGATCTCCACGCCGAGCCGGACGGCCAGCTCCCGGTACGCCACGGGCCCCGACAGCGGGGAGCACTCCAGGGCGTAGGTGACGGCCAGCACCATGTGCCGGCCGGGGTCGTGCTTGAACGCGCTGTGCCGGTAGGCGAAGCCGCAGTCGGCCGCCGTGAGGTCCCCCACCTCTCCGGTCATCCGGTCGTACACCCGGACGCCGGCGACGGTCTGCGAGACGTCCTGCCCGTACGCGCCGACGTTCTGGATCGGGGTGGAACCCACCAGCCCGGGAACGCCCGACAGGCACTCGACCCCCGACCAGCCCTCGGCCACGCAGCGGGCGACCAGGGCGTCCCAGTCCTCCCCCGCCTGCACGGTGACCAGCGCACGCCCGTCCTCGACCGTGACGTCCACACCCCGGGTGGCGACGCGCACCACGAGCCCGTCGAACCCGTCGTCGGACACGACCAGATTGCTGCCGCCGCCGAGCACCAGCACGGGCTCGCCCGCACGGTCGGCCTCGGCCACGATCGCGACCAGCTCGTCCTGCGTCTCCGCCTGCGTGAACGCCCGGGCCGGTCCGCCCGTCCGCAGCGTGGTGTACGGGGCGAGCGGCACCCCAGCCAACCGGTCAGCCATCGGTCTCCTCGCACGTCCGGTCCCGGCTCGACGCGGCCGGGAAGGGGACGCCGAGGCGAGCCGCGGACCGTGACAGGCGCAATCCGGAACGTCCCGACGAACAGGATAGTCGGGACCTGCTCTTCGATCCGCGCAGCCGGCGCGGGGCGGTTATCCGCGGTCCTCGCGCTCCGCCTCGGCGATCGACTCGTCGATCCTCGACGTGGCCGAGCTGCCGTCCCACAGGAGCTGGGAGGCGACCATCGACGCCTCCCCCGAGGGGGTCAGCGCGGTCTCGATGGTCCCGCCGGGCGCGACGTCCCGCTCGACCTCGGTGATCTCTTCCCGGCCCGCGGCTCCGGCGGCCTCCCTGGCGTTCTCCACCCGCGGGCGTGGCATCGCGCCGCCGTGGGCGTCGCCGGCCTTGCCGGGGTCCTGGGTCTCCGCGGCGACGCCCGCGACGTCGCCGGTGCGGTCGGCTGCACTGTCTCGCTCGCTCACGATCCGACCGCTACCCAGCACCGCCACGGCCAATCGGGCCCGACCGAGAGAGGCCGGTCAGGAGAGACCCGTCAGGAGAGCTGGACCACCGCGCGAGCCTTGGACAGGACGCGGGCGTCGCCGGACTTCGCGGTCAGCGCGACGACGACGCGCTTGTCCTCGCGCTTGTCCTCGACGATCCCGCTGATCGTGATCGTCGCGCCGTTGTCGTCGTCCGGCACCACGACCATGGACGAGAACCGGACGCCGTACTCGACCACCGCGCCGGGGTCGCCCGCCCAGTCCGTCACGAACCGGCCGCCCTGCGCCATCGTGTACATGCCGTGCGCGATGACGTCGGGCAGGCCGACCGCCTTGGCGTGCCGCTCGTTCCAGTGGATGGGGTTGAAGTCGCCCGAGGCGCCGGCGTACCTCACCAGGTCCACCCGGCGGACCCGGTACTCGACGGCCGGGATCTCCTGGCCGGTCTCCACCTCGTCGTACTTGACCGTCGCCGCCATGATCAGGCCGCCCCTCCCCGCTCCACGATGATGTTGTACGTCCGGCAGACCAGCTCGCCCGAGGTGGTCGAGACGTCGCTGCGCAGGGTCAGGAACTCGTTGCGGCCGACGCTGCGGATCTCCGCGATGGTCGAGGCGCACACCAGCTCGTCGCCCGCGTGGATGGGCCGCTCGTACTCGAACCTCTGCTCGCCGTGCACGACCATCGCGAAGTTCAGCCCGAGGTCGGGGTCGGCGAGCGCGTCACCGGTCCCGAGAAGGCTGAACACGATGGGGAACGTGGGCGGCGCGACGACGTCCGGGTGCCCCGCGGCCACGGCGGCCTGCCTGTCGTGGTAGATCGGGTTGGGGTCGCCGATCGCGGTGGCGAACTCGCTGATCTTCACGCGGCTGACCTCGTAGGGCGCGGACGACTCGTACGTCCGCCCGACGAAATCGCGGTTCAAGGGCATCGGCCGGGCTCCTTCGGATGAGCTGGGTGAGCCGTACCGTAACAGAACGATCGTCGATGGGCGTGCTCCGGACACGACAAACCGGCGCCCCAGGAGGGGAACGCCGGTGTCGGAAGTGCGTGCGGTTCGTGCCGGAACCTAGCGGGTCTCGCGGTGCGCCCGGTGCGTCTTGCAGTTCGGGCAGTACTTCTTCAGCTCAAGCCGATCCGGGTCGTTGCGCCGGTTCTTCCGCGTGATGTAGTTGCGGTGCTTGCACTCCTGGCAGGCCAGCGTGATCTTCGGCCTAACGTCTGCGGCAGCCACGTGGGAGTGCCTTTCTGCGTTCGGGACTACTGGACAACCCACGCCGGGGCCGCCTTCATCGAGGTGACCCGGCAGGGTAGTAGCGGAGGCCGGACTTGAACCGGCGACACAGCGATTATGAGCCGCTTGCTCTGCCTGACTGAGCTACTCCGCCTTGGCCGGAAACTGCATCCGGCCACGCAAGGATACCCGACCTGTACGGCTATTCGCGCATCGGGATCAGCCATGATCGAGGTCGGTCTTCCGGCGAGGACGAGGAGTCCCCACCAAGCCGAAAGCCCCACCCTGCAGCGCTCAGTCAGAAACACTGCTTGGATAGGACTTCCCGACTAGAGCCCCCAAACGGAATCGAACCGTTGACCTTCTCCTTACCATGGAGACGCTCTGCCGACTGAGCTATAGGGGCGGGTCCGCCTGCCGCTCTCGCGCTGCGGACAGGTGTAACCATACACGGCCACGGCGGTGTGTGCGAATTCGAATCTCCTCCGGCGCACGGTTCAGGGGCACGGTTCAGGGCGTCGGCAGCACGCCGGACAGATCGGCCTCGGGACGGTGCCGGACAGGCACGTCGGCGGTGACCGCGTACCGGCTGAAGTAGCCCTTGCCCTTGACCGGGATCACGCTGCTCAGCGTCACCGTGGCGGCGTAGGGCGCGTCCGCGCACTCGGGCAGGCACCAGGTGCCGCTGAGCCTGCCCGCGCCGGTCGCCCGGGTCGGCCCCCAGGTCCGCCAGGTGACCCCGCTCATCGTGCTGAACTCCGAGAGCACGAGGTTCGCCGGCCGCTGCTCGGCCCTGCCCCGCTCGGAGTTCTGGAGGTTGAGCACGTACACCGGCGTCTCGGCCGCCGAGCCCGTGGGCGCCGAGCCGCAGCCGCCGACGGCGACGGCGACGCAGAGCGCGGTGACAGCGACAGACAGGCTGACGGGCACACAGACAGGCAGGCGCATCGATTCCCCCTCGGCACTCTGAGTGCCCAGGCCCCGCCGCTGTTACGCCTGTGACCGGCCTACTTGGCGGCCGTGCGGGCGTCGCCGGCCCTGGCGGGCAGCGGGATCACCTCGCACAGGTCGGCGAGGTCGACATATCGGGCGACCTCCTCGACCGAGAGGCAGTCGGCGACCACCTGACCATGGCGCCGCACCCGCAGCACCTGGCGGTCGCAGCGGTACGCGGGGACGATCTCGTAACCGTCCGGTCCCACCCATCGGCTGTCCATAGGGGAACAAGCTATCGGGTCTTCCCCACGCCTATCTCCCGTCCCATGGGAATCGCCTTAAGTAGGGTCTTAATCGACCCCAAGTGCCGGGCCGCACAGTGAGCGTGACGCACCACCGTTCCCACGTTCACGAAGGGCCCTTCGATGTCCGACACCCCCAACCTGCTGGGCTTCCGCATCGCGCACCGGGCGATGCGCACCGACTCCCGGCGCCTCGCCGACGTCACCGCCGAGATCGCCGCGGGCCGGCGGCCGTGCGGCCCGGAGCGCGCCGCCGCCATCCGCGAGTACGCGACCAAGCTGTGCCGCGGCATCCACCATCACCACAAGGCGGAGGACGACCATCTGTGGCCCCTGCTCGTCCGCTCGGCGGGCGCCGAGATCGACCTGAGCGAGCTGAGCGAGGACCACTCCGAGCTCGACCCGCTGCTGGAGGAGATCCAGGCGGTCGCGGGCGACCCGGCCGAGCTGGCCAAGCCGCTGCGCCGGCTGGCCGACCTGCTCGACGAGCACATCCAGGAGGAGGAGCGGACGATCTTCCCGATCATCATGCGGCACGTCTCCGGCAAGGACTGGGAGGAGATGGAGCAGCATGTGCGCAAGGGCGGCGACGTGCGCTTCGAGCTGCCCAGGATCGAGCAGCACGCGCGGCCGGAGGAGCTGGCGGAGCTGCGCAAGCTGGCCGGGCCCGTCCTGGTCGTCATGCTGGCGCTGATGCGCCGCGCCCACCGCCGCCGCGAGCGGCTCATCTTCGGCGCCGCGTGAGCGCCCGGCGGGCGGCCTCCTCCCAGTGCGGGGAGCCGACCTGCCGGGCGACCTCGGCTGCCCGCAGGTAGTGGGCCTCGGCGTCGCCGGACCGGCCGAGGAACACCGCCAGGTCGCCGAGCGTCCGCGCGACCGGCCCGAGCGTGACCGAGCCCGAGTGCAGGCCGGCCAGCTCGCCGTCGGACGACAGCAGCAGGCGGTAGCACTCCTCGGCCGCCGCCCGGTGGCCGAGCGCGATCGCGTTGTCCGCGCGGAGAGCCATCAGCACCAGCCAGTAGTAGTCCCGGCGCGGAAGGCGTCCGGGCGACCAGACCACGCGGGCCTCCTCCAGACGGCCGGCGCCGACGAGCGCCCGCGTGTACAGCTCGCACAGGTCCTGCGGCTGGCGTTCCCAGAGAGCGGCGAGCTCCTCCACCGACTCGTGGATCCGCCCAGCCGCCAGCTTGACCACGAAGCGGCCGACCGTTCCCACGATCGCGCCGTTGGCGTCGCCGGTGCGGGCCAGCCGCTCCCCGAGCTGCGTGTAGACGCTCTCCGCCCGCTCGAACTCGCCCCTGACCAGCAGGTGCAGGGCGTCGAGGAAGGCGAGGATGCCGAGCGCCAGGCCGAGCTGGCCACTCGTCGACAGCTTCATGGCCTGATCGGCGTGCCGGCGCGCCGTGGTCCAGTCGTTGCGGCTGAGCGCGACCATGAGCAGCGAGAAGTGGCCGAGCGTCTGGTAGCCGAGGAGCCCGGCGGCGGCCGAGGCGGCCAGCAGGTCGTGCCCGAGCGTCTCCAGGTCGTCCCGCCTGTCCGGGGTCAGGCAGACCCAGTAGCGGGCGTTGAGCGCCATGCACCGCAGGCGGAGGTCGCCGAGGCCGTCGGCGATCGCCAGTGCCTCCGCGCTGGCCGCCTCGATGCGTTCCGGGTCGTGTCCTTCCAGCGTGTGGCAGAGGGCGACGAGCATCCGGCAGCGCAGCTTCCCGGCCTCCGCGGGCAGCGACTCCTCGATCGCCGCGGCGAGATCGGCGTCGAGCGCGCGGCCCGGCTGGATGGTCCAGATGACCGGCGCGTCGAGCGAGGACACCGCCCGCGCCACCGCGCCACGGTCACCCATCTGGCGGGCCGTCGCGAGCGCCTTCGTCCGGTTGCCCACCGCCGTGATCACGTCGCCCGCGTGCGCCTGCGCGGACACCAGGCGGCACAGGAGGTCGAGGCGAACGTCCCGGGGCGCGTCGCTCGCCCCTTCGCTCAGCAGGTCGAGCGCGCCCAGCGCGCCCTCCAGCAGCGCCGCCGCCTCCCTGTGCGCGTACAGCGCGGTCGCCTGCCCGGCGGCCCGCGCCGCGTACTCGGCCGCCGTGCGGGCGGTCGCGGTCGTCGCGGCGGCGAGCGCGTGGTGCCCGAGCGCCCCCACGTCGCCCGGGCGCACCCGCTCCAGCGCCGCGAGGACCTTGCCGTGCATGCGCGTACGGCGCAGCCGCGGGATGTCCTCGTACAGCGTCTCGCGGACGAGCACGTGGGCGAACCGGACGCGGCCGGGGCGCGGCTCCTCCAGCAGGCCGGACAGCACGCCGGCCTCCAGGCCGTCGAGCACGGTCTCCTCGTCGGCCCCCGGCATGGCGATCAGCACGTCGGCGTCGGCCTCCCGGCCGAGAACGGCCGCGTTGCGCAGCGTCGTCTGGGCCGTCGCGGGCAGCCGGGCGAGACGCCGGCGGATGAGGTCGCGCACGCCGGGCGGCAGCGCGTGGGCCGCCGACGGGCCGTCCACCGCGAGCAGCCGGGCCGTCTCGGTCACGAACAGCGGGTTGCCCCCGGTCCGCTCGGTGACCGTGCGCACGGTGGCCTCGTCGACCTCCGTGCCGGAGCGGTCCGCGAGCAGGCGGGCCACCTCGCGTTCGCCGAGACCGCCCAGGGTGATGTTCTCCGCCGCCTGCACGGCGAGCGCCGCGCCGGTGGCCGTGAGGTCGTCGCCCGCCTCGGCCGGCCGGTGCGTCAGCAGGACGAGGACAGACGTCCGCGCCAGGCGGCCGGCCAGGTGGCGCAGGAGCTGGAGGGTCTCCTCGTCGGCGCGGTGCACGTCCTCCAGCACGATCAGCAGCGGTCCCGGCACGCCCTCCAGGTAGTCGCCGGCCGCCCGCGCCAGCCAGAACTGGCCCACGGGCGCGGCGTGGTCGGTCAGCAGGGGCGCCAGCCGGGCCGCGGTCCCGGGTTCGGGCGGGCAGGTCGCGGACAGGTCGCGCAGCACCTCGCTCCACGCCCACGCGGGCGGCACGCCGCCGGTCGTCTCGGGGCAGCGGCCGACCACGGTCTGCCAGCCGCCGGCCGCCAGGCGGCGCACGAGCGCGTCGGCCAGCGTGCTCTTGCCCGAGCCCGCCTCGCCGCCGAGCCAGGCGATGCGGAAACCGGCCCTGGCCTGCTCGGCCGCGGCGGCCAGCCGGGACAGCTCCGCCGTACGGCCGACCATGCGGACGGGCTCGGGCTCGGGCTCGGGCTCGGGGTCGGGTGTGGGTGCGGGAGCCGGGACCACAGGGGCCCGGACCACGGGGGCCCGGACGGCAGGGGGCACGTCGAGCGACGCGGCCTGCCCGAGGATGTCCGTCTCCACCGCGCGCAGGGCGGGCCCGGGATCGACGCCGAGCTGGTCGGCCAGCAGGTCGCGGGTCCGGCGCAGGACCGCCAGCGCCTCCCCCTGCCGACCGGCCCGGTAGTAGGCGAGCGCGAGCAGCCGTACGGCGTTCTCGCGCAGGGGATGGGCGGTGAGGTGGCGCTCCAGCTCGGGGACGACCTCGGCGTGGCGGCCGAGCGCGAGCCCGGCCTCGGCGCGATACTCCACGGCGACCGCCCGGAGCTCGTCCAGGTGGACCACCTCGGGAACGGCCCACTCCTCCTCGGTGAACTCCGCGTACGCCGGGCCGGTCCACAGCGCCAGGGCCTCGTCCACGACCTCCAGCGCTCGCGCGGGCCGCCCTTCGGCGAGCAGGCCGGCGGCGGACTCGACCAGCCGGGGGAAGCGCCAGGCGTCCACGTCGCCGGGTTCGAGCGCCAGCCGATAGCCGGGTGGAGCGCTGACCAGCACGCGGGCGGCGGCGCGGGGGGCGCGGCCCGGCTCCAGCACCCGCCGCAGGTTCGAGACGTAGACCTGGAGCGCGCCCAGCGCGCGCGGCGGCGGCTGGCCCCGCCACAGGTCGTCGACGAACCGGTCGGTCGACACCACGTGTCCCTGGGCGCAGACCAGCCGGGCCAGCACGGCGCGCTGGAGCGAGGTCCCGAGGTCCGCGGGGCGCCCGTCGACCTCCGCCGCGATCCGCCCCAGAACCCGCAGTCTCAGGTCCACGGTCATGATCAGGCCGGATAGTGGTAGTAACCGAGCAGGTCGTCCAGCACGGACACGTCGTCCATGCGGATGCGCGTCCCGGTGGCGAACGCGTTGATCATCTTTCCTCCGCCGACGTACACCCCGACGTGGTGGGTTCTGCCGGGTCTGCCGTAGAAGACCAGGTCGCCGGGTTGCGGCACGTCCACCCGGCGCAGCCTGCCGATGTGGTCGTCGGTGTTGCCCGGGCCGAGCACGTCGCCGCCGAACGCCCGGCCGTACACCCATCGGGTGAACCCCGAGCAGTCGAAGCCGCGCGTCCGGCGAGCCGGGCAGGGCTTGACCGAGCCGGTGTACCCCCGGCACGTCCCCTTCGACGGTCCGGGCCGCGCCGCGTGCCCGCCGCCCCACGAGTATGGCAGGGCGCCCTGCGCGGCGTACGCGACGGTGACGGCCCTGGTCAGTTCCTCGTTGAGCGGCGCCGATCCCGCGGCGGCCAGCGCGACGATTCCCCCGATCACAACCAGCCGGCGCTTCAGGGCCCGCTTAACCCCCATGGATCGTGACAATAGTCACTCATCCCTTTCTTGACCATGGAAGCTTTACTTCACCCGATCGACGCCCCGGAGGGGGATTGTTACCCTGAGTACGGCTCATCTCGTACGTTCATCGGCGTGTCGGTCGAAGCGCTTCGTCTGTCGCCCCGGACCTCCCCGTCCCGCTCCCCCGGTGGTCCCCGGCGCCAAGGAGAGCGAAGGGAACCACCGTGGAGACGTGGACGGCACAACCCCCTTCCCCCACCCGCTGGTGGGTGCTCGGGCTGCGCGGAGAGCTGGATCTCCACTCGGTGCGGCACCTGCGCGAACCGCTGCTCACCCAGATCGAGGCCCGCGGCCCGTGGCTGGCCCTCGACCTGAGCGAGGTCCGGTTCATCGACACCACGGGCGTGGGGCTGCTCGTGCGCCTGGTGCACAACCTGCGCGACAGGGACGGCGACCTGGCGCTCATCGCGCCAGGCGGCCAGGTGCTGCGAATCCTGCGCTGGACGAACCTCACCCGGCTGTTCCGCGTCCTCGACACCGCCGACGCGCTGGACGACTGATCGGGCAGGATCAGTCGGGCAGGATCAGTCGGGCAGGATCGTCACCGGCATGTCGCCGCCTCCCGTCGGGGGCGTCACGGTCACCACGTCTCCCGTCGGAGGCGTGGTGGTCTCCACCCGCCGGCAGCTCTCGCCGCAGCCGCCGTACCGCTCGCCGTCGACCGGCGTGAACTCCGTCGGCGGCACGCCGCGCAGCGCCCGCAGCATGGTGTCCTTCCAGATCGGGCCGGGGATGCTGGCGCCGAACACCGAGCCGTAGTAACGGCCGCCGATCGTGACGCCGTTCAGCTTGTACTTCTGGGCGCCGCGCGGATCGCCGACGCTGACCGCACCCGCCAGGTCGGGGGTGAACCCGGCGAACCAGGCGGAGGAGGAGTTGTCGTTGGTGCCGGTCTTGCCCGCCGCGTCGCGCCCGATGCCGCCGACCGCCGCCATCGTGCCCTTGGTCAGGACGCCCGACAGCACGTGCGCCGCCGCGTCCGCCACCTCGGGGTCGAGGACCTGGCGGCACTTGGGCTTGTAGTCGGTGGTCTTGCCGGTGCTGTCGGTGATCTGGGTGATCGCCATCGGCGCGCAGTACTTGCCGCGCGCGCCGATCGCGGCGTAGGCGTTGGCGACCGTCACCGGGTCCATCTCGTTGATGCCGAGCGTGAACGTCTCGAACTCCTGGAGCGGGGCGCCGTCGGAGCGGTGGATGCCCAGCGACTTGGCCGTCTTGACCACCTCGCAGAGCCCGACCCGCTGCTCCAGCAGCATGAAGAACGTGTTGACCGAGTGCCAGGTGCCGGTCTGCAGGGTCAGCCAGCCGGGCGCTCCCTCGTCGTTGGTGACCGTGAAGCCGGTCTCGCCCACGTTCGTGCCGTCACAACTCTTGAACGCCGTGGAGGCCGGTGCGGTGTAACCGGCGCCCGCGCTGAACCCGTCGTTGATCTTCATGCCCTGCTTCAGCGCGGTGAGCAGGGTGAACGTCTTGAAGGTCGAACCGGCCTGGAAGCCCATGCCACCACCGTGCGCGGCGTCCGCCACGAGGTTGTAGGACATCTCGTTCTTGCTCCTGCGCGTTCCGTACGGGCGGCTCGCGGCCATCGCCTTGATCGCCCCGGTGCCGGGCTGGACCAGCGCCTCGGCGGCCACGGGGTTGTCGGACGGGTGGACCCACTTCCTGATCGCCCTGTCCGCGGCGGCCTGCATCGTGGGGTCGATCGTGGTCTTGATCGTCAGGCCGCCGCGGTTGAGGAACGCCAGGCGCTGCTTGGCCGTCTTGCCGAAGTCGGGGTTGCTGAGGATCTCGTTGCGCACGTAGACGCAGAAGTACGGATACGTGCTCGACTCGCAGCCGCCGGGCAGCGGGGTCCCCTTGTAGCCGAGCTTGGCCTTCTTCGCCTCGGCCGCCTGGGCCTCGGTGATCTTGCCCAGCTCGGCCATCCGGTCCAGCACGACGTTGCGCCGCTTCAGCAGCCGGTCGCGGCTGGTCTTGCCCAGGTTGGGGTCGGTGGCGTTGGGGTCCTGCACCGCTCCCGCCAGCGTCGCCGCCTGCGGCAGCGTCAGCTCGCTCGCGCTGATCCCGAAGAACCGCTTGGCCGCCGCCTCGACGCCGTACGCGCCCGCGCCGAAGTAGGCGATGTTGAGGTACTTCTCCAGGATCTGGTCCTTGGAGTACTTCTTCTCCACGCCCATCGCGTACCGCAGCTCGTTGAGCTTGCGGGCGTAGCTGGCCTCCAGGGCCTTGTTCTTCTCCGCCTCGGTCTGGGCGGCGTTGAGCAGCACCTGCTTGACGTACTGCTGGGTGATCGACGAGCCACCCTGGGCCACCCTGTCCGACTGCAGGTTCCTCGCCAGGGCGCGCAAAGTGCCCTCGATGTCGATCGGGCCGTGCTGGTAGAACCGGTAGTCCTCGATCGAGATGATGGCCGTCTTCATGATGTCGGCCATCTGGTCGAGCGGGACGACCTCGCGATACTGCTCGTAGAACCGCGCGATCTCGTGGCCCTTCACGTCCTGGACGACCGAGACCTGCGCCAGCGGGGGCTCGGCGAGGTCCCGGGGCTCGATGCCCACGTCCTCGACGGCCGACACCAGCCCGACGCCCGCGCCTCCCACCGCCGGCAGCGCGATCCCCGCGACCAGCACGCCCGCCGCCGCTCCCATGGCGGCCAGACGCAGCACCTTCCCCGCAGCGTTCACCGGATCCTCCCCCAAATGGCTATAGACAAGGTTATGGGGCCGTAAAGCGCGGTCGGCCCCATAACGCGCTGTTACGGCAGCGCGTTACGGCAGCCGGCCGAGACCGCGCGCGAGCACGGTCGCCGTCTGGGCGACGACCTTGTCGTCGCTGGAACCATCGGCCGCCAGGCGGTTGGTGTAGATCGCCATGACGATCGGCGCGGCGTCCTCGGCCGGCCAGACCACGGCGATGTCGTTGGCGGTGCCGTACGTGCCGCCGGTGCCGGTCTTGTCGCCGACGATCCACGTCGTGGGCAGCCCGGCGCGGATGCGCGCGTCCCCGGTCGTGTTGTCGCGCAGCCACCCGATCAGCCGGGAGCGGTCCTTCGCGCCGAGCGCGTCGCCCACCGTGAGCGCGCGCAGGTCGCCGGCGATCGACGCGGGCGTGGTGGTGTTGCGCTTCTGCTTGGGCGACCACGCGTTCAGCTCGGTCTCCCAGGCGTCCAGCCGGGAGATCGGGTCCTTGAGCGTGCGGAAGTAGCGGGTGAGCCCCTCGGGACCGCCGATCCGCTTCAGCAGCATGTTCCCGGCGGTGTTGTCGCTGTGGATGATCGCCGCCCGGCACAGCTCTGCGAGGGTCATGCCGTCTTTCACGTGCTTGCCGGTCTCCGGCGAGTTCGGCTTCACCTCGCCGGCCGTCCAGTGGACGACCTTCCGCGTCAGCTCGCGGTCGGTGGTGCGGGCCAGCACCGCGCCTGCGGCCATCGCCTTGAAGGTGGACGCCAGCGCGAACCGCTCGCCCGCCCGGTAGCCGATCGTCTTCCCGGTCGCCGTGTCGATCGCGTACGCGCCGATGCGGCCCTTGAACGACGCCTCCAGGGCGCGAAGCGCCGTGGACACGTCCGTCCGGGGCGCGGCGGCGGCCGGGGTCGCCGCGGGAACGGCGCCGACCAGGATGGAGACCGTGATCATGGCGGCTTTCAGCGTAACCGGCAGCGTCCGTGTCATCAGGTGTCCTTGCTCTCGTCCGTCACAGGTGCGTTAGACGCAGGAGCAAAGCAAAGTGTTCGGAACATGTCCAATATTCATATGGACAACCAACCGATATCGGTTCACCTATGCACCAAGCTCAGGGGCGAGCCGGGGAAGCACGGAGCGAATGGACGGCGTATCCGACGGCGGCGCCCACCGCGTACCAGAACAGGTCGGGAGCGTTGAACGTCGTGCCGAGCACCAGCCGGGCCAGCGTGCTGTGCGCCGACAGCTCGGCCGGCACTCCGGTGAGCTGGGCGAACTCGACCAGCCAGCTCACACCGAGCGCCACGGCCGCCACCGCGAACGGCCGGGCGCGCGGCGCGGCCACGACGACCAGCGCGTACACGAGGAGGGTGTAGAGGAGGTCGCCCGCGTACTTGGCGACCGCGCCCGGCAGCAGCGCCCGGACCGCCAGGCCGGCGGCCACGACCACCACGGCGGCGGCCAGGGCGGCGAGTCGGCGATGCGGCATCCGGGCACCCTATCGGGAATCCGGCGTTTCTCGGCCGTCAGCGGATCCGGTGGTAGCGCACCCAGATGTCGCCGCCGATGTTCCCGGACAACCGCAGCACGACGCCGTCCGGATCGGGCGGCACGGGAGAGGTGTTGTGCACGCGCTTGGGCCGGATCCACCCGGCGGAGGTCACCTCGTCGGCGACCACCCGCCAGCCGACCGGCACCCGGATGACGACGTCCCCGAACATCGAGTCGCACCGGACGGTCATGTCGATCTCGCGGTGCGGGCATTCCGCGTGCCGGAAGTCCACCACGGCCGTCCGCCAGGTGCAGTCGAGCGTGATGCGCGGCGGCACCGTCCAGCGTCCGGTCTTCCTGACGGCCCGCGCGCCGCGGGTGAACAGCAGCAGCTCGTCCGCCCGCTTCGGCAGCCGCTCCCCCGCCGGGGTCGGGGGCAGGTCCGCGACCAGGGCGTCCAGTTCGCCGTACGTGCGCGCGGCGTACGCGCGGTCGAGCCGGTCGGTCAGCTCGTCCAGGGTGATACGGCCCTCGCCGACGGCGGCGCGCAGCCTCTCGGCGATACGGTCCCTGTCCCGATCTCCGGCGCGTAATTCCGCCTGGTCGTTCACAAATTCAGCAGTTTAGTAATCGGCATTAGACGCACGCCAGGCACGAATATCCGTTATCGGAGTGTTCGTCAGCCCGAAATACCCGAGCACGCGGATCTCCTATGCTGACCGGCCATGGACGGCATTCCGGCCACGCTCGGCACCGCCTGCGCGGTCTTCGCGGGCACCAACGTCGACGACGTCGTCATCCTGACCGTGCTGTTCCTGTCCGCCCGCGCGAAGGGCCGGCCGCGCCCCTGGCAGATCGTCGCCGGTCAGTACGCCGGCATCGCGGCACTCGTCGTCGTGTCGGGCGTCGCCGCCCTCGGCCTCGCGGTCGTCCCGGACCAGTGGGTCGGCCTGCTCGGCCTGGTCCCGCTCGCCCTCGGCGTACGCGGACTGGTCGCGGCGCTGCGGGCGTCCGGCGGGGACGGGGCGCCCGCGACGCCGGTGGCCACGGGCGTCCTGTCGGTCGCGAGCGTCACCGTCGCCAACGGCGCGGACAACATCTCCGTCTACACGCCGCTGTTCCGCACCATCGGGCCCGGCGCCACCCTGCTCACCGTCGCCGTGTTCGCCGTACTCGTGGCCGTCTGGTGCGCGGCCGGGTCCTGGCTGGGCTCGCACAAGAAGGTCGTCGAGTTCGCCGAGCGGTTCGGGCACTGGCTCGTCCCGCTCGTCTTCGCCGGGATCGGCACGCTGATCGTGCTCGAATCCGGGGTCGTCGGCCGCCTGATCGCCCTTCTCTGAACTTCACGGCCACTTCGTCGGCTGCGCCCCTGACCGGCCACCACACAACGCGAAAAATCACCCCATGGAACGATCTAGCCGGAAAAACGATCGCTAGTTAAACTCCGAGTCAGCTTCGGCCACCCGTCTCGGGTGGCCGTTCGCTCGTCGCCCAACGGGGAGGGCCGCACCCTCCCATGCCCGTGGGCGGCACGGCTCCTCCACGCCTGGACGGCGAGGCCTCACAGGTCTCCATGGAGGTGTCGTGTCGAAGAAGCCCCCACCTGCCTACGTACGGACCACAGCGATCGTCGCCGGCCTCGGCCTCGTGACAGCGATGATCCCGGCGGCCTCCGCCGCCGCGGACCCGACCCCCAGCCCGTCGCGGTCCTGGAGCGCCACGGCCCTGACGGGCGCCGAGCGCGTGCAGGGCGCCAAGTCGGCCAGCGGCCGGCTCGCCAAGAGCGACGCGGCGCTGCTCGCCTCGAAGTCGCCGGAACGGACGAGCGTCGTCGTGAAGCTCGACTACGACTCGCTCGCGGCCTACAAGGGCGGCCTGCCGGGGCTTCCCGGCACCAGCCCGTCGGTCACCGGCAGGTCGCTCAACCTGAAGAGCGGCGACGCGGCGAAATACCAGAAGCACATCGAGGGCATCGAGAACACCTTCCTCAGCGAGCTGGGCAAGAAGATCCCCGGCGTCAAGGTGGGGCAGAAGCTCCGCACGGTCTACGGCGGCGTCGCCCTGACCCTGCCCGCCGACAAGGCCGCCGACCTGCTCAAGCTGCCCGGTGTGGCGGCCGTGCAGGAGGACAAACGGGAGCAGCCGCTCACCGACTCCAGCGCGGAGTTCATCGGCGCGACCACGATCTACAACCAGCTCGGCGGCGCGAAGTCGTCGGGCAAGGGCGTCATCGTCGGCATCCTGGACACCGGCGCGTGGCCGGAGCATCCCTCGTTCGCCGACCCGGGCACCCTTCCGGCTCCCCCGCCGAAGGCGGACGGCACCCCGCGTACCTGTAACTTCGGCGACAACCCGCTCACGCCGGCGGCCGACCCCTTCCCGTGCAACAACAAGCTGATCTCCGGCCAGCCGTTCCTGGAGACGTACAACGCGGTGGTGGGCGGAGAGGTGTACGGGGACAGCGCCCGTGACTCCAACGGCCACGGGACGCACACCGCCACCACGTCCGCGGGCGGGCCGGTCGACCACGCCAACCCGCTCGGCATCGACCGCGGCGCGATCCACGGCATCGCGCCCGCGGCCCACGTCGCGGTCTACAAGGTCTGCGGTGCGGAGGGCTGCTACCAGTCCGACTCGGCGGCCGCGGTCGCGCAGGCGATCGCCGACGGCGTCAAAGTGATCAACTTCTCGGTCGGCGGCGGCGCCGACCCCTACAGCGACCCGGTCGAGCTCGCCTTCCTCGACGCGTACGCGGCGGGCGTGTTCGTGTCGGCCTCGGCGGGCAACTCGGGCCCGGGCGCCGGGACGACCGACCACCGCGGCCCGTGGGTGACCACCGTGGCGGCCTCGACGCAGACGCGCACCTACCAGTCGACGATCACGCTGACCGGCGGGCCGTCGATCAAGGGCGCGTCGATCACCCACGGCATCTCCTCGCCGCTGCCCGTGGTGCTCGCGTCGGCCCCGCCGTACAGCGACCCGCTGTGCGTCAACCCCGCGCCTCCAGGGCTGTTCGCCGGGAAGATCGTCGCCTGTCAGCGCGGCCCGAACCGGGTGCTCAAGGGATATTCGGTCAAGCAGGGCGGCGCCGCGGGGATGATCCTCTACAACTCCTCGCCGCTCGACGTCATGACCGACAACCACTGGCTGCCGACGGTCCACATCGACAAGCCGGAGACCGACGTGCTGCTCGCCTGGCTGAGCACGCACCCGGGCGGCACGGCGAGCTTCACCCAGGGTGAGAAGACCACCTGGCAGGGCGACGCGATGACCACGTTCTCCTCGCGCGGCCCGGGCGGCGACTTCCTCAAGCCGGACGTCACCGCGCCCGGCCTGCACATCCTGGCGGGCAACACCCCGACCCCCGAGTCGCCGCTGGAAGGCCCCCCGGGCAACCTCTACCAGGTGATCGCCGGCACCTCGATGTCGTCGCCGCACGTCGCGGGCGCGGGCGCGCTCGTGTTCGCGCTGCACCCCGACTGGACGCCGGGTCAGGTCAAGTCGGCCCTGGAGACCACCGCGACGACGAAGGTCACCAAGCAGGACCGGACCACCCCGGCCGACCCGTTCGACTACGGCGGTGGCCGCATCGACCTGACCAAGGCGGGCGACCCCGGGCTGACCCTCGACGAGACCGCGGCGAACTACGCCGCCTCGGCCGCCGACCCGATGAACCGGATCGACCTCAACCTCCCGTCGGTCAACGCGCCCGTCATGCCGGGCGTGATCAGCGCCAAGCGCACGCTCGTCAACGCGACCGGCAAGACGCTGACCTACGCCGCGTCGGGCACCACCGTCAGCGGGGCGAACATCACCGTGCTGCCGCCGCTGTTCACAGTGAAGCCGGGCAAGAGCCAGAAGATCACTGTCGTCATCACCGCGCCGGACCTGCCCGACGGGCAGTACTTCGGCCAGGTGAACCTCAAGCAGGTCGGCGGCAAGCGGGAGCAGCACCTCCCGGTGGCCTTCTACCGGCAGGAGGGCGCGGTGCCGGTCGACCAGACCTGCGCCCCGAGCACCATCGCCAAGAACACCGGCGAGTCCACCTGCACGGTCACGGTCCAGAACAACACTCTGGAGGACGCCGACGTCACCGCGCTCAGCACGCTGAACACCAAGCTGCGGCTCAACGGCGTCACCGGCGCGACCAAGATCGGCAGCCAGATCGTGACGGCCAAGGGCACGCTCGCGGGCAGGCAGCCGGACAAGCCGACCATCGCTCCCGGCGAGACCCCGGCGGGCTACCTGCCGCTCTCGGCCTTCGGCATCGCCCCGACGCCCATCGGCGACGAGGAGGCGCTCAACTTCAACGTCCCGGCGTTCACCTACGCCGGCCGTACGTACAACAGGATCGGCATCGTCTCCGACGGCTACACGGTCGCGGGCGGCACGAACGGCTCGGCGGACATCCAGTTCGCCCCGCAGACGCTCCCCGACGCCACGCCGCCGAACGGCGTCCTCGCGTCGTACTGGACCGACCTGAACGGCGAGGGAGCCCCCGGCGTCTACGTCGCCAGCCTGACCGACGGGGTGAACAGGTGGCTCGTCGTCGAATGGCGCGTCTACCTGTACGGCACGAACAGCCTCAAGGTCTTCCAGCAGTGGATCGGGCTCAACGGCACCGAGGACATCTCGTACGCCTACGACCCGGGCAACCTGCCCGGTGACCCGGGGGCGACCTACGGCCTGACCGTCGGCGCCGAGAACGCGGACGGCACCGCAGGCAGCCAGATCAGCGGCCCGCCCACGCAGGACTACCGGATCACCAGCACGCCGGGCGCCCCCGGCGGCGCGCTCACCTACTCCTTCACGGTCAAGGGCGTGTCCTCGGGCACCGGCACCGTCACGACCGCCACCTCCACCCCCCAGGTGAAGGGCATCACGGTCGAGGTCGACAAGATCACCGTTCAGTAGGTTTTCCGGAGCTTGTGGAGAGGCCCGGCGGACATGCAGTGTCCGCCGGGCCCTTGCCACGGCGGGCGAGATCAGCCCACGGTCACGGTGGCGTACTGGTAAAGGGTCGAGCCGTTCTCGTCCCCGGTGTGCTTACGGCCGGTCATGACCTGGTTGTAGCCCGCCTTCGACGTGTGCTTGCTTTCCTTGTAGGCATAGGTCCACCCCGCCCCGGTCAGCCCCACCAGCCGCCCCTGCCAGAACAGCTGAGCGGGGCGGTATCTCGTCAGGCCGTTCTCGTCGCCCTGGTGCCACCTGCCGACAAGCGCCTGGCCCGCCGGGGCCATATAGACATGGCTGCTCTCCCTCTGCGCGTAGCTCCAGTCGAGCACGCGCACCTGGACCCGTTCGCCGTTGATCCAGATCGAGCTGCAGTAGTAGGTGGTCTGCTTGTTCTCGTCCCCGTAGTGCGAGCGGCCGGTGAGCACCTGGTCCGTCGGACAGGTGAACTGGACGCCGTCGGGCTCCCACACGGTCTGGGAGTAGTTCTCATCGACGCTGATCGTCACCGTCTCGGCGGACGCCGCGGGGGCGGGAGAAGCCATGGTCGCCGCCGTGACAGCGGCCAGGCCGGCGAGTACCGCCTTGGGGTATGTCTTCATCTTCTGCGGTTCCTCTTCACTTTCGATCGACTTCCACACGGTCGCCATCGGCGGAGGAGCATCGCCCGCTCCTTGCTGTGGCGGCAGGCGAGATCAGCTCTCGAAGGTCACGGTGGCGTACTGGTATCGGGTCTTGCCGTTCTCGTCCCCGGTGTGCGAGCGGCCGGTCATGACGCGGTTGTAGCCCGCCTGGGTGCCGTGGCTGCTTTCCTTGTACTCACCGGTCCAATAAGCGCCGGTCAACCGCACCTGCCGCCCCTGCCAGTACAGCGCGGCGGTGCGGTACCTCGTCGGGCCGTTCTCATCGTCCTGGTGCCACCTGCCGACGAGCACCTGGTCCAGCGGGGCGATATAGCTGGATCGGCTCTCCTTCTGCGCGGAGGTCCAGTCACCCATGTGCACCTGGACCTGCTCGCCGTTGATGAAGATCCAGCTGCAGTAGTAGGTGGTCGGCGCGTTCTCGTCCCCGTAGTGCGAGCGGCCGGTGAGTACCTGGTTCGTCGGACAGGTGAAGGCGTCCGCCCACTCCCGCACGGTCTCGGAGTAGCCCTGCCTGACGCTGATCGTCACCGCTGCGGCGGAGGCGGGAGAAGCCACGGTCACGGCCGCCGTAGCGGCCAGGGCAGCCATCACAGCAGGCGCTGCTTTGAGGAGGAATGTCCTCATCTTCTTCGATTCCTTCCACTTGCGGTCGGGTGCGCGAGACGGGAGTGCCAGGCCGCATCGAGATCGCCTTCTTCGACACGGTTGCCACAGCCCAGGAGCATCGCGGCGCTCCCTAGTGATCGGCTAAAAGCGATGGGCTTGTGATGCCTTGTGGCGAAGGTGGCGGTCGGTCTCCTCCGGCACATCGATGGCCCCCGCGACCCCTTGGGCCGCCCGCATAGTGGGTTCAGTCGGCGATGGCGATCTGGGCGCGTACGGCGGGGCTGAGCCCGGCCAGAAGGCGATCGGCGCGGCCGTCCGTGGTCGCCCTGAGCAGGGCCGCGGTGACAGCCGGCGGCACGTACTCCAGCACCCGCCGGGCCCGCCGGGTCGTCATCGCCTCGACTAACCGGACCGCGGCGGGTGTGGCGCCGAGCGCGTTGAGGATGTCCGCGGCGACCCGGTCGGCGACGTCCGCCAGGATGCTCGCGCCCCGGCTCGCGGGCAGCTGCCGCAGCAGCGCGGCCGCTCCCCCGGCGGTCATGTGACCGACCACCCGCCCGGCCTGATCGGCCGGCAGCAGGGCCAGCACGCCGGCCGCCCGGGACGGGTCGCCGGCCATGGCGTCCAACGCCTGCCCGGCCGCACCGGGCGCCATCGCGGCGAGCGCCGCGGCGGCGCTGTGTAGAGAAGAGCCGTGCAGGCCTGGCGGCGTTTGTGGCGGCTGGGGTGGTCGCGACCGCGGCCTCTCGACCGGCGGCTCAGGACGCCGCGGGGCGGCGATCGCCGCCAACCGGCGGTCGAGTTCGGCCGCCCCCATCCGCAGGGCGGGGTCCTTCCTGAGCAGCCCGGCGATCACGTCGTACAGCGGCCCGCGGCGGCGAGGCGGCGGAAGGTCGTCGTTGCAGACGGCGTACACGGTCGCGTAGGGGCTTTCCCGCCGGAAGGGCGAGTAGCCTTCCAGCGCGCAGAAGAACGTGATTCCGAGCGACCACAGGTCGGCGGCGGGTCCCACCGCACGCCCGTCGATCCGCTCCGGCGCCATGAACTCCGTGGTGCCGAGCATGATGCTGTGGGAGGTGAGTCCGCTCTCGCCGGCGATGTGAGCGATGCCGAAGTCGACCAGGACCACGTTTCCGTCGCGGCCCACGAGGATGTTGGCCGGCTTGACGTCGCGGTGCAGCACATGCGCGGCGTGCGCGGCCGTTAGCCCGGCCAGCACGTCGCGTCCCACGGCGGCGATCTCGGGCTCCGGCAACGGCCGCCGCCGCATCAGGTCGTCCAGGGAGCCGCCCTCCACGTAGACCATGACGATCCACGGCGAGCCGTCCTCCTCGAAGACGTCGTAGATCTCGGCGATCGCGGGGTGTCTGATCCGGGCCAGCGACCGGGCCTCGCGCAGAGCCCTCGCCCGCTGGACCTCGACTCTCTCCCCGTACGGCGTCAGGGAGATTTCCTTGAGCGCGACGAGCCGGCCGAGCGTCCTGTCCATCGCAAGCCAGACCGTGCCCATGCCGCCGCGGCCGAGCTGGGACCTCAGCTCGTAGCGGTCCCTGATCACCCGCCCCGGGTGCGCCATCGGAGCCTCAGTCGTCATCGGGCAGCAGCTCGACTCCTCCGGGGCGCTCGGCACCGGTCCGCGGCACCCGCATGGTCCTGGCGTCCGGCATCCGCCTCAGCTCCTCGTCCTCCAGCGAGTCGTACGCGTCGGTCTCGCCGACGGTCTCCGCGCGGGTGCCCGTCGGTCCCCGGTACGCCGCGCCGTCCTCGGGAACCGTGACGACCGGTTGCGGGCCGGTGTCGCCCGTACGGGACCAGATGCGCCACATGTCCTGTGAACGGCCCGCGGACGGGGCAGGCGTCCCGGGGCCGGCCATGGCGTGCGAGGTGAAGGTGCCCCGCGCGTCCCGGAACTCGTGTTTCTCGGCCAGCGCGAGGACCTTCTCGTAGTTGCCCGGCCGCTGCATCAGCTTGACGGTGACCGGCAGGCACTCGATGAGGAGGAACAGCAGGAACAGCAGCAGGCGGGTGACGCTGAGGCTGGTGTCCTTGCCCGTCACCTCGTTGAGCGCCTGGATGCGGATGAGCAGGCCGTTGGTCGCCATGTTCTCCGCGTCGAAGGACGCCTGCAGGTCCGCCTGCCGTCTGATCCCGGCGTCGAGCTGCGCCTTCGCCTTGGGCAGGGCGTCCTGCGCGCTCGCGAGGCGGGCCTGCTTGGCCTCCTCGCTGCTCGCGCTCAGCTCCCGCTTCCGGTCCTCGATCTGCCGGTTGATCAGGTCGATCCGCCGCTTGTCCTTCTCGTACGCGCGCCGGCTGTCCTGGGCGAGAGGGCCGTCGCCCTTCTTCGGGCACGACGGCCCTCCGTACAGCTGGCACTGCCACTCGTCGTAGTGCTTGTCGGCCAGCTTCTGCTGCCTGGCGCGCTCGGCGGTCAGCGCCTTGACATTCGGGTCCTGCTCGGTGTCGATGGGCACGTCACCACCGGAGGAAATGACTTTTTCCAGGTCCGCCACCTCCTTGCGGAGCTGGCCGACGTCCTTGCCGACGTTGCCCTGCTCCTGCTGCACGAGGAACGCGTCCGCGCGCCGCTGCTTGATCTGAACGATTTGGGCATCGATCTCGGACCGGAAAATCTGGAGCACCAATGGCGTGGAGATGACGAAGCCGAGCAGGAGTGCCATGAGAATGCGCGGAACGGCCAGCGGCCAGCGGCGCGGGGCGTCCGCCTTCATCGTGCTGACCAGCCAGCGGTCGAGGCTGAGGATCATGAGGCCCCACGCCAGCGCGATGAGGACGGCCAGGACGACGTTGACGCCCAGAGCGCTGTTCAGTGCGAAGGTCATCGAGACGACCGCGAGGACGGCCGTGGTGAGCACGGCGCCGCCGATGCCCTCGAACTTCCCGTACTCGGTGGGGCACCGTTCGAGCACCTCGGGCCGCGCTCCGGACAGCGCAATCAGAAACCGCCTCATGTTTCTCCTCGCCTACGCGCACCATATTGGAACGTGGCATAACGCTCGAGACTCGGGCTATCGTAGATCCCCGCCGTAAGATTGCGGGTAACCGATAATCATTCGACGCAACGACACAACAAGAAGCATAGCGTTATGACAAGTCGTCTTTTTATAGTTACCAACTAGTTCGGATATGAGGGGACGGGGGCGACGAATAGGACATCAGACGGAGGATCCGTGTCAGAGCCCGACAAGGCTCTGCTTCGCAAGGCCGTCGCCCGGGCCGTTGCGGGGCTCACCGCCACCGGCCGCCTCACGATCGTGGAGGTCGCCGCCGACGGCATGACCGTCTTCCGAATCCACCGGGACGACAACGGCAGGCCTCGCTGCCACTACTGGTCGTTGTCATGGGAGGAGCTGACCTCCGAGCAGGCCGTGCTCCGGGCCGCCGACCCGCTCTCCGCCGACGAGGTCGTCCTCGTCTGCTCCTTTCCTGACGGCGCGGAGGCGAACCAGGCGCTCGGCTGGCTGAGCGAGGCGCGGCCCGCCGCCGTCTTCCCCTTCACCGGGCCGGTCACCGCGGTCGTCGAGGACGTCCTGGCCTCCGACCCGCTGTCACGGTCGTACGACCTGGTCGTGATGCGCGCCGACCCCGCGACCGGGCGGCTGCGGCTGGGGAGCAAGCAGCTGTTCCCGATCGGCGCCCTCCCCGGGACCCGGTCCGAGGTGGCCGTCCGCTGCGAGCCCGGAGACGAGTACGGCACGGCGTTCGCCGTGGTCACCTGGCAGGGCCGGGAGCCCAGACTGCTGTCGGTGCACAGCGCCGGGCTCACCCCCGGGCGTTACCTGCTGACGGCCGAACTGGTGCGACCGGGGAAGGTGCGCTTCACCGGCGTGCCCGAGCTGACCCGGGACCCGCGCGGCTGGGCCGACCTCGTCGCGGCGGCGCCGTCACAGTTGCCGCCCAGGGCCGCACCGGCGCATCTGATCTGCGCGGTCGAGGTGTGCGGGCCGGACGCCAAGGTGGAGGAGCGACTGAGCCGAGTGCGGCAGGTGGTCAGCTTCCTGTCCGCCGAGCTCTCCGGCCTTCTGCGGGTCTCTCTCGTGGCCTACGGCGCGCACTCCTACGACGACCGGTCAACCGGAGAGCATCCGGTGGAGGTCGCCGCGTGGCAGGTCGCGCCCGAGCGCGCGCTGGCCGCCCTCGAACTGCTGGAGGAGCGCGGCGCGATCACCGAGGGATACCCCTACTACCCCCACGCCGCCCAAGTGGAGGACATGCTGGACGCGGTGACCCGGCGGCTCGCGGCGTCGGAGCACGTGCGCACGGTCCTGCTCACGGTCGGCGACCGCCCGCCGCACCCGGCGCGTACGAACCGGTCGCTGATCCTGCCCTGCCCGCACCCGCACGACTGGCGGTTACTCGTGGGCCGTGTCCAGAGCCGGCCGGACACCGTGCTCGCCGCGATCTGCGACCGCCGGGACGCCTCCGCGCACCCGGCCTGGCGCCGCCTCGGCGCGGACGCGCTCGCGCATCTCGACGCCCTCGACATCCGGGGGCTGGCCGCCGACCTGGGGCTGGCCGCGCCCGCCGCCCTCCCCATCCCGTTCCCCCTCCTCGACGAGACGGAGTGAGACCAGGCATGCAGTCCGACCCGACACCGGGACCACCGGCCCACGACATCGCCATGTGGGGCGCCCCCGGCAGCGGCAAGACCACGCTGCTGGCCGCCCTGAACATCGCGCTGATGCGGCGGAAGGACGACTGGAAGATCATCGGATCCGACGCCGCCTCGTCCGACTACCTCATCGAGAGAACGAGCGCGCTGTCGAGCGGGAAGATCTTCCCGGAGGCGAGCCAGAGCCTGGAGCACTACCGCTGGACGCTGATCGGGCCGGCCGAGCGGCAGGAGCGCCGCTGGCTGCGCAGAGCCCGGCCCGCCCCGCCGCTGAAGATCGGCATCAGCATGTTCGACGCGCCGGGAGGTCTGTTCAGCGCCGGCCCCCTCCGGCCCGGGAACGGCCCCGAGATCGTCGACGACCTGCGCCGGCGCATGATGGACAATCTGGCGAAGAGCCGAGGCCTGGTCTTCCTCTTCGACCCCATCCGGGAGTTCGAGCTCGGTGACGCCTTCGACCACCTGCACCCGCCGCTCACCCGCCTCGCCGAGAAGATGCTGGAGACCGGCGAGCTGCGGGACGGGATGCTCCCCCATCACGTCGCGGTCTGCATCACGAAGTTCGACGACCCCCGGGTGCTGGAGACCGCGGAGAAGCTGCACCTGCTCGACTCCGCGCCGGACGACGAGTACGGATTCCCCCGGGTGAGCAGCGAGGACGCCCGTGACCTGTTCCGGGCGCTGTGCGAGGTGTCCGCGAGCGGCAACGCGGACATGGTCGTCAACGCCCTGGACCAGTTCTTCCACCGCACCCGCGTCGAGTTCTTCGTCACCTCGTCGATCGGCTTCTACGTACGGCCGCAGACCAAGACGTTCGACTGGAACGACTACCAGAACCTGCTGCCCGAGGCGGGCAGGGACCTGCGGATCCGGGGACAGGTCCATCCCATCAACGTCGTCGAGCCCATGCTGTGGCTCGGACGGCGCCTCGCCGCGGGCGGGCCCCGGTGATCGGTTTCGAGTGGGCCCTGGAAGGCAAGCGGCCCGGCAGTTACGACGAATACGGCCTGTTGGAGTGGAGCGACGGGCGGCTCGATCGCGAGGTGTTCGACAAGCTCAGGCACCGCTACACCGCGGGCACCGCCGGCGACCTGCCCCAGGTGACGATCGGGACCGCGAGGATCAGCGAGAACGGAGAGATCTCCCACTACCTGGTCCTGGCGATCAGGGAGTGGTCGGGTCACCACGACTTCGCCAACCGCAAGATCGCCTACACCCGGTGGTTCTACGTGCCGTACGAGCAGCTCGTCGACCGGCCCGTGTCGTACAGCTCGCTCTACACCGCCTTCGCCGCGTTGCCGCCGGCGCCGCGGCCTCCGCTGACCGTGGACGTGCCGCCGTACGACCCGGAGGCGGTGTCGCCCGGGCCGGACACGCTCTCGGCCGCGGCGCTGCTGCTGAACGGCCGGCCCGTGTGCGTCATCGGCGCCGACAACGTCCCCATGATCGATCGGCTGCGGTTCGCGGACACCGTCGCGGCGCTGCTGCCGTACGGAACGCGGACCAGGTTCACCGCGGCCACCTGGACCAGCAGCACGAGCGAGCACACCATCAAGCTGTCGTTCGCGCGGCACGCCCCCGAGGGGGCACAGGCGGTGGTCTGGGGACGCCCGGCCGAGAGCGTCCACGACCAGACGCCGTCGAAACTCTGCTACCGGTTCTACACACGGTCCGACGTCCCGGTGACGGAAATGATCGCAAGGCTCGCCCGGGAGACCGAACCGCTGTCGATCGAGAAGGACCGGCCCAAGGTGCTCCACCTGGTCGAACAGTCCGGTTGCGCGGCGCCGGAGACCGAACCCGAACCGGCCCCCTCTCCGCCTGACCCTCCTCCCACCCCGCCCGTGAGCCCCACGGACACCACTGACACCACGGACACCACCGACACCACGGTGGCGTACCGGAACGGCTCGGGAAACGCCTTCACCGAGGCGCTGGCCGACGCGCTCACGTACGCCGCGGACGTCCGGGCCGCGGTCGAGGATCTGGCTCGCTCGGGCACCGACCCCACCAGGCGGCAGCACCTCCAGAGGGTCCTGCTCCAGCGCAACTGCTTCCGAAGTGTGATCGATCCCCGGAGTGACGCGGACCAGCTATACGCACGCCTCGTGGACGCGGCCTTTCCGCCCGAGGAGATGCGGAGGCAGCCCAGCCAGGACGTCGCCGACCTTCTCATCTGCTCGCCGAGCACGCCGAAGACCGTCCGGCGGATGCTCGTTCCCCTCCTCGACGCTGTGGACGCGCCCCCGGCCGGACGCCGGTGGACCTGGCGGGCCCTGGACCGGCGGGTGCGCCTGGCGGTGACCCTGACGGGCACGGCCGCGCTCGTCGCGGCGGCCGTCGTGGCCGTCTTCCTGACTCTGGGCGACGCGAGGGAATCTCCCCCGGAGGTCTTCTCCCCGCCGCCGGCGAAAGTGGTCGTCCAGGCGCCCGCCGACCAGCGGTACGCCGCCCAGGTCTTCGCCGAGAGACTCCGCCGCGACGGCTATGCCCCGGCCATCGAGCCGATCGACCCCGCGACCGTCACGCCGCCCGTTGGCATGCCGGCCGTGACCATCGCGTACGACCTCGACGTCCTCGGGGCGGTCAGCGGCGGTCAGTACACCGGCAGGGACGTACGGGAGGACCTGCGGGCGTGGGGCCTCAGCGAGCTGGCGGACCTTCGCGTGACGAACCCCGACGTCCTGCTCGTCAAGGACGGCATCAAGCCGGAAAGATTCCTCGACCGTCCCGGCGAGGGCGACGACATCCTCGTCCGCAACACGATCGGCGGGGAGCAGCTGCGCGCGCTGACCGAGCGTGGCGTCCGGCTGACCACCGTCCCGGCCCAGGAGATCTCCCGTCGGCTGGCCGAGGGCTCCGCCGCCGCCGCGATCGTTCCCGAGAACGCGAGCGTCTTCGAGGGCTACCGGCGCCTGGCTCCGCGAGACCTGCCGCTACCGCAGCGCAGGCTGGTCGTGCTCGTCAACAACGCGGTGGGCGAGCCGATGCGGCAGGACCTGCTCCAGGTCATCGGAGCAGCGGATCTCGGGCACGCGCCGCAGGGCGACCCCACGCTGAAGGCGAAGGCCCTCGTCGACCAGATCGCCCCGGTGGTGGACCCGACGCCCCAGGAAGAGCCGGAAGGGACGACTTCCTTCCCGTACGCCCTCTTCTTGGTGGTGGTCGCCCTCGCCTTCGTGGCGGTGGTGCTGTTGATGTGGCGGCCCGCCCGGCTCGGCGGAACGGTCAGCCGGCACCGCCGGTGAGCGTGTCGGTGGCGCAGCAGGCGGAGCCGGCCTCCTTCTGGACGGTGCCGATCGTGAGGCTGCCGGCCGTGGGGCTGTCGGCCTTGACCACGTACACCTCCCAGGGCTCGCCGCCGGGGCCGTGCACCCACACCTTGTCCTGGAGGGCGTAGCAGCAGGTGGTGTCGTTCTCCTCGAAGGTCGCCAGGCCGGCCTCCTTCAGGCGTTCGGTCGCCGCCGTGACCTGGGCGTCGTCCTCGACCTCGACGCCCAGGTGGTCCATCCGGGTCGGCTCCCCCGGCTCGCCCTCCAGGAGGACCAGCTTGAGCGGCGGCTCGGCGATGGCGAAGTTGGCGTACCCGGGCCGGCGCTTGGCGGGCTCGACGCCGAAGAGAGTGGAGTAGAACGCGATCGAGCCTTCCAGGTCGGCGACGCGCAGAGCGAGCTGAACACGGGACACGGGCCCTCCTTCTGATCAGAGAATGACCGCAGTTTGCGCTCTTGCCTAGATAAGTGTCAAATTAGACACATGTCGAAACAAGGGCTGCCAACCGTCGACGCTTGTTGCGCACCGCTGACCCGCGAACCGCTGCCCGAGAGCGAGGCGACCGAACTGGCGCCGCTGTTCAAGGCGATCGCCGATCCCGTACGGCTGCGCCTGCTGTCGCTGATCGCCTGCCACGAAGGCGGCGAGGCGTGCGTGTGCGACCTGACGGGGGCCTTCGACCTCACCCCGCCGACGATCAGCCATCATCTGAAGGTGCTCAGGCAGGCCGGGCTCGTCGAGTCCGAGCGCCGGGGCACCTGGGTCTACTACTGGCTCAACCCGGCCGTACTGGCCCGGATGTCGGCCCTGCTCACGCCCGCGTCGAAGGCCTTCGCCGAGACAGCGTGACGCCGATTGGAGGAGCACGTGTCCGAGCATGTCGACAAGGTGAGAGCCGGTGTGGTCGCCGACCTCCAGCCCGGCGTCATCATTCGCCCCATGCGGGAGACCGACGCCACGCAGGTTCTTGCGATCTACCAGGCCGGTCTCGACGGCGGAAACGCCAGCTTCGAGACCACGGCGCCGACCTGGCACGCGTTCGACGCCGCGAGGCTGCCGCTCCACCGGCACGTCGCCGTCGACGCCGCCAGCGGGCAGGTCATCGGCTGGGTCGCGGTCAGCGCCGTCTCCTCCCGCTGCGTCTACGCCGGAGTGGTCGAGCACTCCGTGTACGTCCACCCCGACCACGGTGGCCGCGGAGTCGGGCTGGCGCTCCTGAAAGCCCTTATTCAGTCCACCGAGGCCGAGGGCGTCTGGACAATCCAGTCGGGCGTCTTTCCCGAGAACACCGCCAGCCTGCGTCTGCACGAGAAGGCCGGCTTCCGCGTCGTCGGCACCCGCCACCGCATCGGCCGCCACCACGACCGCTGGCGCGACGTCGTCCTCCTCGAACGCCGCAGCACCGTCACGGGTCTTTGACCCTCCTCCCGTCCAGGTTGATCGTTGTAGCCTCCTTCGTGACCGCCGACCGTGAGGAGCACCGTGCCCGGCAAGATGACCGAGGACGAGGTGGCTGAGTGGCTCAGGTCGCGGGCGATACCGCTCAATGGCCTGCATCCGGGCGCCGGAACCGCCGACCTGGCACCGTTCCGCGCCGTCCTGGAGGGGGGTGCGGGTCGTGGCGCTCGGCGAGGCCACGCACGGCAGCCGGGAGTTCTTCCTGATCAGGCACCGGTTGCTGGAGTTCCTGGTCGAGGATCTGGGCTTCACGACGCTCGCGGTGGAGGCCAGTGCCTCGGCGTCGCGAGCGGTGGACGACTACGTGCAGGGCGGCTCCGGCGATCCGGTTCAGGCCCTCGCCGGTCTGGGCTTCTGGACGTTGCACACGGCGGAGATGCTGTCGGTCGTCCAATGGCTGCGCGACCACAACCGCACCGCCTCGCGGAAGGTACGGTTCGCGGGGATCGACCCGCAGTGTCCGGCGGCGTCGCTGGATGCCCTGCGTACCCACCTCGGCGATGACGCGCCGGGCCTGCTCGGCCCCCTCGCTCCCCTTGCCGGAAAGCGCCTGGGCGTCGGCCCACCGCTCGACCGGCAGATCGAAGCCCACGCCCGCCGCGTGGAGGACTTCCTGGCCGGCCGGGCCGCCGTCTCCGACCCGGATGACGCACTGGAGCATGCGCGGATCGTGCGGCAGAACGCCGATCTCGCGAGCCGGCCGTTCCGGCATCCAGACCCCGCCCAGACCGTCAGCGTCGCTCGCGACCGCTATCTCGCCGACAACCTGGACCTGCTCCTGGCCGACCCGAACGCCAAGGTCGCCCTCTGGGCGCACAACGGCCACATCATGAAGGGCAGCCACAGCGGCGGCTCGGTGCCCGCGATGGGTTGGCATCTCAGCCGGCGCCATGGTGAGGCGTACTACGCACTCGGTGTGCTCTTCGGAGAGGGCCGGTTCCGGGCCCGCCGGCCACGATTCGGAAAGGTGAACCCGGCCAAGCCCCCGGTCACCTTCCACGCCCCGCTCGTCCAGAGGCCGATGATCGTGGAGGCCCACCTGGCGACCGCTCATCCGGGTGAGCATGTGATCGACCTGCGGGGCGGACCACGGCCGGAGACCGTGAATCAATGGCTCGGCGAACCCCTCCAGATGCGTAGCTACGGCGCGGTGGCGCGGCGGTTCACCTACAAACTCAGCTACATGCCCACAGTGCTCGCCGAGCACTTCGACGGCATCGCCTTCGTGCCCGAGACCACCGCCTCAACCCCTCTGTGAATTCCGGCACTGTCGATTGTGCGGCTGCTTCGGGGCCGCACCCGGGGCCTCCGGAGGAAGGGCGTGGCGATGACCCCGTACAGGACGGATGCGCGTGCCAGGCGTAAGGGAGGAAGAAGGGCCGGCCTCTGGGGTCCCGTTCTGGTAAATCTCGGACTGGGTCTGCCCGCGAGTGTGCCGCTCTATCTGGCGTGGTGGCTGCTGACCGAGTACCTGCCGATGGACTGCAAGAGCACGGAAGACCTCGCCAGGCCGGGTCTCGTCAACTGCGACTACACGACTCTCGATCACGCGTACCCCGTCATGCTTCTCCTGACGGTGACCGGCGCCTTCATGGTGGCATCGGTGGTTGTGATCGACGTGATTCTCCCGCTCCGGCGCGGACGAAGGCGGGCGGCATGGCTTGGCGCGGCCGTGCTCATCCCCGTCCCGTTCGCGGTGTGCCTGGCGCTGGCCTGAGTACGGCGGCGAGCTGGGCAAGTCAGGTCCGATCCACCTCGGAATCTTGCTGTGACCCCCAACCGTGGATCAGCAGGTCGAACACCGTCTCCACCACCGCGCGCGGATCGTGTCGGCCATTGGCCAGGATCGGGATCTCCAGGACGAACCGCGCGAGTGCCGAGCATGCGAGATCATCCCTCTCCCGGCCGAGTTCCTCCGCGATCACGGCGCCGAGGGCGCCCGCATGTCGCATCCACATACGCTCCGCGTACTCACGAAGCGCGGGCGTCTGGTCCACCAGCGCATTGTGCTGATGCAGACGGGGATCCGACGTGATCGACACCCAGGCCTTCAGCGCGTGGACGCGGAGCGCCTCGACCACGCTCTGGCCCTCGGGCCGTTCGCGGACGGCGGCGGTCAGCTCTGCCTCGACTTCCTCCTCGCGGTCGAAGACCAGCGCCTCCTTGCTCGGGAAGTGCGCGAACAGGGTCGTCGTCGACACGTCGGCTTTTTCGGCGATGTCGCGGACGCTCACTCGTTCGAAACCGTGCTCCAGGAAGAGCTCCAGGGCGGCGTCGGCGATGGCCTGCCTCGTCGCGGCCTTCTTACGCTCGCGACGGCCAACGGTCGGAGAGTCGGGCATGACGTCACTGTACTCCACAACTGAACTGAAGCAGAAACTGGAACAGTTGCACTTGTGGACTCATTTCTGCTTTCGTGGTCTCCGCAGGGGTTGCCGCCCATCGTGGTCGCGGCACCGGTCCTCGCCGCGCCATGGCGGCGCCGGGAACCCCACCGACGAAAGGAATCCACCATGGGCTCTCCGACCCCCGTGAACGCGCGGATCAGCATCATCGGCGCCGGCCCGGGAGGCCTCACGTGCGCACGCATCCTGCAGCGGCACGGCATTCCGGTGACGGTGTACGACCGTGATCCGGATGCGAACTCCCGCAACCAGGGAGGTTCGCTCGACCTGCACGAGGAAGACGGCCAGCTCGCACTCCGTGAAGCGGGCCTGCTGGAGGAGTTCTTCGCGCTCGCCAGGTTCGAGGGGCAGGAAATGCGCCGGATGGACCCGGCGGGGCGCGTCCTGGCCCACCATGTGCCGGACGAGGGCGAAACGGTCAGCCCCGAGATCGACCGCGGACAGCTTCGCCATCTCCTGCTGCGTTCACTCGCTGCGGGGACCGTTCAGTGGGGACGCACTCTCGAATCGGTGAGCGGACCGGCCGACGGGCCGCGAACACTGACGTTCACCGACGGGACGGCCGTCGAGGCGGATCTCGTGATCGGCGCGGACGGCGCCTTCTCCCGCGTCCGCACCGCCGTGTCGCCCGCGACACCGCTTTACACGGGAGTCAGCTTCCTCGAGGCATGGTTCGACGACATGGAGACCGCGCACCCCGAGCTTTCCGAACTGGTCGGGAAAGGCAGCGCCCACGCCGGTGACGGGGAGCGTGGCCTCTTCGCGCAGCGGAACAGCGGCGGCCACATGCGCGTCTACATCATGCAGCGCGTCCCCGTGGACTGGATCGCGGCGAACGGGCTTCGCGCCGACGACACCGAGGGCATCCGCGCCCATCTACTCCGCGAGTACGCGGCCTGGTCACCGCAGATGCTCCGGATGATCACCGACAACGACGGCGCCTACGTCGATCGGCCGCTCTTCGCCCTGCCGGTGCCGCACACATGGGAGCACTCGCCCAGCGTGACGCTCCTCGGAGATGCCGCACACCTCATGCCACCGCTGGGCGTCGGCGTCAACCTCGCCATGCTCGACGCCGCCGAACTCGCGCTCGCACTCGTCCGCTCCGCCACGATCGACGACGCCGTACGCAACTACGAGAAATCGATGCTTCCGCGCTCGACCGAAACAGCCCAGATGCTCGAACACGGCGCCGAGGCCCTTCTGGCCGTGCCCGACCCAGACGAGACCGGGCCGTTGGGTCACGCCCAGCACTGACGTGTCCGGATGCATTGCGGGGCGGGGCCGCTTTGCTGATCTTGGTGATCGAGGGCGCTCGCGTGCGATGCCGGGGCGCACGGCGGTGACCGCATGGTGCCTCAAGTGGATGCATGGGTTCTGTTAGCATCACGCCGATGCTCCACCCTCGTGCCTGAAGAGCGGCCACGCGTCGCCCCCCTTCACCATTGGGCTTGATGCGGAAGCGGTCCCCTTAGGTCCGCAGCGTTCACCGCCGAACACCGGCCTGACGCTGCCTTTTCGAGGTCTCCTCATGTCGTCGCAATCCGCAGCGTCCTACTACGCCGTTCTTCGCACCCCTCTCGCCGGACGCACCTTCGTCGCAGCGCTGGTCGGACGGTTGTCCTACGGAATCGTCTTTCTTCTCCCTGGTCCTGGCATTCACTCAGGCCACCGGCTCCTACACCCTGGCCGGCCTGGTGACCATCGGCTCACTGGCGCTGGCGTTTTCGCCCGCCGCAGGTCCAGCCGCTCGCGGAAGCTCTCGGGCTGCCGGGGTGCCAAGCCGTCGTCCAACGAGCGCACCAACGGCTGGCGGAGTCTGCTCGCGACCACCGCCGGCCTGC
The DNA here is from genome assembly GCF_040644635.1 of Microbispora sp. NPDC046933. Classification (NCBI taxonomy): domain Bacteria; kingdom Bacillati; phylum Actinomycetota; class Actinomycetes; order Streptosporangiales; family Streptosporangiaceae; genus Microbispora; species Microbispora sp. NPDC046933. Next base: position 1,392 of record NZ_JBEYWW010000051.1, on the reverse strand, counting down.
GCCAGCCCATCCTGGTCGCCGGCGGCGTAGGCATGGCGCTGGGCGCGCTGAACCTCCTCGTCGTGGCTTTCGCCGAGCAATACGCGGGACTTGCCGCGGTCGCCTGGGTCGAGGCCGCACTGGCCGCCGGAAGCGCTGCCGGCGGCCTGGCCTATGGCGCCGTGTCGTGGCGGCTGAACCTGGAACGTCGGCTGCCCCTGTTGGTGACGCGTTGGCCGTGCCTCTGGCCGCCGCCGGGTTCGTATCGAACTTGGTCGCGCTGTGCTTGCTGGTCGGCGTCGCAGGGCTGTTCGTCGCTCCGGTCCTCACCACGGCCTACATGCTGGCGGACAGGGCCGCGGCTCCCGACTCGAAGACGCAGGCCGGCGCGTGGGTCAATACGGCGTTCAATACCGGAAACGCCGCGGGCTCGGCTTCCGTGGGACTCCTCATAGGACACCTCACCCTGGCCGCATGCTTCGCGGTCGGCGCGCTACCGTCCCTCCTCGGCGCACTCGCGGGACTGAGGAGGCGCCGTCCCACCGAGCTCTCCAAAAGGGATGCTTCGCTGCATGACGGCGCCCCGGAGAAAGTCGTTGATCTCTCGCTGCTGGGCCGCGTCGAATACCCTCTTCGGGATAATGACGGCAAACCGTTGGTGCGTGTAAAGAAGCCAGAACTCCCGGGTTTCGCGGATCTTCAGGAATGACGCCCATAATCTTATGGAGGTGTACTGGGCCGTCTTCGCGTGGTATGCCTCGTTCGTCAGGCGGATCGCTGTGGGAAGGCAGAACTGTGGGGCCTGAAGGCGGGCTGTCCGGGTGACCCGCCAGGTCGCCAAGGGCCCGCAGAGAAGCCCGCAGGTGAGCAGGAAGGTGCCGAATCCGGCATCCCCGCTGGTCACCCTCATGAGTCCCATGGCCGCCAGCACCGGTGTCATCATCCAGAAGATGATCAACCGCTGTCGGCCGATGATCGCGCTCACGGCGCGCTTGAACTCATCTCGGGTCAGCTCGTAGTCGCCGCTGATGTCCATGGGACCATCTTTCCGATCGAGCAACCCCGACGCCATGGGCTGGCCTCCTGACGCGCTACGCCCTCAAACGAGGCATGCCAGAGCGACCGAAAACGGCATCTGTCAAACATGTCCTGGGACTGACATGTCAAGCATGTCGCGGGACAGGACAGGTTGCACTGCCGAATTACCGCCCGCAGCTCGGGCTGCCCGCCGCGCGCCCAATTCAAGGCCCTCGCCGACCGAATCGCCGCGCCGTCACCTCAGCAGCCAGTCGCCATTCGCTAACCGTTCGGTCCTCTTGAGCAATCGTCAAGACCTGTGGATCACGAGTTCCTAAGCAGCTGCTGGTGAGGGCTGATCGTCGGGGCGTTCGAGGAGCTTGCCGTTGATGAAGG